>JAWQFW010000013.1:0-22982 GCA_035968095.1 Oscillatoria sp. PMC 1068.18
GGGGACACGGGGGAATTGGAGGAATTGGAGGACACGGGGGAATTGGAGGACACGGGGGAGTAAATGTTGATTATTCCCAACACCTCCAACACTGACAAAACTGACTACACTCCCAATACTTCCAACACTTCCAACACTCCCAATACTTCCAACACTTCCAACACTCCCAATACTCCCAATACTTCCAATACCCCCAACACTGACAAAACTGACTACACTCCCAAAACCCCCAGTCACCACTCGCTTATTTAGTAGAAATGGCAACTCTTCCCTCACTTTGTTGTTGCAAAGAGTTGCCTCGCAAATAGCTTCTGCCTTGAGTTTCCTGTTTCAAATAAGCATCCCAAAAAGCTAGGGTGGCAATTTTCACATCATCAAAAATCGCTTCTTGGTCGCCACGTAAACCTAATCTCGCGCCAAATCTGCGATTACGTTGTCTTCCTCCTAAACCTTCTGGGGCTGCGAGTCTACCGCTAAAGGAGAAGTGGTTGGCTCCTTGGATGAAAACGAGGTATTTATCGCCAGGAGGAGCTAATTCAAAGGGTTCTTGTTTCCATTCAGGTCCTTGTCCTTGAGCGCCGCGATCGCGCGATCCGGTCATGACCATCATCGGTAAATTAAGATTGTTCCAGGAAGAGGAAGTCAAACCTTGTTGTCCTCGTCCTTGAGGAGAAAGTAATAAAATAGCTTGGACGCGGCGATCGCGGAAATTCTCGCTTCTGGCTCTACCGGGAATGTCGATAGTTGCGCCACCACTGAGTTGTGCGGTATAAGCTCCGTAGGAGTGACCCCCGACTCCCAGATGTTGAGGATCGATTTTTCCTCGTAATTCTGGTGCTTGTTGCGGGAGTTGACTTAAAGAATCGGCGATCGCGCGCAGATCTCCGACTCGATCGATCCAACCTTGGGAATCTTTAGTCATTGATTCGACAATCTCGCGTAAGTTACCCGAATCAGCACTTTCACCTTGCAAAGCGAGGGAATCTGCATGAGTGGGAAGAATCACCACATAGCCGTGAGAAGCCCAATAACTAGCTAAACTAGAGTAACCTGTATTCGAGCTTCCGGCTCCGTGAGAAAAGATAATTGTCGGGAAAGTTCCTTGTCTTTGAGGATAATATACTTTCAGGGGAAGTTGACGCGAGCCTCGATTCAGCGTCAGGTTATTCACTTCTCCTACTGGATAAGAACCAAGATCGGGTTGATACATAGATTGAACAGATGTAGACTGAGCTATAGAAACTGAAGAGCGATCTTCGGGGCGATCGCTAATTGTCGCCACTGACCGACAAGCTGTCAAGGTAGACAAGAACAAAATTGGTAAGGCGATCGCCAAATAGGGTATCCAACCTAAAAGCTTCAAGTTCTTCATGAGTCACTTCTCCGCAAATTTTATTAACTAGATAATTCGGCTTTTTCACCCTCCTCATTTTTCTCAGCCTCGGCAATAATCTCACCGATCAATTCTATTTCTCTCTGGGTTTCTTTCCACAAACTATAGAGAGCTAATTTTTGATATTCTAATTGCTCCCGACGCTGTTGAATTTCCGAAGGTGTCTTCGCTTCTTGCTCCAAATTAAGCAGCACTGAAGAAAGATTATTCACAAATTCCAGAATCTCTGCTTCCGAAAGCACAGTTTCTGGCTCATCTTCTTCTGCTCTTTCTTCGACTGGAACTAGCAAACGAAGTTCCCTTTCAGTTTCGTCTAAAATTGCCTTCAACCAATCACTACGATACTGAAGTCGTTTTTGACGTTGTTGAATTTCCTGTATTGTACTCGAACATTCAAACATAGTTACTCAATTTTTTTACGGAATCCAAGACCAAACTTCGATTTGCACAAATCTAACTACCGGACGAGTAAAAGCAACAATAACTGGCATCGTTGTTCCTTCTATTTTCGCATAACCCGTCATTCCTGACTTCAGTAATCTCTGAGTATTCGGTAGCTCAATAATCACTTTAATAAAGCGTCCGTTCGGCTTTTCTATCGCTGTCGGTTCCACAGAAACTACCCGTCCCAGCAACGTTTCATTGGGATAAGCCGATAACTTTACTTCAGTCATATTTCCGATCGCAAATTCCCCTACATCCGTTTCCGGAACCTCAATTTCGCCGCGAATATTGCGATCGTCTTCAGCAACAGCAAAAGTTTGTCCTTGTTCCAAATAAGTTCCTGCTTTTTGGTCTACATAAGCAGTAATAATTCGTCCATCAAAAGGCATAACTAAATTACTACTTTCCAATTGACTTTCCACATTTGTCAACTCTTGTTCTTTCTGCTTTAATTCAGCTTTAGCAGCTTCCACATCCTCACGCGCCGCCGCAATTTCATCAGGATGTGTTCCGCTCATTACTAAAGCTAACTGGGCTTTTTTTTCAGCTACATTTTGCTCTTGAGTCTTGATATTTTGTTTTTGTTCTTCAACCTGTTCAAGCTTCACTAACACATTATTTCTTTTCTCTTCAATTTCGGTTTTTCCCGTAGCCGCTAATTTTTCTGCATCCTCATATTGTTGTAGCGCAATCGCACCATCTTGATACAAACTTTGCAGTCGTTTGGCTTCACGAGAACGAAAATCAGTAGTAGTTGTAATTGTTTCTAATTCTTTCTGTGCTGTTTCTACTTCCTTGGTAACTACGTTTAACTTAGTTTTTGCTGCTTGTAGTTGTTCTTCTGCTGTTTGAATCGCCGTTTGAGCAACTTCTACTTCTTCTGGTCTTGGTGTCGCTAAAAGTCGGTCGAGTTGAGCTTTTTGTTTAGCTAAATTGGCTTCTTGAGTTTTAATTTGTTCTTCAATAATTACCCGATCATTTTCCACTGGAGTTGCTGGATTTAATTGTCGTGAAGGTTCCATTGTTCCTAACACTGTTCCTGCTTCAATCCATTCTCCATCAGCACCTTTAATTGTCACCTCAGTTACTTTCCCAGAAATATCAGCTTGAATCTCTTTTTGTTTCGGAGGTAATAAGGCAATTGCACCTCCAGGACGATATTCGTAAGGTAAAGATAACAGCACTGCGACTCCGACTAAGCCAGCAACTTTCCACCAATTCTTTTGCCAAAAATAAAGAAATTTATTACGTTTAAAGGTTATTGTCCCATCTTGATTAGTAACTACTGTATTTGCTGATATTTTACCATTATTGCCACCATTGGAAATATTAGTTTGTTGAGTCATGCTAAAATACCATCTACTTATTAATGCTATAATAATACCAAACAAAACTACACCTGTACCTTGAAAATTTCCTTCCAAAGTTATAGCTAGTAATACCGCAAAAACCAGAAAGAAACATCCCCAGGACAAAACTATAACTAGCGCATATACGGTTAATCCTAATTTAGCTTTATTTGATAAATTATTCGGTAACGGACGACGATGTAAAACCATGTCCCAGACACGCATTGTCCGTTCAAATAATCTCGGTAAACGAAAGTAGTTGGTCAACCATCCGTAGCCGTTGGAATGCCAAAAAGGATTAATATCTAATAAAAAACCTAAACAAGCTGCTTGAGCTAAAATCAAACTGAAAGTTGCTAAAGTTATTTGAGTTCCACGGGTACAATACCAAGTTAAAATTCCGCAGATAATTAAATTAAGCCGAAATAGCAAAGGTGTGGCAAATGTCCATAATTTTTGTTTGCGATTAAGCTGTTTGATACCTTTTTTGCTAATATAAAATAGCGGGAAAAAACCAAAAGTTAGTTGAATTCCTAACTCTTCTACCCTACTACCGTAAAAAGTAATAACTGTAGCTTGAGCTAATTTACTACCAAAATTAACAGTGATTAAACCAAAAATAATTGTGGCAAGAAAAGGTAATTTTTCTCCAGCGCTATTTAAATCTAGCCAAAAAATAAATTGGTTATTGACAGTAGTTAAACAGGCTATGATAATCCCAGTTATTGTCAACCAAGATAATTTAGCAAACGGCTGACTAATTAGCGCTAAACGTTGACATAAAAGATGAGGTGAGCCGAAATTAAGTTGGTAAGTAGCTTTTTTCTTTTTTTCGGGAAGTGTCGGTTCGGTTGAAGTTGCTGGAGAAGAAACTGTCAGGGTTTCTTCTAAATTTGAATTCGATTCTTGGGGAACTGTAGGAGAATCTTTTGCTGTCTCTAAAACTGGTTCAATTAATTCTTTTTCTTGATAAGTTGTAAACAGTCCTAACTCGCTCATTGAACTGGAAAATTCAGCAAAGTCAGCGAGACTAAGTTGCATTTGAAACTTTTCTTGAAAAGCTGAAGTTATTTGTGATGGAGTTTGTTTCCCATCCATCAATTGACATAAAAAATATTCTTCTTCTCCTAATTCCACAGTTTCGCCAGATACAGGTTCTTTAATTAAAAAATATTTAGCTGTATCTCCTTTTTTAAGGTTTTGTGCTATGACTAAATCTTGACGAAAACAATTTTTTGCTGGTTGATACATCTGCTCATGATTGGTAGTTGGGGATTGGTGAGGTGGGGATTGAGAACTAATGCCATTATCTTTTGTTCAACAATTACCCCTTGTCTTTTTTCCCTTTCCCCTCTGCCTTGTTTCTAAACTTTTCTCCGAAGATTGTAAAAGTTTAATTAGAATGGTGAAGTTTGCTAACAACAAATGTTACCAATTGTTCAACATTTAAATCATCAACGTATTGACCATCTTTCATTAAAAGTTGAGCAAAACAAAGTTTTTGTTGAAATTTTTCTTCAATGGCGACAACAAGATTGACAATATCCAGAGATTCAAAACCGAGATCTGCTCTTAATCGCAGATGAGGAGAAACTTCTTCAATGTCGAGATGTCGTTGTTGGAGTAACTTATGGAGAATGCTCGCGATCGCGATTTGAGTTTGCATTCTCGTCATCTCTTCAAGTAAATTATTAATATCTAGCTGGATTTGCGTTTTCATAGGTCGTCAGGATGTTTAAGTGAAAATCAATATTGGCAAACTGCTAAAACTTCAGTAGCGCTATACCAAAGTTGGACGTTAAAAAGTTGGCTTTTGTGGCTAACTGTCACTTGTTTTAACTCACCTGTATAATTGTTAATACACCATTGTTGGGGCATTCCCCGCAAACCTGTCCCAAAAGCCTTGGCTGCCGCTTCTTTAGCCGCCCAAAGCCCGATCGCTGTTTTTGGGGCAAAATCGCGTAAAAGCTCAATTTCGGCGGGTGTAAAGGCAACTGAGACGAGATCCTCAACTTGCACATAATCTAAACGTTGGAGATCGATTCCCAGCCGGGTTGGTGGTGATGCAACCGCAGCGACGACATAGCCGCAACTATGAGTAATTGAAACGTCGGGAAGTGAGGTAAAAGCTGCTAACTCCGGACAAGTGGCGATCGCCTTTCCTTCGCGATCGGGTAAAATCTCTATATCCACCGGAGCGAGGTCAATTTGGTAATTTTCCTGCCCCCACTGACGTAGCGCATCCTTCGCCGCAATTCTGCCTAATAACCATTCAGTACGTCGAGAACCCTTTTCGGGCAAATTGTACCAAAATTCTCGTTCTGGCTGGTTGAGGACTAAATGAGCTAGGACTCGCTGCCAAATGTGCCAGGAATCTTCGAGAAATCCTTCCGGGAAAGGATTGATGCGGCGACTAATTAATCCGGTTTCGGTTTGTAACCAAGGTTGAGAAAGAAAAGCTGTAGCTGGATGCAAGCGACACTGATAATATTCATGAGGGACACTGAAATAGCGATCGCACCAGCCTGTCAAACGAGCAATAACTTTACCAGATCGATCCAAGAAATCAAAACTAGCTTCGGTTTGCAATTCGCTGACAAAGCCCATTTTCCCGCGACACAACACATAACTTCCTGCGGCTAAAGGTGTTTCATATTGCTCAAAAGCAGTAACTCGGAAAGGAAAAACATTAAAATCTGTCCCAAATTGTTCCGATACCCAATAGCCTACCAATTGTCCGGCAGCATCTAACAAACCTGCATCAATTTGAAACTCAGGTTGAGGAATATCCCGGAAAAAGTTATCAATGGAAATAACTTTTAAATCAGCTTCAATTCCTGCTTGATTCCAACCGCGTAAATGTTTAACTCCTTGGAAACGAGAACCATGAAACATTCCGGTGCGATATAATTCTTCGTCCGACCAACGCGAAGTTGTGGGAGAATTTAATTGCCAGGGAATCGGTGCAGGTGGAGGTGCAAAATCTGTTGCTAATTTCACTGTTCCTTCAAAGACTAAATGCCGCGCAACTGCTTGATGATGATTAGTTTGAAAAAGTCTGACTTTGACTTGAGATTCTGATTCAATTTTAGCTTCTATTCCTAAAACTAACTCACCTCGATCTAAAGCTAACCAGCGATAACCACGAATATCATAAATTCCCACCACATAATTGTCACCACCGACTAAACAAACTGCTGCTTCAGCCAAAGTTTCCATACTCACTGTAAAGGGAATCACGGGTAAAGGAATTAATTCTGGGTGGCGTTGCGAGAGTTGACCGCCGAGGGTATGATCCCAGAGAAAGATATCTTGGCTAAGGTTGAAATAACGTTCGCTAGAGAGATGTTGTGTGTCTTGTGCGAGAATTTTACCGAGTAGAGGAAATTTGTTGGAGAAGGGACTAACTTTTGCTGTTTGGGAGTTGTAGAAGTTTTCGTTGATGCGACTTTGACTAGCGAGAAATTCTTGCATCAACTCAAAGTGATTTTGGAGTAAGCTGAGGCTATGGCGATCGCTATTTTTGCTGTTAATCTTATTTGCAAAGAGAGAGTTTTGCTCAGAAATTACGGCGGAAATAGTCGGTTTCGCAACAGGAGCGAAATTTGCTGGGATAGGTTCATCTAAGGAGGCTATATTTGTCTCTAATTGCTCTAAATTTTCCCTAGTTACAGTCTCTACTTTGGTAAAAGTTTCGCTTTGCAGATTCTCTGGCGTTTCTACAGTTAACTTTTCTTGACTTTGCTGGCTTTGCTGAGATTCAGTAATCCTAGAAGAAGTAGTCAACAAAGAAGTCGATTTACTCTCCAAGTTTTCTTGATTTTCTAGTTGCAATTTCTCCTTAATTTGTCCGGCAAATTCCTCGGACAAACGCATTCTTGGCATATTCAAATTAAGGATTGTGTTAGTCCTTTTTGCTGGAGTTGTACTAACTTCATCCCAATTAACTAATTGTAAGTTTCGCTGTTGGTATAAGCAACTAAAATTCAAATTCGCACCATGTACAAATAAGCTAGCGAGTAAATTTTGGAGTTGAGACAAACCTGATTGACGCTGTGAATTACTCGCAAAAGCCAGATACTCTTCTTGACGTAAAATATCATGAACAAAGCCAGTCAAATTGCTGCTTGGTCCCACTTCGACAAACGTACGAATTCCTTGCTGATATAAGTTACTAATTGTTGACCAAAATTTAACTTGGCTTGACCATTGTTGCGCTGCTAATTGGCGAATTGCTGTTGTTTCCTGGGGAAATTCTGCCCCGGTTGCACAACTGTATAATTTAGTTTGACCAATTCCTACTTCTAAGGAATAGTAAAAAGCGAGAAAAGCATTACTGACATTGGTAAATAATGGTGTATGATAAGCACGATCGAAAGGTAGCCGCGAGCAAATTCCTCCTTGGGCTTGAAGTTTCTCGGTGGCTATTTGAATATCTTCTGAATTACCGAACAAAATTGCTTGATTGGGACAGTTATACATTGCTAAATGTAAGCGTCCTGAAAAATTAGTTAATATTTGTTCGATTAACTCAGGATTAACTGCACCAACTGAGAGTAATGCGCCTTTAGTGATACTATTTGAAGCGACCAAATCGCGATAAATTTGATTCAGGTAGCGCATTTTTTCGCTAAGTTGTTCGCGGCTGTTTATTTTAACGGTTTCGGAAGCAATTAAAGCGGCATTTTCCCCGGTACTGTGACCTACCATGACGGCGGCTTTTATTCCTAGTTGGTTTAGGAGTTCGTATAGCGCCATGCTAGCTGTAAAGACGGTTTCCGAAGCTAAATCCATGTTGAATAATTGGGCTTGGGCTTGATGGATTTGTTCGGAGTTTAAGTTAATTGCTGGTGGGGGGAAAATAAATGAACTGGGAAGATATTCTCTTTCGTTAAATGTGGTATCAAGAAAGTCAAACCACTCTCTTACTTGGGGAAAGTATAAACTCAAATCGGCGAGCATATTGGGATATTGGGAACCTTCTCCGGGAAAGAGAAAGGCTGTTTTTTCGGTAGTGGCTAAAGTGCTGTTTTGCGCGTAGTAAATGCCGTTCCGAGTTTGAAATTCGCTTTGATTTGTGGTGGAAAGTTTTTCGAGAGTTAGTGTTAATTTCTGTTGGAAATCAGTAAGGTTGCTAGCGGCGATCGCCACTCGCTCGCTTCCTGTGGTATCCTGAGCTAAGGTATAAGCGACGTTACTGAGTGGTGTTTGGGGATTGTTGCCTAAAAATTCTTGTACGCGGCGGATTTTGGCGATTAATTGGGCTTTGTTCTGTGCTGCAAATACCAGTAATTCTGTGGGAAACTGATGGTGGAGCGTTGCGGGTTTGGTGGTAGAATATTCTTCTAAGACTGCATGGGCGTTAATTCCCCCAAAGCCAAACGAGTTAACTCCTGCGCGTCTGGGGATATCTCGGTTTCCATGTATCCAGGGACGAGGTTCGCTATTCACGTACAAAGGTGACTCTTCTAAACCCAATTCTGGGTTGATTTCCTCGCAAAGCGTCGGGGGTAAGATTTTGTGGTATAATGCCAGGGCGGTTTTAATCAGACTGGCTGCGCCTGCGGCGGGGATGCAATGACCGATCGCTGATTTGACGGAACCGATCGCGCAATCTGGCAAGAATTGGGACTTTTTACCTAATAATTGAGTTAAGGATTGGATCTCGGTGCGATCGCCTAAAGGAATTCCGGTTCCGTGTGCTTCAATTAATTTTACAGTTTCGGGGTTGACATTACTCGCAGAATATGCTTTTTCCAAAGCGAGGAGTTCACCTTCCAGAAGCGGCGCAAATAAACCTAAAGCTTTACCATCACTAGAAGTACCAACACCCTTAATTACAGCATAAATGCGATCGCCATCTCGTTCCGCATCACCAAGTTTCTTTAAGACGAGGATACCTAATCCTTCCCCTAAAACTGTACCATCCGCACCTTGAGCAAAAGGTTTAATTTCCGTCCGAGACAAAGCCCCCAACTGACAGAAAATCATATTAATTTGCGGTGGAGTCGAAGCATGAACCCCACCAGCTAAAACCATCTCACAGCGATCGCTAAGTAACTCCTTAATTGCTAAATCTACCGCAATCAAAGAAGAAGCACAAGCCGCATCGACAATATAATTTGGACCGCGTAAATCCAAACGATTCGCAATCCGTCCCGTAATCACATTCGGAACCAGCCCAGGAGCCATTTCTGGGGTAAAAGGTGGTAAACTAGCCTTTAATTCCCGGCGAATTTTCCCTTTCGTTTCCCCATCCATTTGTGGCAAAAATTGCTCAAGCAAACTCAAAGTTTGATCGACAATTTGCCCATGCTGTAACAGCGTATTATAGCCGCGATTAATATAAGTTCCTCGCCCTAAAATAATCCCCGTTTTTTCCCGATTAAAAGGTTTAGCTAAATAACCCGCATCCTTAAGAGCTTCCTTAGCTAATTTTAGAGCCAAAAAATGATCCGGTTCCCCACCATCCACCGAATTTGGCATAATTCCAAATTCCAGGGGATCGAATTGGGCTAAGTCACCCAAAAAGCCACCTTTACGAGTATAAATGCGGTCATTTTCCTTTGCTTCCGGGTCAAAATAAGGTTCCGCCCAAGCATCAGGGGCATCCGCGATCGCCTTAACCTTATTTAAGATATTCTGCCAATAGGTCTGCAAATCCTTAGCTTTGGGAAACAAAGCCGACATTCCGACAATAGCAATATCAGTTGATCTCGTGGTACTCATTGGGCTGCTAAACGATTTAATTGTGAATTACAGGTACTTTCAATATTTTCGAGATAAAAATGGATATTCCCCATTTCATCAAAGAGAATCGCATCGTAAGTAAGCGTATTCAAGCTACTTTCAATTACTCGCCACGCCATTTTTAAAGGTTGGGCAACTTTCGCACTCAAATAACGAGTAACACGACCGAATCTTGACGGTAAAGCTGTGGTTTCCTGTTGCACTCTCGCCCAGACAATTGCTAACTGAGGCGCAGTATCAATCAAACCAGGATCGAATAACCAATTTAGCTGCTGCAATTGGCTTGTATTTCTGCTTAAAAAACTCTGAGCATTACTCGGCTTTACCTCTGCATCAATACCTTGTTGATTTAAGCGCTCAATTCCAGTTACCAGTTGAAAACTAGCTCCGTGAAAAAGATAGTTTTGATAAGCTGCATCTGGCGCTAACTTTTGTCCCCCAGATAAAGAACTAATTTCCAGTTGGGGAGAAGCTTCTAACTGTGGTTGTAAAACTACCGTTGCTCGATAATAAGGTATCTTTTTCTCTGGGTCGAGAATTTCTGCGGTTATTTCTGTGGAGGTTGCATCAGCATGGGTAGAAGCTTTTGCTTGTAACCAAACAGTTTTGCTTTTTCCCTCCAAGACTAAACCCCGGAACACCCGCAAATCTCGCACTTGGGTTACTTGCCAATCTTCCCAAGCTGCTTGGACAAATTCCGCAATTAACTCTAGCGCACCTGCGGCGGGTAATACTGGCTTCCCGTCGAGTTGATGATCTTTTAAATAAGGATCTGTTTCTAAACTAAAGCTATATTCGAGAGTTACGCTACCGTTTGGTTGTAATTGAGGAATTGTTTTTTGCAGTAAAGGTAAGGGAGATTCTCCATTTTCGGCTTCGTTTTCTCTTGCAGCTTCGTAAGTTTCCCAAGGTCCTTCACCTGCAACAATTTCTACATCGGTTTGGCTACCGTAAAGGATTTCATTGAGGAAAAATTGACGACCTGCTTCGAGAGGAATGGGGATGATGCCGCGATCGCGAAATTGTCTTTTTACTGACTCGGAAGCCATTCCTTTAGTATCCCAAGGTCCCCAATTAATCGCGACAACTCTGGTGTTTGACCACTGCTGATTTAGTTGCCAAGCGAAGCGGTTCATTACTTCGTTAGCGGCGGCATAATCACACTGACCTTTGTTACCATAACGTCCGGCGACGGAACTAAATAAAACTAACAGTTGTAAACTCTCTGATTGGAGATATTTCGACAATAAATAAATACTGTCGGCTTTGGTATCAAAAACTTTGTCAAAAGAGGCGAGAGTTTTATCAACAATTAGTTTGTCTTCAATAATTCCTGCGCCGTGAATTACTGCATCAATTTTGCCGTGACGCTGATAAATTGTTTGGATTACCGAACCAAATTCAGACTCGTTTCTGACATCAGCGCTATAGTATTCTACCGTTGCGCCGTAACTGCGAAAACGTTCCAGGTTTAAGTGCATCGCGCGATTTCGTTGCAATTTTTTTAGCTTGGTTTCAATTGCGACTGGTGTGGGTTTTTCCCCGGAATTAATTGCTTGCTGAATCAAGATTTGACGCAATTTGCTGAGGTCTTCAATTCCGGCTGTTTCAGGGCTTTCTGGTTCCGGATAAGGAGATTTTCCGGCGATCGCTAATTTCAACCCTACTTTGGCTAAATCGGTAGTAATTTCGGCAGTGATTCCTCGTAACCCACCTGTAACTAAAACTACCCAATCTTTGTCCGGAGTAAGCTGTTTTGAATCTCCCGCAAGTGGTGCTGCTACCGTCGGAAAAATTGTCCGTTTTCCTTCTGGATAACCAACTTCTAAACGACCGGGACTTAACAATTCCTCAATTATTTTTTGCGAAATTGTTCTCGGTGAAAGGCTGGTATCAAAATCAACAACCTTCGCTTGCACTCCTGACCATTCAGTTACTAAGGTTTTCAGCAAGCCCACCGCCGCACCATTCGTCGCTAATCCTGGGATTTCGCCCTGACGACCGAAATAACCGCCTAAGAGAGAAGCAGATAACACAAAAGCCTGTTTTTGTTTTCCTGCTTCTTGTAAGTCGCTCGCACACAGCTTTAAAAGCTGAAAGAGACTTTTACTGTGTAGCCCAGCATACTCTCGCCATTTTGTCAACGATTTAGTTTGGAGATTCGATTCGATTCCTACTAAGTGAATGATTCCATGTACCGCACCGAATTTACTCCGCAGTTGGTCAATTTTGGCAGCTAATTTGACAGGATCGAGGAGAGTTTTTCTTTTGATAATTGCAGTTTCAACTTCTTTTTTTGCTAAAGCGCTAGCTAAAGCTTTGGCACAAAAAAGGCGGTCTTCAGTAATCAAAAATAGTCCAGGAGCAAGGGCTAATTTAGAAGTAGTTAAAGCTGACTCTACAGATTGAATTTGATAGCGAGGTAGACGAGGCGAAGCACTATTTATAAGTGTTGACAATACTTCGCCATTAGGCTTTCCCAGGCAAACTTCCTCAACGATAAGTTTGTCTACTAAACTATTGAGAGTTTTCGCCCGTGTTAAGTTCTCCATTTCTTGATTAAGTTGTTGGGAAATATTTGGTTCTAAAGCTTTTTGGAATGCGCCTAAAATTTCCACACGCTTAATCGAATCGATGCCTAATTCTGCTTCTAAATCCTGGTCAAGTCCCAACATTTCCGGGGGATAGCCCGTGCGATCGCTCACTAATTCTACTAAAGTTTGAATTAAGTTTTCTCGCTGCACAGACGAAGCTTTTTCTGGGCTAACTTGTACAGGTGGAGGCGGAGTTGCAACGGTTTCTACCTGACTATTTTGGGCTTGGGCTAATAATTGGTCTACTAAACTATTGAGAGTTTTTGCTCGTGTCAAGTTCTCCATTTCTTGATTAAGCTGTTGGGAAATATCGGGATTTAAAGCTTTTTGGAATGCGCCTAAAATTTCCACACGCTTAATCGAATCGATGCCTAATTCTGCTTCTAAATCCTGGTCAAGTCCCAACATTTCCGGAGGATAGCCTGTGCGATCGCTCACTAATTCTACTAAAATTTGAATTAAGTTTTCTCGCTGCGCAGACGAATTATTTGTCTCTATTATTTCTGGCGCAGTTTTTGCTGGATAAGTTACGGTTAAATCTGGAGCAAAAGTCTCTATTTCAGGTGTTGCTGCTAATTTTTCAACAACTTTTTCTTGGGGAATATTTTCTCGATGGGGTGGCTTTTCCTGCTGCGCTTGGGGGGCAAAGTTGGTTGGTACGGAAAAGTTTGGTTGGCGACTAGAATCAGTTTCAGTTAAATTACCATCGGGTACAGTTAAAAGATGATTACCGTTACCGTTTTTGCCGTTATTTCCATTATTTCCGTTAGTTTGATGAGTTGGAGGAGAAACCGTTTCTTCCGACTGAACTGAAGCTAAAAATTGCTGCATCACTTTTTCTTGCAATTGCAGAAACTGACGCATAGTTTCTTGATATGCTTGATATCCTGCTAAAGCATTAGTTTGGTGAGAAAGTTGGTCAGCATCCATTGGTAAATGTTGATTTTGATTATTCGTTGTTTTCATTGCTGAAGATACTTGGGTTTGAGAATAATTGTTTGTAACTTGCTTTACTGGAAATTGAGCATTTTTGCCAGAATTATTGCTAGGTGAAAAACTAGCAGTTCCATTTGGCTTTAGTTGAGAGTTATTAAGCTGCTTGGCGGTGGTTGTTGCTGGAGGTTCAGAATTGTTATGACCATTATTAACTATTAACTTTGGCTGAGAATTATGCAGTGGATTTGCTTTTACTTTGGCGCTGGTTGTTGCTGAAGAGTTAACTACTGTTGCCTGATTTAAGGGTGGTAACTTACCAGTGTAACCAATGGTTTCTTGGTGGGGTCTAGCGTTGCCGCCATTGACTAACCAAGCTGTTTTTGGGAGTGGTGGTTCTTGGGTAGTTTCGACTAAGTTAGATAAGTCTAACTGCTGTACTTCTCTGTTTGTAAATAAGGCAGGAAGATTAAAATCAACGCTACGAGTTGCTAAACTGGCTAAAGCTGATAAGAAACCGCGTAAACCGCCGCCGTTACTATCGAAAGATACACACAAATGTTCTTTTTCAGCTAAAGTTTGGTTGCTGAGTTTAGTTAAAATGCTTTTCGGTCCGAGTTCGATAAATACTCTTGCACCGTCGGCGTACATTTGTTCAATTTGACTGACAAATTCGACGGTACTAAGTAGGTGTTTCGAGAGTTGTTTTTTAATCGCGGTGGCTTCGTTGGGGTAACAACGAGCAGTAGCATTAGCATACACTGGAATTTGGGGCGAGGCGATCGCGGTATTGGCGATCGCGTCAGCTAGAGGTTTACTTGCTGCGGCGACTAAAGGTGTATGAAATGCACCAGCTACGGGTAGCATCATGGCTTTAATCCCCGATGCTTGCAAATTTTCAACCACTTTGGCTACCGCTTGTCGATCTCCGGAAATTACCGACTGAAGGGGGGCGTTATGGTTCGCAATTACCACACCATCAAAGCCTTTTAAACGAGATAATAACTCTTCGCGAGTGATCTGGGCGGCTGCCATTCCGCCTTCAGTTTCATCACAAGCGGCTGCCATGACTTTGCCCCGGATCGCGGATAAACGCAAGAAATCGGCTTCAGAAAGCACGCCAGCCGCGTGCAGGGCGGCATATTCACCGTAGCTATGTCCCGCAACACTAACTGGTTGTAAACCTAATTTAGCAGCGATGTGCAGAAAACCTAATTCAATTGTTCCGATCGCTGGTTGGGCGATTTTGGTATCTTTGAGTTGTTCGTTTTGGTGGTTTTCTGTGGCTGCATCGTAGGCGCTTGCGGGATAAATATATTGACTAATCGGTTTGGTGAAATAAGCTTGTAAATGGCGATCGCCCATTGCCAATGCTGCGCGCATTTCGGGAAAATAAAGTGCTACTTCCCTTGCCATTTGGGGATATTGGGAACCTTGTCCGGAAAAGAGAAAGGCGATTTCGCCCGCGATGGCTTTTTCCCCATATTGAATCTGCAAAGGTAAGGGAGGAGAATTTTGAGTTCGCAAATAAGCGATCGCGGTTGTTAAATCGGTTTCCAATTGTGCTAAACTTGCTGCGACAATTGTTAAACAAACCGGATCTTTTTGCTTGGCTTGGGCTTGCTGGGCGTAACTATAAGCTAAATCGCGTAAACAAGGTTTTGCCCCCATCGCCAAAGCTTGTTTTAAGCTAGTAAGTTCAGCGCTTAATTTGTCTCGGTTTTCGCTACGGAAAACCAATAATTCCCAACTCCAATTTTGACCACCCACAGGACTTTGGTTGCCGGAATATTCTTCTAGTACAGCATGAAAATTCGTTCCCCCAAAGCCAAAGGCGCTAATGCTTCCTCGTCGCGGATAGTTGGGATTAGCAATCCAAGGTTGGGCTTCTTTTAACAGATATACCGGACTTTCAGGATCGGCGATCGCTTCTAAGGGTTTCTCCACATTCATGTGGGGTGGTTTCACTTGATGATGCAAGGATAAAGCGACTTTAATTAATCCTGCCACCCCAGCGCTACTTTTCGTATGTCCGATCCCAGTTTTTACTGAACCAATCGCGCAAGATTTACTGGCAGCTTGGGCTAGAGTTAAGGTTTGTAACCAAGTTTCTAATTCCGCGCGATCGCCTGCCACGGTTCCTGTACCATGTGCTTCGTATAAGGCGATCGTTTTCGGGTCGAGATCTGCTTTCGTATAAGCGCGCTTAACTGCCCGTCGTTGTCCGGCTGGTAAAGGTGCAGTTAAACCTAAAGCTTTCCCGTCGCTAGAACTCGCGACAGCTTTAATCACACTATAAATGCGATCGCCATCTCTTTCGGCATCTGCTAATCTTTTTAACACCACGATCGCGATTCCTTCACTAATCGCAATTCCGTCAGCAGTTTGGTCAAAAGTCCGACATTTGCCTCGTGGTGAAAGTGCCTGAGTTTTACTGAAACAGAAGAAAGCAAAGGGACTTTGGACAGTATCCACTCCTCCAGCGATCGCTACATTCGCAACTCCTGTTTCTAATTCTTTCACCGCAAGGTCAATTGCGGCTAAGGAAGAAGCACAAGCTGCATCGACAGTAAAGTTCGATCCACCGAAGTCAAAACGACTCGCAACTCTGCCCGCGACTACATTTAACAAAACTCCAGGAAACGATTCCTCAGTCCATTCTGGCAAACGATCCCAAGTTTCGGAATTAGTTTGACCGACAAAACGCGGAATTTCCGAACGAGTCGCATATTGTTGTCCTAAATCGCCAATACCGCCACCGCAACCGAGAATGACACTGGTATTTTCGCGATCGAAATTACCTTTTTCGTAACCTGCGTCAGCTAAAGCGCGTCGAACTGCTTCTAAGGTTAACAGTTGCATCGGTTCGATCGATTTTAAAGATTTTGGGGGAATTCCGAAACGTAAAGGATCGAAACTCACATCATCAAGAAAACCACCCCATTTAGAATAAATCTTGTCTCTGGTTTGGCGCGATTCATCGTAATATAAACGCCAATCCCAACGATGTCCCGGAATTTCGGCGATCGCATCCACCTTATTCACAATATTGTCCCAGTATTGCTCAGGATTATCTGCTTTTGGTAATAATGTCGCAATTCCGACGATCGCAATCTCGGAAGGTTTTCGGGATTGGGGACTGGTGATTAGGGATTGGGGACTGGTGACTTGGGACTGGTGACTTGGGATTGGTGACTTGGGACTGGTGACTTGGGATTGGGAATTGGGAGATAAACTATTCACTGATAACTGATTACTGTTAACTGATAATTGGCTACTATTTACTTCTTGCAGCCATTTGGTACTATTTTCCGCAACATCAGCGTGTAACTCTGCCAGCGTGTAACTTTGATCCCGTAAAGTCGCCACCTGACCGATCATATACATTCCCTCAGCCACTTGCTTCTCTTCGCTAACCGTCACGATTTGACCCGAACTATCTCGCGTCAAACCTTTAGAAGCAATCCGCAATCTTCCGAGAGTCAAATCTTCCAAAACTTCCTTAATTTCATCAGGAGAACTACCATTAGCCGCCATTCTGCGCCGAGTCTCGTAAAATTCCTTCGCAAAAGGAGTTACTGCACACCGACTCGCATGACCGGGACCTGTTTCCAAATTGATCGTCTTTTGACAACTGAGAATTTCTTGTTGAAAACCAGGTAAAATCGCCCCACACTGCACCGCTTCTTCCGTCAAAATATAAGCAGTTCCCATCAACACCCCGAAGCGCATTCCCCTAGCGGCTAAAGGTGCCGCCATTGCTGCAATCATTGCCGCAGAAAGGCGATCGTGGATACCACCAGCAAAGAAAACGTGAATCTCTTCTTCTGCACCCGCAGGTACTTCTTCCAGTAAAGTTTGAATCGCACCTGACCACAAAATCCAGCTACTCAAAGGTCCCACATGACCGCCACATTCTCGTCCTTCAAAAACAAAGCGTCTTGCACCTTGTTCGAGGAACATTTTCAAAAGTGCTGGTGTGGGTACGTGAATGTAAGTAGCAATTCCTTCGGCTTCGAGTCTAGCAGCTTGATCTGGACGACCCCCAGCAATTAACGCAAAAGGTGGTTTAACTTCCTTAACCACTTCTAACTGGGCTTCGCGTAAGTTTTGGGGAACAAAGCCTAAAATCCCAATTCCCCAAGCACGATTTCCGATCAAATCTTTGGCTTTATACAACAGCGATTTCACTTGTTCTTTACGCATCAAGGCTAAAGCCAACATCGGTAACGCCCCTGCTTGGGAAACCGCATTGGCAAACTCAGCCACATCGCTTACCCTGGTCATTGGACCTTGCATAATCGGGTATTTCGTTCCGTGAGATACCGCTAGAGGTGAGTTTGCTTGTAAAGGTTGGTATTGGTTCGCAGTTTCGAGATGTTCTGCGCTTGCTTGCGATAAAGCTTTGAGAAAATTACTTGTAGTTTGATAGCGAGATTGATATCCTGCGGCTAAACCAACTCCTTGTCCCATCGGTAAGCAGAAATTTTCCGGATCTGACCAACCAATTAAGGTATTTGCTTGTTGTTGCCAAGTTTGTGCGTCTGCTTGTTGAATTTCGCTGTCTTCGGCTAATTTCTGTAGCTTTTTAACTGCGGTAAAGCCAGGACGAAATAACACTCGGCAAGTTTTACCTAATCTTTCACCAATGGCGATCGCTTCTTGTCCGCTCAGATTTTTTAAGAGTCTTTGTATTTTCGGGTCTAATGGCGATTCTGGCATTAACCAAAGTTGGTCGTCGAGGACAACTCCTGCTGCTCCCGCAGCCCTCACTGCTGCTGCGGTGTGGATACCAATTCCTCCCTGAACATAGATGGGAAGTTGTTGTACCTTTACTAAATTTTGTGTCAAGATGAAAGCCGAATCTTCGCTTACCCAACCGCCACTTTCATGTCCTTTGGCGACGATTCCGTCTACTTGAACGAGACTTTTTTCTATAGCTACAGCTTCTTTTGGATCTAGGACTTCTAATAATACTTGGCGATTAACTGCTTTTGGGAAATTTCCTAAGTCTGTGGCTAAATTTTGGCTCTCCCAGCCAGTTAAAATTAGCCAATGATCGCGATTTTTAAGGAGTTCTAAGAGGTTTTTCTGGGCAAGAATTTGGTTTTGATGCAGTCGCAGTCCGATCTTCTGATTTTCTTGAGTTAAAGATATTAATTTTTTTAAATTTTCTGCTGCTAAAGTCAGCTTATTTTGAGGGCAAAATTCTAAGTCTAATACCCCAACAGCGCCAGTTTGGGCGGCGACAACGGCTAAATTTGGGTCGGAAAGTTCTGCTGAATTGATAACAATACTGACAAAGGAGTTCATTTTTGTCTCTATATCCACAATGGCAACGCTCAACCTATTCTCAGTAATCTTACTGATACTGACTACACCCCGGACTGCACTTATTTCGTAATTCTTTTCTAACTCAAAAATTTTTAACTGTCACCTAGAAAGACCTGTTTTATGCGTAAAAACATAAAATCTTCACATTCGTCAGTTTTGTTCGAGAAAAAAATATTAAATCTTCATCTCAGCCAATTGACGTTTGTGCGTGAATGTACTTATGATAGTAACAATTAGCGTTCTCAAGACTGGCTCGCGGCTTTGGCATCAAAGACAACTCTCCACTTAGATAAGTTACTACGGCACATTAGCTAAAGTTAGTGGTTAAATGATTTTTACTCAACTTTTACTTATTAATGATCTTTTCTGTAGCTGAATTAACAAAAAGTTAGCTGCAAATAAAAATTTGAGCATCAAGTTCAGGTTTTTTGGCTCCAAATCTGCATTTTGAAGCAATATTTTCCTGATTTTAGTCAAGAAAACTATTCTCTTGCGAAAAAATCACATCAATTAAGCGAGCCAAATGCTTGCCGTTAATGATTGTCTTGAGTTATAAAAAAAATAGCGATCGCGACAATCAACTAATTTGTTTTTAGCTCTATTTGATGAAATTAGTTTCAACTTTTTTGCTCTGGACTTCTGTATAATCTGTAACATTATTTAGTTACTATATCGAGAACTGAAATTACTTTGGAGACAAATTTATGCAGCTAAATACAACTCAAATTCAAGCAAAGATTGTTGATATAGTTCAAGAAATGACCCAAGACTGGGACATAGAATTAGAGCAACAAATTAACTCAGAAACTCAGTTAGTTACAGACCTTAGTTTTGCTTCAATTGATTTTATTCAACTTGTAGTCTTAATCGAAGAAGAATTTCAGCAAAAACTAGGTTTCCACGACTTACTAATGTCTAAGGGAAAATATGTAGATGATATAGCTATTGCTCAAATAGTTGATTTCATCACCAACAAACTTAATCCTTCTACTTCAGAAAAAATCAGCCAAGACATTGTTGCCGAAACTCCCACTGAAGCCCCAGAAAAAATTAGTTTGGAGGAAATAAGCGAGTTTCGGAAAAAAATTAATTACCGAGTCGCACAATTACAAATAAACGAAACCAGAAAAACTCAAGAAACTAAAAATCCGCGTGCAGTTTTCCTTCTTTCTCCACCACGATCTGGCTCCACCTTATTGCGAGTGATGCTAGCCGGAAACCCGCAGTTATTCGCTCCTCCAGAATTACATTTATTATCTTACAACACTCTGGCGCAAAGACAAGCAGCATTAGGCGAAGGAACGAACAATCACTTATTACAAGGAGCAATTCGCGCGATCGTCCAACTTCAAAAATGTTCGGCATCGGAAGCCGAAGCATTAATGCAAGAATTAATTAGCAAACAAACAACTACAAAGCAATTTTATCAACTTTTGCAAAAATGGGTAGAACCACAAATTTTAGTTGACAAAACTCCAACTTATGCTGCTCATTTAGACATTCTTCGACGTGCGGAAACCGATTTTGAAGAACCACTTTATCTTCATTTGTTACGTCATCCTTATGGAACCATTTACTCTTATACAGAAGCTAAACTAGAACGAATTACGCCAATTATGAATGAAAGTTCGCTTTCCAGACAAGAAGTTGCAGAATTAACTTGGTTAGTTAGTCACGAGAATATTATCGAATTTTTATTAGATATTCCAGCTAACCGTCAAATGCAAGTCAAGTTTGAGGATTTAGTTAGCTATCCTGAAACCACAGTAGAAACTATCTGTAAGTTTTTAGGTATTGACTTTAATGCAGGAATGTTAGAACCATATCAAGACAAAAATAAACGAATGACTGATGGTGTTCGTAGCGTTTCTGAAATGAGCGGCGATTTGAAATTTCATCTTCATCAAAACATAGATTCCGAAACTGCTTATCGCTGGAAAAAGTATCATGCTGTTGATTTTTTAAGTGAAGAAAGTTGCGATCTTGGTGAATCTTTAGGATATGAAGTTGAAAGTTATTCTTCGCTTAAATAACGTTCTTGTTCTTCTAAGGCATAAGAGTAAAGGATTAATTCTAAACTAGAAGTATCATCAAAAATATTTTTAGAATTAGAGTCATTTGCACCTGGAAAAATCTCAATTTTTTTAGGAGTTTGTTTGCTTAATTCCGGAAGCTCTTTGACAATTTCGTTAGCTGCTTTGAGTTCGTTAGCTTGAATTAAAGCTTCCGAAAGTCCTAATTTAGCTTCAATCGAAAAAGGATTAAGATCGATAGCTTGTTGAAAATATTTTCTGGCGATGCGATGATTTTTTCGTTGGAGATAAAGACGACCTAAACGAACATGAGCCAGTAAAAGATTAGGTTTGATTTTCAAAGCAGTTTGTAGTTGCTCTATTGCTAGAGAGATTTTTTTTTGTTTGTTGTAGGTTTCTGCTAAAAGAATATAACCAAAAATCATCTCGGAGTTTAGTTTGACGACTTGCAAAAAGTTTTGGATTGCCGCTTCATATTGTTGTTTTTTAACACATAACTGACCCATACCAATATAAACGGAAATAGATTGAGGATCGAGATTAAGTGCAAGTTGGAATTGTGCTAAAGCTAGTTCTAATTTGCCTAATTTCAAATAAAGACTTCCGGTTTTGAGCGAACCTTGAGATAAAAGCGGGTCTAAATCAGTTAAAGTTTGAAAGTGAAAAAGAGCTTCGTCGTAGCGCTTTTGGAGAAGGTAAATATTGCCGAGAGCGAGATGAGTATAAATAGAGTTAGGTAAAGTTGGTAAAACTGCTTCTAGTTCGGCTAAAGCTTCGTCAAAACGTCCTGCTTGCGATAAAGCTTGACTGAGTTTTAAGCGTTCATAGGAACTCGTACCTAATTTTTTAACTTTAGGAGTAAATTTACGCATCTGAACAAGTTAATTGTTTGGCTAAAGTGAATTTGGTGAATAAAGTTTTGCTGGATAAGCTGGAGAATAGATACAATTTAACACAGATGATTTTCTGGTCGGAAAAGGTTGCGTAATTTGGGAATGGGGAGATTAGGAAAGAAAACTAGGGGTAAGGGTTGAGTATCAACTACTGAGATAAATGTTGATTGTTATTAATGAGGAAAAGTTAAGGAAAATGATTCAGGGGTTATCGAGAGATGTTTGGTGGAAGATCTGGAGTTGGATTTTTGGCAAGTTTTTGGGTCTTTTTTCAAGAGAGTGAGTAAGATTTCAGTAGAATAGGTAAAAACAGGCGATCGCTGCTGACGCTAAAATTTGGGATAACTGCAAAAACAGACATGGACACAATATTAGCAGGTCGTTATCAGGTCGTGAAACACTTGGGTCGTGGGGGTTTTGGTCAGACTTTTCTGGCGAAAGATACTCATTTACCAGGTCATCCTCTTTGTGTGGTTAAGCAACTGAAACCAAAAATTGACGATGCAGCAACGCTGGAGGTGGCGAAACGTCTTTTTGACCGTGAAGCGGAAACGTTGTATAAATTAGGCAATCACGATCGCATTCCGCGACTGTTGGCTCACTTTGAACAAAATCAAGAATTTTATTTAGTTCAAGAATATATTCTCGGTACTGGTATCGATGAAGAAATTCTTCCTAGTAAGCAGTTGAGCGAAACTCACGTCAGAACTCTTTTAGAAGATATTCTTGAAGTTTTGAGGTTTGTGCATCAGGAAAATGTGATCCATCGGGATCTTAAACCTGCTAATTTGATTCGCCGCGAAGCAGATGGGAAGATAGTTTTAATTGACTTTGGTGCAGTTAAGTACAGCACTCAAGGAAGTAGTCCACAGGGGGAAACCAGTTTAACGATCGCTGTCGGTTCTCCTGGTTATATGCCGAGCGAACAACAAGCTTTTAAACCTCGTTTTAGTAGTGATGTTTATGCAGTGGGAATTCTGGCTTTGCAAGCTTTGAGTGGTTTGTCAGCCCGCGAATTACCTCAAGATAATAATGGAGAATTTGTTTGTAATTTATTACCTAATCGTACGGCGATTGATGCTAATTTTGCCGCAGTAATTGAAAAAATGGTGCGCTATGATTATCGTCAGCGCTATGAAAATGCGGAGAAAGCCCTGGCTGCATTGAAACAATTGCCACCGCTACAACAAGCAGTAGGTTACGATACACCAACTATTTGCAACTCGTCTACACCATCTGCAACGCTAGAAAATAGTAAT
>JAWQFW010000013.1:23082-41632 GCA_035968095.1 Oscillatoria sp. PMC 1068.18
TTACCAAATCAATCTTCAGCATCGGCTCAACCTGTAGTTAATAGCAATTTACCAAATCAATCTTCAGCATCGGCTCAACCTGTAGTTAATAGCAATTTACCAACGCAACCTTTAGCACCAGCTAAACCTGTAGTTAATAGCAATGTCTCAACTCAACAATTAGGTGCAGCGAAAGCTGCTAGTCGGCTCAATCAAGAATCAGGATCGAAGTCAGAGAGTAAAAGCTACACACCAACAGCAGCAATTAATCAAGCTCAAAGCGCCCCTCAAAGTCGAAAAAGACACAGCGAAAACTGGGTCAAACCTTTCCCGCAACCTTTAGCGATCGCTGGTATTTTGGCAGTATTGGGTTTCGGTTTATTCTTGGGTATAAGTTATCTGTTTGCTGATGATCCAGAAGTTTCAGTGGAGATTGCTGAAGAGACGAATGTAAGTGCAGAGACACTGTTACTCGAAGCCGACAAATTGCGCCAAGCTGAAAAGTATCCAGAAGCGATCGCCATTTACGAAGAGGCGATCGCCAAAGATTCGGAAATCCCCGAAGCTTATTGGGGACTTTGTTACAGCCTTAATCAAACTCTGGAATCTGAAAGCGCCCTGGAAGCTTGCAATCAAGCCCTAGAAATCGATCCCGAATATCCTGAAGCTCTTTGGAGTAAAGGTACGGCTTTAGTAGACTTAAAAAAACCAACCGAAGCGATCGAAACTTACGATCGCGCTCTGGAAATCGATCCTGATTTTGCCGAAGTTTGGCAAAATCGCGGTACTGCCTTAATGCAACTTCAACGTTATCAAGAAGCTTTAACTGCTTTTGAAAATGCAACGGAGATCGAGCCTGACTTCGTAGAAGCTTGGGCGAACCGAGGTGCAGCATTATGGGCGTTGCAACGCTACGATGAGGCGATCGCTTCTATGGAAAAAGCTCTCGCACTCGATCCCGATCATCCCAAAGCTAATGATTTACGTCAGCAAGCCAAACGCCAACTCGGACGTTGATTGCTTCAAGCTCAAGTCTTAAATCACAAATTGCGGGGCGATCGCTCTTCAAGGCGCTGATTTTCGATACACCAATCGTAGAGCGATCGCCCCTAGCCGAGCTTTTTTTAACTTTTCTTTGTTACCACAGCCCCCGAATTGGTTGGGGACGAGTTGTGGTTGTCCGAGTTTGGGTGAGCGCCAAAACCCGAACCCGCAGATTTCTCGGTAGTAACACCCGGTTAACAGTATGGATAACTCCATTGCTAGCTTCAATATCCGCTTCAGTCACTCTGGCATCATTAACAACAACACCATTGCTACTGGTATTAATTGCTACACCACCACCAACAGTATTCAAACCACCGCTTCTCAAATTGCTAGAGGTTTGCTTACCTTGGGCAACATGATAAGTTAAAACTTCTCTAAGCAAGGGTTTATTTTCCGGCTTGAGTAACGCATCTACAGTTCCGGAGGGTAAAGCCTCGAAAGCTTCATTCGTGGGAGCGAAAACTGTATAATTTTGACTACCAGACAAAGTTGTGCCTAAGTCGGCAGCTTCCACGGCAGCAGTAAATGTGCTTAAGTCTTCGTTTTCTTTCGCTACTTCCACCAAGTTACCGACATTTCTGGTTTGAGCCAACAAATTGTCAGTGTTGGTTGACTTGGCTGGAGAATTGAGGAGAGGCTGACGAGATTCTACCTCTGCTAAAGCTCTAGTAGTAGAAAAAGCACTTAAGCCAACTACCGCAGTTAAGGCAGTTAATTTAACGAACAATGGTAAGTGAGAAACCCGTTTCATAGTTTGCAAGCATTTTCTCTAGTTTTGTTCACGATTTTACCTCATAAATCAAACTTGTAAATTCTTGACTAAAAATTTAATTAAGATTCTTGATTTTTGTCTCACTATAATGTCCAATAAGCTAGTTTTACTTACCGTTCAAAGAAAATAGATTCATGGAAATCTAGGGGGAAGCAGGTAAGCTAACTAAAACTTAGTTTTTTCTTGACACCTAGCTTTTTTTATGCAAATGGTCTTTGTTCTCCAAGAGGATCTTTTTTGGTGAAATTTCCGGTTTTTACTTCCATGCTCGTGAATTAAAGAAGATCTGCTTGCCTTAGCCGAGATAAACGATTTAAATTTCGAGCTAATCTGGAAATAATAGCTAGTAAGTGCGAGGGTCGGAAGTGCGTTATTTAATTTCTGCTCCAGATACGCCAGAAGAGAGAAGACATCAGTTACAAATTGGTGTAAACACTATCGGACGCGCTCCGGATAATAGTATTGTGTTGATGCACGGTAGTATTTCCCGTCGCCACGCTGAAATCAAGCTAACTGAATCTGATTGTACGATTGAGGATCTCCAAAGCAGTAATCATACTTTTGTGAATGAAGTTCAAATTGAGCGTTGCGAACTCCAAGATGGGGATTCAGTTCGTTGCGGTAATGTAGTTTTTAAGTTTGTTTGTCTACCTATTGGTGTATCTAATTTTGAGGAAGAAGAGGAATCTCCGGCAACTATTGTTCGCCAATTTACTCCTGAATCTACCCAAGTGGTGATGCAAAGTTTACTCGCTGAGGGTGATGTTGGTGGTTCGGTGTTGCGAATTAAACAAAAGAATCACGAACAGCGATCGCTCGATAAGTTACAAATTTTACTTGAGGTGAGTAAGGAGTTATCTTCTCCGGAAACTTACGATCTTTTGCTGGAAAAAATTCTCGATTTATTGTTGCAAATTATGAATGTGGATCGAGCCGTGATTCTTTTAGTTAATGAAACGACGCAACAGTTAGAAGCAAAAGCGGTGAAATCTCGTTCGGGGATCAATACAGATTATCAATTTTACAGTAAAAAGATTACGAATACAGTGCTGCAAAATGGTCAAGCCGTCTTAACTGCTGATGCGACTAGCGATCGCCGCTTCACTGGTTCGGAGTCGATTTTAGCACAAGCGATTCAAGCTTCGATGTGCGTCCCTTTAAACTTACGAGAGCGTACGATTGGGGTTTTGTATGTGGATAATTTATCTGTCACTAATCTTTATACTGACGAAGATGTTGAGTTTTTGACAGCCTTAGCTAACCAAGCCGCGATCGCGATTGATAATGCTCAACTTTTCCAAAAGATGCAAGCGGAAGCGAAACTACGCGGTAAACTCGAACGTTTTTTTCCGAAAACTATTAGTCAAAAAATAAAAGAATCAGAAACTTTAGCAATTACTGAAGCTGAAGTTACTGCTGTTTTTTCGGATATTAGTGGCTATACCAAAATGTCTTCGCAAATGCGTCCTCGGCAAATCATTGAAATGCTGAATCAATATTTTCAAATCATGGTCGAAGAAATTGTTTTTCCCTATGAAGGTACTTTAGAAAAATACATCGGCGATGCTCTTTTAGCAGTTTGGGGTGTTCCTTATCAACGTCCAGATGATCCCGATCGCGCTGTGCGTGCTGCTATCGAAATGCAACGGGCGGTTGGGCGTTTTAATCAAAAATGGATGCAGCAAGGAAATCAACCAATTTCGATTCATATTGGGGTCAATACAGGAAAAGCTGCTGCCGGAAATATTGGCTCCAAAAGATTAATTCAGTTTGCTACAATTGGTGATACAACTAATGTTGCTAGTCGGGTTTGTACGGCTGCTGATGCTGATGAAATTATGATTTCTCAAAGCACTTTTGACAAACTTAAAGATCAAACTATTCCCTTAGAAAAACTGCCTCCCGTGAAGGTTAAAGGAAAAGATGAACCTTTACAACTTTATAAGGTACTTTGGCAACAAGTAAAGTCTGTAGCTACTAATGTTTCTTGAATATCCTGAACATAGTCAATTATTAATTCTGGTTACGCAGTTACCAATTTCGTGTTAATTTGAACATGATAGTTCTAATGAACTAAGAAAATTATGGTTTCCGAACTGAAATCTCAAAAACAAACCGAAGTCATCTATCCTGAGAGTGATGGTAAACCGATGGCGGACAATACCAAACAATTTCGCTGGATTGTTGTCATCAAAGAAAATTTAGAATGGCTTTTTGGAGGCGATCGCGATGTTTTTGTCGCCGGAGATTTATTCTGGTATCCGGTGGAAGGAAATAACCGGATTGTTAATGCTCCCGACGCAATGGTAATCTTCGGTAGACCGAAAGGCGATCGCTCTTCCTACAAACAATGGTCAGAGGAAGGAATCGCACCGCAAGTTGTCTTTGAAATTCGCTCCCCCGCAAACACTCGGACAGAAATGGACAGAAAGCTGTTATTTTATGACCGCTATGGGGTTGAAGAATACTACATTTACGATCCCGATCGCCAGAGTTTGAGCGGTTGGTTACGAGTGGAAGAAGGGTTAGATGCGATCGCGGAAATTAATGGCTGGGTTAGTCCTCGCTTAGGTATTCGTTTCGAGATCTCTGGGGAAGAGTTACAAATTTATCGTCCCGACGGGATTCAGTTTTTCTCTTACGTTGAAGTTTGTCAACTTCTCGAACAAGAGAAACAACGAACCGAACAAGAGAAACAACGAGCCGAACAAGAGAAACAACGAGCCGAACAAGAGAAACAACGAGCCGAACAAGCAGAGCAGAGACTTCGAGAAACGGAACTCATGCTACAGCAATATCGGGAACGTTTTGGTGACTTACCCTCAGATGAGGGATAATTTTGTGGTGGCGATCGCTCGATCTTGACGATCTCAGAAAAGGCGATCGCTAATTACGGAAATTTTGCTTTTATTTACGCTCAGGATGTTCTTCAGCTTCCGAATGAATTTCCCATTGATTAATCAGACTAATCATTTGATACAAGCGCCCCAAATCTCTTTGATTAAAGTAAAAAACAATTCGGGGTAAATCGACAGTTTCGTCTCCAGCTTCTTCTGGTAAAGACTCACTTTTAGTAATTTTTCCTTTCGTGAGAAGATCGCTAAATTCGTCATTCAACTCCTCAACTTGTGCATCTAAAAGTTCGTGGTTGAGACGCATGACAAACAACTCACCCACATAGCGACTCGAATGATAAACGCGGTAAAAATTATCGATCGCGGTAGCAGCAATCTCGACATCATCAGTAATAGTGTAGAGACTCGGATCTTCCGGGCTGACTAAACCTCTTTTGACTAAGTGTTGGCAAATATAATCATGCCAAGAGATCCAATAGTCACCACCAGGTTTGTCGATTAAAACTAAAGGTACAGGACCATATCTTCCCGTTTGACAGAGAGTCAAACATTCAAAAGCCTCATCCTGAGTTCCATAACCGCCAGGAAAAAGCGCGATCGCGTCACTTTCCCGCAGAAAAAACAGCTTCCTCGTGAAAAAATACTTAAAATTAATTAACTTTTCGTCCCCCTCAATAAAAGCATTTGCGCCTTGCTCGAAGGGTAACTGAATGTTCAAACCAAACGAATTTTCTCTACCTGCTCCTTCGTTACCAGCTTGCATAATTCCCCCACCTGCACCAGTCATTACCATGTAGCCTCGCTTAGTGAGGTAACGCGCAAACTCGACTGCCATTTGGTATTCTGGAGTGCGATCGCCAATGCGTGCGCTACCAAAAATTGTCACCTTGCGCACGTGACGGTAAGGATAAAAAATTGCTAACCCGCGCTCCAAATCTTCTAGAGATCCTGTCAAGATTTTCCAATCGAGGCGATCTATTTCTTCGTCAGCAATACGCACCAGTACGGCTAGCGCTCGTTGAATCAATTGACTATGTTTGACGTTTGGTAACTGCTCAATTAATTTAACTAATTCTTTACTTACAGAGTCAAAACTAGGTTCTTCTGAAGGAGATAAGGGCATAAATGCTATTTTGCTAGCGGTCTTCTATTTTAGCGAAATTTGAGCGAATTAGCGATCGCCGACTTTCAGGAATATTCCCAGAAAAATGGCAAAAACACAGGCTTATAGCCTGTGCTAACAACTAAAGCTTGGGGTAGTTACCCCAGCGACTAAACCTAGAGATACTTTTCGATCGTATTTGCTAAAGTAGTTTTCGGGACTGCACCAACAACCATATCTACCCTTTGTCCACCTTTAAAAATCATCAGTGTAGGAATA
This sequence comes from Oscillatoria sp. PMC 1068.18, assembly GCA_035968095.1. GTDB lineage: Bacteria > Cyanobacteriota > Cyanobacteriia > Cyanobacteriales > SIO1D9 > IIICB1. Next base: position 29,117 of record JAWQFW010000013.1, read on the forward strand.
CTACGAATACCGTACTGACTGGCAGTTTGGGGATTCTCGTCTGTATTGAGTTTGACGACTTTGAGTTGTTCATTATACTGTTCGGAAATTTCTTCAACGACAGGTGCAACCATCCGACAAGGACCGCACCAAGGTGCCCAAAAATCAACTAATACTGGAACTTTACTCTCTAGAACATCTTGTTTAAAAGTGCCATCCGTAACTGCGGCTGCTGACATATTTGGAAATCCTTAACTAACGGCTATCTAAAGTTTATTTGCAATTTTACCATTACTCTCGGCAAACGTTTACTTAACCTAAAGTTTGATGAATAGAAACGATGCCAAAAGGCGATCGCCCCTAGGGATACTGGCAACAAAACCACTCATTGCGAGCTTCATTGATACAAAAGTTGACAATTATTCCTCAAAAAAGTATATACTTTACCCAAAGTATCGGGCAAAACTCACTCAACAATGTTGGCAGAGCGATCGCCTTCGCTCATTGAGTGTCGCCAAAAAAAACCGCCCGAATATCTTTCCGGGCGGAGTGTGGTGTGAGGAGTGAACGGAAACATTTGTCTCCGCTATTTCTATTGTAAGCGACAGCTTTGAGTTTTCGCTTACTTCCTTAGCAAATCCGGAAAATTTTTTTTACACTACCACACATTCGTGGGTTTCGGTAGTCCCAGTTTCCGGTTTTGGCGATCGCTTTTTTGTTTTACTGCTAGTTTTTGCTTTTTTCAGGAGTAATTGTTGTCTCACCTGACAATTGTAAAATTTTACTGTCTAATTGGCGAGCTACTTCTCCTACGGCTACTGGCGACACTTCTTCGTCAAGATACATCACGGCAGTAAAAGCGCCGACGCGGTTACGGCGAAAACTTGCCATATCCATCCGAAATGGTTTCCCTTGCATCTTCACTGCCATTGTCATTCCGGTTGAAGCATTTCCTAAGTTACTCAATTGCGGTAACGGAGCATAGCTAGTAATTTCTACTGCACCAACGGTTTTCAGTTTCTCGCGCATTTGAGCTAACATGGCTTGCTGCGCCGCAGGTTGCTGTAACTGTTCGAGGTTAGCGTCAAAGTTTTTTTGCGCGGCTTCTGTGGCTAAATCGCCAGTGTAGCCGAGAACCACTTGAAACTCATCAGGATTGACAAAAACAAAGAAATTATCTGGTTCAAGAGTGTTTTCTCCCAAGTCGCCCCGAAAAAACTGAAACTGCGAAGCGATTTGTTCGGTAAGTTCTGGGGAGAGTTTCTCAAACCCAGAGGGTAAATCTTCTACAGTTAGAGCTACCACTGGTAAGCTTGGTGCTGGTGCGGTTTGTGATAACGTTTGTACGGGATTTTCTGACTCGAACTGGGCAAGCTGAAAAGGTATTTGCGCTTTGGCACTAACAGCACTAAAGAAGATTCCTGTCAAGAGGCAAAGGGTGAAAGAAAGTTTTTTTGCCATTGTAATTTAGATTGTAAAAAACTTTATATTTGACTATCGAGTTAGTGTAAATGTGCCGCGTGGTGAAGGAGTGAGTTAAGTGATGTGGAATAAATTACCGAAAACGCCCGGATTGAGATTAGTGGTTGTTGCCGCGATCGCCTTTTTTCTTTTCACTCTCTTCCTAACTCTTCATCGACACTACAGCTTTTACTCTTCTTACGACCAGGGTATCTTTAATCAAGTCTTTTGGAACAATCTTCACGGTCGTTTTTTCCAAAGTTCTCTCTCTTCTCAACTTTCTACCAATGTCGTCCATAATGACCAATTTCCCACGGTTGATTATCATCGTCTCGGACAACATTTTACCCCCGCGCTCTTGACATGGCTCCCAATTTATGCTTTGTTTCCCAATCCAGCCACCCTCACAGTTTTGCAAGTTATTTTTGTCACGGCGGCGGGTTTAGTTTTATACACTTTAGCCAGACAATATTTACCACCAAACTTAGCAGCATTAATTACAATTAGTTTCTACTGCGCCAACGCTATTTTAGGACCCACTTTAGCCAATTTTCACGACCTTTCCCAAATCCCTTTCTTTGTTTTCGCCTTACTTCTAGCAATGGAGAAACGCTGGTGGTGGTTATTTACCATCTTTGCCGTCTTAATTTTAGCAGTTCGTGAAGACAGTGCGGTAATTTTATTTGGGATTGGAGTTTACATGGTAGTGAGTCAACGCTTTCCGCGTTTAGGGTTAACAGTTTGCACTCTCAGTTTCAGCTATATTTTATTACTCACCAACTTAATTATGCCGCTTTTTTCTGACGATATTTCTAAACGATTTATGCTGGAAAAATTCGGTCAATATGTCGAGGGAGACGAAGCTTCTACCTTAGAAATTATCGGAGGAATGATTAGTCAACCTTGGTTACTCTTAGTTGAATTAATTACTCCCGTAGATCGTACCTTCAACTACTTGTTAGGTCACTGGTTGCCCTTAGCATTTATTCCCGCAATAGCACCCGATGCTTGGATTCTTGCCGGATTTCCTTTAATGAAACTATTTATCGCCAAAGGACAATCAGTTTTAGCAATCAATATTCGCTACGCAATGACTGTTGTTCCCGGATTATTTTATGGCACAATTATTTGGTGGTCAAAACATCCCGATTTGTGGAAAAAAGCTTTATTTCGTCGCTTTTGGATTTTTTGTCTTTGTCTTTCTTTAATTTTTACCTTTACCTCAAGCGCTTCAGCATTGAATCGTGCTTTTTACTTCCTTTTACCAGATTCTTTTGACCCGTGGGTGTATATTTCCTTACCGAAACAATGGAATCATGTCAATAAAATGCGTCCTTTATTAGCAGAAATTACTGACGAAGCAAGTGTTTCAGCTACTACTTATATTATCCCCCATCTTTCCAGCCGTCGGGAGATTTTGCGCTTACCTTTATTAGCATTGCGTAACGACAACCAAGAAGTAATTAAAGTAGATTATCTCATCGCCGATCTTTGGCGATTACGAGAATATCAACCTGCTTTTAAACAAGAATGGGAAGAATTGCGCGATCTTACCAACTTAATCGACTCAGTAACAAAACAACAAGAATACGGCATAATCAACTTTCAAGACGGAGTAATCTTACTCCAAAAAAATACCAAATCCAACCCAGAAGCAATAGCAGCCTGGTTAAAATTTCGAGAACAAATTCAACCAATCCTCCAACAATCAAGAGACTAAAAATAACTTCCTTTGCGTCTTTGCGCCTTGGCGCGATAAAAAACCATGAAACGGCAAAAATTATCAGCAACAAAAGTCGTAATTTGTGTAGCGATCGCGTTTTTTCTTTTAACCCTAACTATCTCACTTCATCGCTACTACAGCTTATATAGCAATACCGACCACGGCATTTTCAATCAAGTATTTTGGAATAGTAGCCACGGCAACTTTTTCCAAAGTTCTCTTTCTTCCTCCCTCTCTACCAACGTTCAACACAACAACCAACTTCCTACAGTTTATTATCAACGTCTCGGACAACATTTCACCCCCGCACTCTTACTTTTTGTCCCAATTTATGCAATTTTTCCTTCACCAGCAACATTGAATGTTTTGCAAGTAATCTTACTGACTGCTGCGGGTTTAGTTTTGTATTTTTTAGCTAGAGAATATCTGCAACCCAATTTAGCAGCCAGGGTAACAATTAGCTATTATGCAGCTAATGCAATCATTGGACCGAGTTTAGGTAACTTTTTCGATTTATGTCAAATACCGCTTTACGTCTTCAGTTTACTATTAGCGAAAGAAAAACGCTGCTGGTGGTTATTTTGGCTACTGGTAATTTTGAGTTTAACGGTGCGAGAAGATACAGGTGTAATTTTATTTAGTCTGGGGATATATTGGATTTTAAGTAAGCGTGAGGTACAACTTGGTTTAGCTGTTTGTACAGTTAGTTTAGCTTATATGATTGTGGTAACTAACGCGATTATGCCGCTATTTTCCGCCGATATTTCTAAGCGGTTTATGATCGAAAGATTTGGACAGTTTGCTGAAAGCGAAGAAGCTTCGACACTGGAAATTATTTGGGGAATGGTAAGTAATCCTGGGCAATTAATCGGAGAATTTTTTAGTCCCTTGGGGCTAAAATTGCAGTATTTATTAGGTCATTGGCTACCTGTAGCTTTGATTCCTGCTGTTTCTCCTGCTACCTGGACTTTAACAGCATTTCCGTTGACACAATTATTTTTACAACAAGGAGATTCTCCTTTATCAATTAATATTCGTTATGCGGTGGCGGTAGTTCCGGGGATCTTTTATGGGACAATTGTTTGGTGGTCACAACACCCAGAAAAGTTTCAGCCTCGAATGAAGCGTTTTTGGGCATTTTGTCTCGTGCTTTCTTTATTTTTTACTTGGACTTCTAATCCTCATCGAGCCTTATTTTTTCTCATCCCGGATTCAATCGATCCTTGGATTTATAAATCCTTGTCTGTGCAATGGCAGCACGTTGATAAAGTTCACTTATTGCTAGAGAAAATTGACCCAGATGCTAGCGTTTCGGTAACGAGATTTATTTTGCCAAAGCTTTCTAGTCGGCGAGTAATTTTACGGTTTCCAGATTTTCAGTATCGGGACGATAATCAAGAAGTGGGTAGAGTGGATTATGTGTTAGTGGATTTGTGGCAGGTAGAGTATGAGGCTGTTTTCGAGAGCAGACGTGAGGAATTAAGAGATAGAATTAATGAAATCGAGAATTTGAGGGCAGAGGAAGCTTATGCTGTGGTTGGCTTTACTGAAGGTGTAGTTTTATTGCAAAAATCAGTTCAACCAGACTTAGAAGCTGAAAAAAGATGGCAAATTTATCAAGAAAAATGGGGGAAACTTGGTCAGAATTTAGAGAAACTGGGAATGAGACTGAGCGCCATGCCTTAAAAGGATCGCGCAATCTGTAATAATATGTAAAAATTTCAAACTTGAGGATAGCTACTGATGAGAATTCTAGTGCTAGCGTGGGAATTTCCACCCCGCATTGTTGGGGGAATTGCTCGTCATGTGGCAGAGTTGTATCCAGAGTTGGTGAAATTTGGGCATGAAATTCATTTAATCACCGTGGAATGTGGCGATGCGGCTCGTTATGAAGAAGTAGAAGGGATTAAGGTGCATCGAGTTCCTGTGGCTGAGGGGGAGAATTTTTTCCACTGGGTGGTAAATATGAATCAAAGCATGGGTACTCATGGAGGTAAATTAATTTTAGAAGAAGGATCTTTTGATTTGCTTCATGCTCATGATTGGTTGGTTGCAGATGCGGCGATCGCGCTGAAGCATAATTTTAAAATTCCTCTGATTGCGACAATTCATGCGACGGAATATGGTCGTCATAATGGGATTCATAATCAAACCCAAGGCTATATCAATTCTCAAGAATGTCAGCTTGCTTATAATGCTTGGCGAGTGATTGTTTGTACTTCTTATATGCGACGGGAAGTGGAACAGGCGCTAGAAACTCCTTGGAATAAAATTGATGTGGTTTATAATGGCATTCGCCCAGAAAAAAAGGAGATGACTCCTGATTTCGATCGTTGGAGTTTCCGCCGTCGTTTTGCTGCGGATCAAGAAAAAATTGTTTATTATGTGGGTCGGATTACTTACGAGAAAGGAATTCAGGTACTTTTAAAAGCTGCGCCAAAGGTACTTTGGGAAATGCAAGGTCAGGTGAAGTTTGTCATTATTGGTGGTGGCAATACTGATTATTTGAAACGCCAAGCTTTTGCTTTGGGTATTTGGGAGAAATGTTATTTTACTGGTTTTATGCCGGAACCTGATTTGGATAAGTTTCAAACTGTGGCTGATTGTGCGGTTTTTCCGAGTCTTTATGAACCTTTTGGGATTGTTGCTTTGGAAAGTTTTGCGGCGCGGGTTCCGGTGGTGGTTTCTGATAGTTGCGGTTTACCGGAGGTGGTACGACATACGAAGACTGGGGTTGTAACTCATGTAAATAATCCGCAGTCTGTGGCTTGGGGAATTTTACAAGTTTTACAACATCCTGATTATGCTCAATGGTTAGTTGATAATGCTTATGAGGATTTGGAAAGGCGTTTTAGTTGGGTGAAAATTGCTAAACGTACTGAAGAAATTTATCGTCAAGTTTTGTCGGAACGTAAGCAGGTTGAATGGTAGTTTCAGTTATTAGTTAAATCTTTGTTGACTTTGTTGAGATTCGCTAATTAATTAGTTTAGTTTTGTCTATATTTGAGGATACATTTGCTGGGAATTACTGTTAAATTATCTTCGGTAAAAACGGCGCAGGAAGATTGAATTTTTGCTAATAAAGGGGTTTCTCCTTGTTGAAGACGATTGATTGTTTGTTGAGTTATTGGTTGATATTGTTTGATCCAGTTGCGATCGCGTAAAAATTCGGCTGTAAATGCTGAGTCGTCAATAACCCAAAAATCGATGTTATATTTGGCGATGAAAGCGGTTATTTCTTCCCAGTTGCGACTATAATGAGCTTGAATTAAATCTTTTACTCGTTGACGATATTGATTGTAGTAGCCTAAATGGTAGGGAATGGCGTATTCACGATTGACTAAAATGGATCTTTGGGCGAAGGTGGGAATGTTGTCGGCTTCGTTGGCGAGGGAGGCGATGAGAATGTCTTTGGGTTGTTGTTGTAAGTATGTGTATAATCCTGGGAATTCGCCTGTTTTATATTTGGTAATTGGGAAATCGTTGCTAGTATTGGGATAAAAAATTAAGCTAATTGCGAGGAGAAAAGTGAAGGCTGAGGCGATCGCGATTCTGAAGCGGTAATTTTTCGCTTTTGTTTGCGCCCAAAGGAGTATTTGATCGAGAATTATGGTTAAGACAATTCCCGTAGCTAAGGCAATAATCATCTGAAAGGTGTAACCAGTATAACGTCCGGGAAGATGCAATTTGAAGAGAAGAAGATGTGCGAAAATAAACATTCCTACTGAGACTAGCAGGAGTTGCGGTAAGAGGGAAAGTGATGATTTTATCTGCTTGACTAAAGGAAATTTAGCGGGAAATTTTAGTAACAGAGGTAAGAATAAGCCTGCAATCAAAGTTACAGGTGTAAACAGCGATCGCGGAAACATCCCGCTACGCCCTCCGGCAATATAAAAATCCCAAAGATTATCGTGGAAAAATTGCGATCGCCCGTCGTCAAGAAATTCGGGCATTTGTTTGGCTTGGCTAACAGTAACTACAGGTGCAAAATCTGAGCTAGTTAAAGCATAAGGTAACATGACGAGGAAAGCAACTGCTAGCCCCCATAATTCTAGCCGATTTTCGCGCCAATTTTGCCACCAAGCTGCTTTTAGTAAGCGGAGGAATAATAAGCTAGCCGCGAGGAAAACTCCTTGAGGATAGAATAAACCTAAAAGCGCGATCGCTGTTAAACAAGGTAATAAAGAATTTCTCGCTAAATAATACAAAAAGGCGAACAATAAAGGATAGATAAATGCTCTTGGTGTACCGGAAACTAGATCGTCTTTATACCAAATTGTTTGATTAAATAGCAAACTAGCCAGAAAACCCGTCATCGGGATGGGCAAAATTTCTAGACAAAGGAAAAAACAATAACTGGTAGCAATTAAAGCTAAAATTAGCGGTAAAAATTTATTTAGCCATAGAGGATTTATCCCTAATCCTACTACTAAACGATAGAAATTAGTATAACCTGCCGGAGCTACTGACTGAAAATAATCGGCAATTAAATCATTAGGAAATAATTCTGGATCGAGAAAGCGTAACATCCAAAAAACGTGCTGTCTGGCATCATCTTGGACGACATATTCGCTACTAAAAGCTTTCTGTAAGGCAAGGATTGCATAAATGGCTGCAAATGTCAAGCTTAAACTCAACCAAAAAATCGTACGCGGATGAGATAGTTTAGCTGTTGGTTTAAGGAGAAACGAATGTAATTGCGCGATCGCCATTTATGAAAATATGCCAATATCTTTACTAATTTGCCGCATTATAACACTATTTTCCCTCATAATTACTTAGATTTCAACTGACGCGCAATTGGTAAATATTGCCCCAAAAAAGGCAACCCACCCATTGCAGGTAACAAATAACGAGAAGTACAAAGTATCCCCAAAGCAGCAGCAGTAGTTGCTGGAAAATAAGGTTCGTAAAAAATAACTAAAGCCGCATCTCGCGTTCCCACACCAGCAAAAGTCAAAGGCAACAAACCTGCTAAAATTGCTAAGGGAGAAAGGGCTAAATTAGTTAAAAAAGGAGTCCAAACATTTAAAGCGAGAATAAAGAACCAAATTTGCAACAAATGCAAAAACCAAATAAAAATTGAAGTAGAAGTAACTTTCAATAATTGTTTTTTATCGTTCCAAAAATAAACGTGCATTTCTCGCCAAGAAGCTTGCAACTTTTGTAACTTCAAGCGCAGTTTTTTCTGTGGTGCAATCCTTCTTGCAACTAGAAAAAACACATCAGCAAAAGGAAGATAACTTAGTAATAATATCCCCAAAATCAAGCCACCAGCAACACAAGCAGTCATTAGCCAAAATAACCAATCTTTCTGAGGATATAATAGTAAACCAAAAGCACACCAAAGCAATAACGAAAGTAAATCGCAAGCTTTTTCAAAGACTACTAACGATAAAGCCAAACTCCCTGATAAATGTCCTTTTTGCTTGAGAAAATAAGCTTTAGCAATGTCGCCCATTTTTGAAGGCAAAATCATATTTAAAACGCTAGCAGCAAGAATTAAACGATTGGCTTCACCAAAACCTAATTTCGCATTTTTTGGCATTAATTGTTGTAATCGCCAAGCCGTAAACGTAGTTAACGGAATTACCATTCCTAAACTAATTGTCAACCACCATAAGTTGCAGTTAGCCAAAACTTCAATTAAGCCTGGAAAATCTATTTTCCAATAAATTATTGTTAAAATAATTAGGCTGACTATTAAAGAAATTATCCGTTTCATTAACTTTGATTTAATTTATAACTGAGATTTTCCGGTAACAGAAGTGATCAGAATGCGATCGTTAATTATTTGAAACAAAATTGTTTCTTGAGAAGTACCAGAAATATTTAATTCCTCCATCTCTACTGTTTCGCTAACATTTAAAGTAGCTGTGGCTGTTTTTCCATCTGGAGAGATCGTAATTACTAAATTTTCGTAGCTTTGCTGATAATTTTCTGTGTTATTAAACGATTCTTGAAGATAGAAAAGATACTCGTCTCGATTGAAAGCAAAGTTTTGTGAACCTAATGCCGATTGCAGCGAGATTTCGACGGTAGCTTCGGGTGAAAAATATTTACTAATTCCGTCTACATTTTTATTGTTTGCTGCTTCGTTTAATTCAGCAATTATCTGTTTAATTTCAGTTTCAGTTATCGTTGTGGTTTGGGCGATAATTTGCTGAGTTTCGCTAGCTGAAACTGGGCTAATCGAGAATATATAATTCTCAGAAAAAGGTGAGAAGACAGATAATCCAGTAAGCAAACTAGCTAAAATTATTTGGGGTTGATTTACAAAATTCATTTGGGTTTCTCGCTAAAATATCAAGCAAATTTAAACTATTTCTAGCAATTAATCCTAAAATTATAACTTACGTTCCAATTGTAAAGATTCTCCCGAACTAAGTTGTTTGACTTTTGGGGTAAGATCGAGCCAAGGTTGTAATTGACCAAGTTGAAAAGTACGACTCATAACTACATAAATTGAAGTTTGATCGCCGCCAATTTGCACACTCTTGACATTTTGCCAATTTTCTGAAATAAGTTCATCTTGTACTATCCATTGATTATTTTTCCAACGCAACAAGCGGTGAAATTGAAACGGCGCTTTTTGTTTTCCAGTAATTAACATGGTTTGCAAAATTTTCCGGATCAAATTTGGGAAAAAACGCCCAAAACTAAGCATCACGACGCGCAAAATTATTAACTTAATTGGTGTCATTTGAGTTTGTTTAGCCCAACCTAATTCACCTCGAATCGAAATTTCATTTGCTGCTACATTTACGGTATAGTTATCAATTAAATGAGCAACTGCATTTTTGAGTTTTCCTTTTTCTTGTACCACGAGAGAAAATTGTGTATCAGAAGCAACTAACTTTTGGTTACGAAAAAGTTTGAAAACGCCACCTTTATTTAACGCTAAGTATAATTCAACATTGTCGCGACGGTCGATAATTAGTTGCGCTTCTTGCAACCAAATGCGACAATCGGGACGGGGAGAAATTTTCGGTCGATTTGGGAGAAAATCTCGCCATGCAAGGAGATAATTCCAGGTATGATGTCCAATTATGCGATCGTCAGCGTAACAAGGTGTAAGCTGGTTACTAATACCGAGCAAATATTGGTCATTAATTGCTAAAGCTTTGGGATACCATTTGCCAACTAATTCAAAGCCGTGGGGGAAAAAGTTATAGGTATTACGACTACTATATTCTCCCCCATAAGAGCCATCGGGATGAATAAATTCTGCGGCTAAATTTACGGCTTTGATTAAGGCTTCTTTGATTCTAATATCTTGTTTTAGTTCGTAAATCCGTGCTAAACAAGAAATAGTTAAAGTATGGTATCCTGGATCGCAGCCTTCGTATTCTTGGAACCAACCTTCAGGATTTTGCCAGTCTAAGACTCTTTCTAAACGTAAGCTTTTTTGACGATCCCATTGACTTGTTTGTAATTGTTGTGAAAGTAGTTCTAAACAAAGGACAATTAATGCTTGATGATTTGTTAAACGTCCAGTTTCATGATGATTTGCTAACCAATTTGCGCGGGTAACAAAAAAATCGATCGCGGTTTGGTTATGCAATCCCAATTCAGTATAACTGTCTATGCAAGCGAGGAGAGAAAAAGCTGCTGCACCTCCAGCCCTTTCAAAAGGAAAATAGTCGTCGCAAGAACCATTTTCATGAGAACTATAGGCGGCGTAAAGGATTCCTGCTTCTACCCATTGAGGGATTATTTGCTGTTGATAAAAAGGATTGTCGGGGAGATTTGTGTTGTAAGCTAAAGCGAGAGGTAAGACAAACTCTTGAGACATTCCGCTAGGAAAATCAATAAGTTTGTACTGCCAAAAAGTGCGATCGCAGCAACCATAAGTAGGACTGTGGGGATTGCGATCCATGAGTGTTAAAATTTTAGGTATCTGAGCAAGTGCTGTTTGAGCGAATAAGTTTTTCATGGCTATTGGCTATTTCGTAGTTATCAGTTTATTCGTCAATTATCAGTCACTAATTGCTAATCTCTGTTTTCCATATTTTGACGACGAATACGCAATTGAATATCTTCTAAAAGTCGTCTATTTGCTGCCATTAAATCAGCGACTAAACCAAACATCCAAAGCTGAAAACCGATTAAAATTAAAATAGCAGTAAGGATTAAACTAGGGATGCGAGTTCTTTCGGTACCAAGGAAGTAGTAAATTAGCCAACGTATGCCTAATAAAAAGCCTAAACTGAAAGGTATGCTACCTAAATAAAAGAAAAACCGCATCGGTTTGTAAAGCATAAAGATGCGGAGGATGGTAAACAGCGATCGCCGAACGTATGAGGGTATACTTTTAACTAGGCGCGATTTCCGTAACATCGGATTAACTCGAATTGGTACGGAGGTAACTGTAATTCCTTTTTGTCCTGCTTGAATAATTGTTTCTAATGTATAAGTGTAGCTATTGAAAACATTAACCTGCATTGCAGCTTCTCGACTGAAAGCGCGAAATCCACTGGGTGCATCTGGTATTTTAGTATTACTAGCAACGCGCACTACCCAACTCCCAAATTTTTGCAGTAACTTTTTCATGGGGGAAAAATGACGAATTTTTTGGATGGGTCTGGCACCGATGACAATTTCGGCTTGTTGGTGCAAAATAGGTTTAATTAGTTGAGGAATATCGTCAGCACAATATTGATTATCTGCATCAGTATTAACAATTATATCCGCACCAGCTTGTAAACAAGCTTCTAAACCTGCCATAAATGCTTTTGCTAGTCCTTGATTTGAGGGAAAACTGATAATATGATCTACATTATAAGCTTTAGCAACTTCCACTGTGCGATCGCGACTACCATCGTCGATGATTAACCACTCAATCACATCTACACCGGGTAACTGTCTCGGTAATTCTTGTAAAGTTATCCCTAAAGAATCTTCCTCGTTGTAGCAAGGAATTTGAATAATTAATTTCATTGGGGATTAGGAATTGGGAATTAGGTAACTTGAACTCTCAACTATTAGCTGGTAATTGCTAACTGTTTCCTGTTCACTGTTCACTCTAGATGCCAGTCTACGGAATTTATACCACAATCTGTGGAAAATAAGTCAAGAATTTTTTTTCCTGAAGAGATTTACGGCGATCGCCTAATTTGCTACCACAATTAATAAATATTGTCAATATTATTGGAAAACAAATCATGAGTTTTTGCGTGGAAAGACAATTTAACTTAAATTACGAAAACAAATAGCAACTTGGTAATCCTTGCAGAAATTATTTCAATTTCTTCCTGGGATTTTCTGACGCGAGAGTAATTTTTTTTAGCAAAACCAAATTCTCGATATTTAGAATTTAGCAAATAGTTTAGTTTGAATTCAATAAATAATTT
>JAWQFW010000014.1:0-40791 GCA_035968095.1 Oscillatoria sp. PMC 1068.18
GTCTACAGTACAATATTATTCCAACGTACATCAAAATAATTTTAGAGCGAAAACAATTAATTTTGTCCATGCTGAAAAACGTCAAAAAACCTATACGAAAAGTAACCGTTTAAAACAAGAAACTCAAGATAGAATAATTGACGCTGGCGAAAGAACTGCTGGTGTTTTGTCAAGTCTTTCCCAAGGAATTCATGCTTTAATCGAGCGACAAATATCTAACCAAATTGTCGCTACAGTTTCGATACAATCATTAAGAATAACTCCTCATGGTAAAAATACGATAGAGCATTTAGATCGCATTTTTTCTGGAGCTTATAATAATCTCGATAAACGAGTAATTCCTCAGCGAATGCGCGAAATTTCTCAAAGAATTAAGCACATTTTTTTTATGGTGGATGAAATTACAGGGGATGATAGTGGCGCAAATTTCTTAAAAGGAATTAGCTCATTTTTGAGCAAATTTGAATTAGCTAATTACGGCTTTAATCCGAAAATAATTGTTGCTGATGCTTCTATTGTTGATTCTGAAGTGATTAATCAGCATCTTGCAGAAACTTTACCAGAACCAGATAAAATCTATTTTCGACTAGCAAAAGCGACTGCGGCTCCTCTTACTGTAAAAAATTTTCAATTTAACCGACTTAGTGCGCGAGTTATTAATGCTAATTCTTATCCCGCAAGTAGTTTATATCTGACTTATAAAATTTTTGTTGAATGTTGTGAATATAACGAATATAACTGGAGAGAAAATCGCAATTTAGTTAATACTGTTCAAGGAAATATCAATCAAGATATTAATAAGTTTTTGTCTCAAGCTGACTCTGGTCAAGTTTTAGTTTATATTCAAGATAAAAGAAGATTACAAGAGTTAATTAAAAAGCTTGGTCAACAGCATGAACAATTTGTAAAAAATGAAGATTATTTAGAAATTCATGCTAATCTTTCGGAAGCAGCAAAAGCACAAATTCAGGAGTATAAAAATCAAGTAAAAGTAGTTTTTATGACTTCTTCAGCTAGTCGCGGTTTATCGTTTCCTAAAGCGAAACATATTTTGGTTGAAATACCTCGTTTTCAAGTTGAAAGAAATCTTATGGAGGTAATTCAAGTAATTTATCGTGCGCGAGGAGAGTTTTGGGTTGAACCTGAATTAACTACTAAGAAAACTTTAGATACTGAAGCTAAAGAAATAATTTTTTATTTGTCAGATAGAGCAGTTTATTGTCCAGAGAATAGTGAAAATGGTTGTCAGGAACGCAATTTATTTATACAAGAAAGCACTTTAAATTTATTAAATATTTTGCTAGTTTTGAAAGCTTCAATTATGACGAGAATAAGTGGTGCTGGACGTTTCGGAAGGAAAAATTATACAATTATTCCTCTTGGTGGTAAGTCAGTTTCGGCGGCGGGAAATACGTTTTCTGGTCAAATGACTAATGTAATTAGAGAGTTAAAAAATGAGCATCGTCGTCAACCAGATAATGTGGTGCTTCAACAAATTTATCTTAGTTTACAAGCTATACTTGCTAAGGCTGAGTTTGTTTTGCGTAATGCAGGTAATTCGGATGATTATAGCAAAATTTCTTATTTGCAATTACAAGAAAATTTTAATCACCATTTTGCCGAATTGTGTAGTGGTTTTGACCGATTATTAGATTTAGGTAACATAGAAATAGCTCATCTAACGGGCGAATTATTGGTAGTTCCAATTGTCGATAAAATTTTAGAAGAAACTTATGCGATTAGTTTAGAAAACCAAATTAGAAAGTACGCTACAGATGATTTGATTAAGAAAATGTTTGCAGTTAGTAAAAGTATCAAATATCCGGATAATCTGCGTACAGCAATGCGAGGAAGTGCGCTGGAATTGGTAAAATTGCTTAATGGTGAAGTAGAAAGATCGCAGTGGTTCGAGATCGATAGCCAAAATTTAGACCAATACTATGCTTTACCTTTGTTTATATTCATTAGTGGGGAAACCCTGAAAGCTTATTTCGCTAGCAAACCCGAAGAAGAAGAAGCGACAGAGTTTCGCACTCTCCTTTCTCGCTACGTTCACTCGCTTTATCCTGCTTATAATACTCTACCAATCGGGCGCAGCTACGAAGAATTTCCGTTTCTCATTTTCCGTAGCTATAGTTTAGCGCAAATGAGGTCAAAAATATTTAGCGATCGCTACTTATTAAGCTCCAGCGAATTAAATATCATCAACTTAATTTTAGCAAAAAGTCAAGATTAGTTTAATAAAAATTAACATCTTAGCGATCGCCCAACTCCCCAAAACGCTCCCGATAACGGGCTAACATTTTTTCTAATGCTTCTGCACGTTCTCGTTCCGCTTCCGCACGTTCTCGTTGTTCTTCAGCCTCCATTTCCGCCGCCAATCTTCCCTCAGTTTCCTGTTGCAAACGTGACCGTAACTCATCCGGAACCAACAACTTTTCTCCCGTATCAAGACGATAGAAACCAATCAATTTACCTTCAATTGTTAGACGCAACTGCAACGGTTCGCTTTTACCATCAGTAATTAATTCATAACCTTCACCTTGCAAACGATAACCGCGCAATTTTTCCGTAATCCACTCTCCTTTCGGGTCAAATAACCAATATTCACTTACTCCAAACTGTTCGTAAAGAGTTAACTTAAAATCACGATCTTGCTGTTGTGTAGCTTTGGAAGTCATTTCAAAAATGACTGCTGGAACTTGACCTTCCTCCCAAATTTTATAATTATCTCTTCCTCCCGGTTCGACATCAAAAATTACCATTACATCAGGTGCAATTCTCGGCCGAGGGAAACCTTGAGAATAATATAAAAACTGATTAGCTAACACCGTTGCACGACGACTCTGAAGATATTGTCTTAAAACTTCTAAAGTCGTTAAAATAGCATAAAGATGGTCGTAAGTTTCTGCCACTGGTTGACCGTCAGCACTAGGATAAAATATTTTTGATTGGGGAGTTGAACTAACTGCTGCCATGACTTTATTTTTCAGTTTAGCATTTATCTAGTGACTACAAAACCCGTGCCAGAATTTTGTAGTCTTTTCACAATCTTTACTTACTTAAACTTGCGCCAAATCGGAAAAACGAATCTTCAAATAATCGTCCTCCATTTTCGCACCTGCGGGCTGTAAAGCCGCCAAAGCTTGAGGTAAAACTAAATTACGCCGATGATTACCAATTCTAATATTTAATTCATCGCCAGTTTTATTCAATTGAATTTGGTCTTTTGCTACTCCAGGTAAATACAACTCCAAACTATATTGATTTTGTTCTTGAACGACTCGAATCGTATTTTCCTGGTAATACACCTGAGTTGGATCTTCATCAGCAAACAAAGTTTCCTTCAATCTTTCCAATGCAGGTAAGCCGCACATTTCTTCTGAATAAAGCGGGACTTCTTTGACAGGTAGAGGAAGGAAATTTTCGTGAATTTCTTGACGATAAATTTGTTGATTTTCCTTCCAACGTTGGAAAAAGGGATCGGTAACTTCGTCAGGAATAATCCGATTTGCAACTACTAAATCTGTAGCTACATTGTAGAGGCTTAAATAAGCATGAGCGCGTAAAGATTCTTTAATCACCATTTTTTCGGGATTAGTTACTAAACGCACTGAAGTTTGCTGATTATCAGTTAAAACTTTTTCTAACTCCTCAATTTGTTGGTAAAATTCGTAAGGAGCATCCATAACTTCCTTGTCAGGAAGAGAAAAACCAGCGATCGGGCGAAAAATTGGTTCTACAAGTGGTCTGAGAGCGACTGACATTCCTTGTAAAGGCTTGTAAAATCTTCTCATATACCAACCACCAACTTCAGGAATACTTAATAATCGTAAAGCTGTCCCGGTGGGTGCAGAATCGATAATCAGCACTTCAAAGTCTTCTTCGTCGTAGTGACGCTTCATGCGAACCAAGCCAAAAATTTCATCCATTCCTGGTAAGATTGCCAGTTCTTCGGCTTGTACACCTTCAAGTCCCCGTGCTTGCAAAACCTGCGTAATATAGCGTTTGACAGCGCCCCAGTTGCTTTCTAGCTCGATGAGCGCATCGAGTTCTGCACCCCAGAGATTGGGACGTACCTGACGCGGTTCGTGTGCCATTTCCAGGTCAAAACTATCAGCAAGAGAGTGAGCAGGATCGGTGCTAAGAACAAGGGTTTTGTAGCCTAGTTCAGCGCAGCGAAGCCCGGTAGCAGCAGCAACGGAGGTTTTACCAACACCTCCTTTACCAGTCATCAGAATTAAACGCATTAGGGAAGTCCTATTTGAGAGAGGTTTACATTACTTAGTATCTTTTCTCATTTTAGAGGCAAAGAAATTTTGTTTGAGAACGTCGAGGGGAGAAATGTGCCAAAAGTCGAGGTGAGAAATAACTTTGGACTCGTTTTCGACTTTTAATTCGCTTCTACCAGGAATCGCTAGACGAGGTTTCCAAGGTAGAGGAGAGGTCATCTTTAATGTCCATTCAGTGTAAATCGTATCTCCTTCACGATAAATGTTGTGGAGATCCATTTTTACGTTTTGAAAAAAAGTACCGAGGAACTGAATCATTTTTTGATAGCGCTTTACGCCGTGAAATTTATTCAGGGGGTCTTGAAAATAAACATTTTCAGCATAAATGCTGTAAGTTTGGTTGTGGGGAAAGCGCTGATAATCTTGTTTAAGTATTTCGAGAATATCCATTATTGAGATTAAGATTATACTTCTGACCAAAGTCTTTCTAATTGATAGCGCCAAGCTTGGAGAAATCGTTCTCTTTCTTCAGAACTTTGTTCCATTCCGCCTAAAATTCCTTCGTAATAAAATCGCTCTAAATTTTGGATTGTGTCTTGAAGGGTTTGTCCTTGAAGTTTGGCGGCGCTAATAATTTGCAAAATTTGCTTTTCGATGAGTAAATTAAAGACTTCATCAAGTTTTTTTTCTTTGAGAGAGAGGAGGCGTGCGATCGCCTCTTCTAAATCCTCTGATGTTAAACTAGCAAGATTGTGCTGATAGACTCCCCACAACACTTCTTGATGAAAGCCGTAGCGTACTTCTTGGGTTAAATCAAAATTGGCTTCGAGTAACTGTTCCAAAAATGGTTGTGCTTCTCGCGCTGGTACGATTGGCAACAACAGTCGTAGCCAACTTTGATCTTCCGAAAGAATCCCCAATAACTTTACTTGGTCTAATTCTACTTGCCAAGAGTCGTTTGTGGGAGTTGTCACTGCTTGAGCAGAAAACATTTTGTGAAAAGTAGTGGTAATTTCTTTTGGTTTCATAATCTTCCACAGTACAAACAACAAACCCCCGACTCATCTATCGGGGGTAAGCAATCTTATTTCCAGGTTATGTTAAGCTAGCCATTCTTCAACTGCTTCTTCTTTAGTATTGGTATGACGAGATGGTGTCTCGCGGTTAAACTTCATGTGAATTGATCGCATTTGCTCGCCATCAGCCGCAACTGCCATGATTGGGTAATCAATTAAACCGTCTTGGAAAGACATTTGGAAACGGAAAGTGCCGTCTGGATTGAGTTTGATCGGTTGTCCGCCAATGGTAACGGTAGCGTCTGGCTCAGTTGCACCATAGACGATTAACTCAGCATCAGCAACTAACCAGAATTTGCGAGGACGCACTTGGGGTAAAGAACCAGAGAAGCCTGCACCGGACATGGTATAACCTACGCCAGACATGGTATAACCCATACCTACGCCAGACATGGTATAACCCATACCTGCGCCAGACATGGTATAACCCATACCTGCACCAGACATGGTATAACCCATACCTGCACCAGACATGGTATAACCCATACCTGCACCAGACATGGTATAACCCATACCTGCGCCAGACATTGATTGACTCATACCTACACCAGACATCGAGTAACCTACTCCGGACATGGTAGGAATAGCTCCGCCTGCTGCTGCACCTGCCCACATTCCCATACCAGAGGGGAAGATATAGGAACTGACAGCTTGTTGTGACACTACTGATCCGGCAACGTGCTGGATTGACCCGGCAACGTGCTGGATTGACCCGGCAACGTGCTGGATTGACCCGGCAACGTGCTGGATTGAACCGGAAACGTGCTGGATTGAACCGGAAACGTGCTGGATTGAGCCAGGAACTTGCTGGATTGAGCCAGGAACTTGCTGGATTGAGCCAAATAAAGAACCAGCAACACGCTGGGCTTCGGCAGATTCAGCCATGCCAAAAATTTGGTTGCCAACACCAGTGTCGAAACCTACGGGGATCTGCTTGGTGGGAGGAATTAAGTTCATGAAAGTCTTGCCGCGCAAATCTTCTTCCCAGCCGACAGTCATGAATTGGTCTTCGATCCAGTCAGAAGGATAAATGGGCGGTACTCGTACTGTGACGGAACGAGCTAAAACTAACCAACGACCGTCAGCAGTACGATAGCCAATTTCGACGAGATAATCGCGATCGCTAACCGGAATTGGCATATACCACTCTCTGGCTAGTTCATCACAGAGGTATTCCTGGACACTGTGAGCGCGTTGGGCTTCTAAATTAACGTCTGTAACGTCATAAAGCCGCAATGCTAGCTGTTGTCCTCCCTGACGACGCAATTCTTCTTTTTGCTCGTTAGCGATATCCCAGTAAGTGTAACACCATTGAGGATCGCGAGGCATTAAGACTATTCTGCTTTCGCCGTAACCTGCTGGTAAATCTTCTAATCCTTTGTCTACGTCCGCTAGGGTGCCACCTGTGGGATCTTCTTGTCCGACGATAAATTTTGTTGCTTCCACTGTTTGTTTTACCTCTTCAGTGCGAGATGGAACCGCAGAGACTTGCTCTGCTGCGATGATTTTTTTTAGTTCAGCCAGTAAGCCTGCTTTACGCATCCGACTGTAACGACTAACGTTATATTTGCTGGCAACTTTACGCAGTTGCCGTAGGGTCATTTCTTCAAGAGGTGGGCGTTCTTTTGCCATAGGGTATTTCTCCTATATTTTGGTTCCGAATAAGGGCTAATTGTGCCTTGGATGAGGCAAGGGAATGCTGTCAAGCAACTGTTTTTTTTGCGCCCCTATTCAGGACTTGCAGTAACCGATGTGACACTCAATTTAATTTGAGTTTTGACTTCTTAGTTTTGTTAGCTGTTAGTTTTTGTTTTCATAACAACCAGCCGTGGAAGTTTCTCACACATCTTTTTATCCCTTACCCTTGATTTTTTTCGAGGTTTTGATAGTTTTAGGTTTGATAGACAAAGCTCTTACTTGTCTACGATCGCCATTTTGTCAGGTTTACCTTGACTTGGACGTACTACCACGCCCTTTTTTCTCAGACTAGGCTTTGGCTACTTTTCCAGTGAACAATTTTTGAGCTTCTATTTGGCAAAAATGTTATTTAGCTTTGTCTGGGGATCGCGGGGATCGCTTTCTTAACTTTATGTAACAAAATTTCCCCTTCATTAGTCAAGGGGTTTTCCCTATTATTACAAGGCAATTAACGATTTTCTGAGGATCTTGGGATCGTAATGTCAAGTTATCCTGACATTAGAGATTGGTGATTGAAAATTAGTTCCCTTCTGGGAAACTGAGTTGAAGCCCTGATTTTTCGCAGGCTGTAATGACGCAATTGCGGATAATTTTTCGAGAGTTAGCGCCTCTAATCTTCAGAGCTAACTTTTCCAAATCATACAATTTTAATTTTGTCAAGACTTTTGGCGATGAAATTTAGCTCAGGCGATCGCTACGCCGAGCTTGGGGTAAGTACGATCTTCTCCATCATCAAAAACCTTCTTTGTCAGGAGAAATCATCATTCACCTAGTAAAACATAAGTTTATTTAATGTTTCAAATAAAGAGTTTTTCGCAAAGCAGCATCAAAGGAGGTATTTAGTGAAACTACTACTGTAACGGTGTTAGAAACCAAACATATTTTGGCTTTCGCCTCTACTTATTGAGATATTTATTGATAAAGATTGCTTATTTTACATTTGATTAAGAATCTCATTGCTAATGCTGTGTTCGGAGTAGGTATTTTTCTCGTAGTATCAAAAATGAAGCCCTAAGCAAAAAGCTGATTCGGGCTAAAAATCAAGAAAAACACGATTCCTTAACTAGAGGAGAAAAACAAATGCCAACTTATAAAGTACATTTAGTAAGCGAAGCTGAAGGTATCGATACCACAATTGAAGTACCTGATGATGAATATATCCTTGACATTGCCGAAGAACAAGGTGTTGATCTACCTTACTCCTGCCGTGCTGGTGCTTGCTCCACCTGTGCTGGTAAATTAGTATCAGGTGAAGTGGATCAGTCTGAACAGTCTTTCCTGGATGACGATCAAATGGAAAAAGGATTTGTGCTTACTTGTATTGCTTATCCTCGTTCAGATTGCAAAATCGAAACTCACCAAGAAGAAGAACTCTACTAAAACTCTTGGTTTAATTTTCAGTCTAGAGTAGACGAGCAGGGATCTGTGGTATTCCCTGCTTTAACTTTTCTTTGAAAAAATTGGGCGTGTATCTTGTAACAAACGTACCATCCCGACGAAAACGGTAAAGAATTCCAAACGTCCGAGAAACATTCCGATAATTTGCGTCCACAGTAATCCCGCAGGTGCGTCGGCGGCAGTAACTCCAACGGAAAGCCCAACGGTACTAAGGGTGCTGGCGTATTCAAACAAGCTTTCTGAGAGTGAGTAACCGTAGGCGGCGGTAACGGTGCAGCCAATGCCGTAGATGAGAAAATAAAGAAAGACGAATAAACTAATTGTCTGAATCTGGGCATTGCTTAAGAAAGCACGAACTTCGCCTTGCCAGAGGTTCGGTTCGGCGATCGCGTTGCGAGGCAGTAACATTCGCTTTACTTCCGAGATTAAGGCGCGGTAAAGCACATAAATCCGATATTGTTTAATTCCTCCTGCTGTGGAGCCAGTCCCGCCGCCAATGAGCATTAAAATAATCATCACGATCCAAGCTATACCTGTCCAGTCGCTATAGCCAACGGTAGAAAATCCGGTGGTGGAGAGGGCGCTAATGGTTTCAAAGAGGGAAACTCGCACTGCTTTGCTGAAGTTGGGGTATAGTTGCGTTGCGGTTCCCAGGAAGACAATTAAAGCGGATAAGGGTATCAGTAGGGCTTGGAGTCGAACTTCGCCGTTACGCAATACGGCTTTAATTTTACCTGTGAGTAAGAAGTAGCTGGTGAGGAAGTTTAAGTTACCGAAAATCATCAGGACGATGGTAACGGCTTCGACGCTTGGGGAGTCCCAATAACCGATGGAATCGGTACGGGTAGAAAAACCTCCGGTTGATAAAGCTGCAAAGGAGTGGTTGACAGCATCAAACCAATCCATTCCGGCGAGTTTGAGGGCGATGGTTCCGGCGATCGCGTAACCGATATAAATTCCGAGGACAAGTTTTGCCGATCGCTTGACGTTGGGTGCGAGTTGTTCGGTGCGTCCCTCAGCCGCCGTTATTCCCGAACCGACAGGTCCTGCGATCGCGCTTAAGGTGATAATCGCCAATCCTGCACCCCCGGCTAATTCAATTATGCTGCGAAATAGCAAAATCAAACGCGAGGCTTGAGTTACATCTACCACCGACAAACCTGTCGTCGTCCAACCACTGGTGGCTTCAAACACAGCCTGGGTAAAATTAAGTCCCTGTAAACTTATTAACGGGACGGTACTAAATAAAATCGCGATCGACCAAGCTAAAACAACGATAATCGCTCCTTCCTGCAAAGTTAAGCTATCTCCCTGTTTCGGCTTCAGCAAAAGCCACCCCAATAGCCCCAAACCGCTCAAAACTGCTCCGGGAAGCAAAAAGCCCCAAATCAGCCCTACTTCCTCTGGGTAAGCTAATAACGCCACTAAGGGCGAGAGAATCACTAAACCGGAAATTAACGCAATCAAACCCAAATAGCCCAGAATTGCTTGATAGCGTTGTCGCAAAAACTTACCGTAGCGCACTATATTTATTTACACCTCATCACCAGTTAGCGACCGCACCAACTCACCGTAATTTTCTGGTTGACTGACCAAAATTAAACGATCTTGTGGCTTTAAAACACTTTGTCCTCGCGGTACAATTACTTCTTCTCCGCGTAAAATGCAAGCAATCAATGTTCCTGCTGGTAAATTAATTGTTTGCAAATTTTTCCCGACTACTGGACTTTCTTCCTCCAACGCAATTTCCGTTACATTCACTCTTCCTGCTGCTACCGGAAGCAAATTTTTAATATTTTCTGAACCTGCTTGTTGTTCGAGCAAACTAGCAATAATTTCTGTCGCTGAAAAAGCTACATTCACCCCAAGTTGTTCAAAAATATCTTTATTTTCTGGGTCATTCACTAAAGCAATCGTTCGCGGGACACCGTATTTTTTCTGAGCAATTTGACAAGCAATTAAGTTATCTTGGTCGTAAGCAGTTAAAGCTAAAAGAGCATCGGCTCGATAGCCACCTGCTTCTTTTAAAGTTACTGGATTACTTCCTTCTCCCACTATCACTGTTGCTTTCAATTTTCTCGAAAGGGAAATTGCTGTTTCCGATTTTCGCGTTACGATCGTAAGATGATAACCTTTTGCTGCAAATTGCTTTGCTAAAAAATAAACGAGTTTTCCGCCACCAATTAAGATCACTCTCATTTTAATTTAAGTTTATTTATCAATATTTTAACCTACTTTTACTAACGATCTAAAAGCTTAACCTTTTGTCGATAATTTTTTGATTATTTTTAGAAAAGCTTCGGCAGATAGCTGAGTTGGACTAATAGTTTCGATCCCAAAATCGCGGTAGATTTGTTCTCTTTCGGGGTCAAAAATCCGAGCTAAAACTGTGGGAACTTGAAACACTGTTTGGGCGAGTTGGGCAACCATAAGATTAATATTATCATTATTCGTTACCGCCAGCAAACAATCAGCTTGGTTAACTTTTGCGGTTTGCAAGACAGATAATTCTGCTGCATCACCAACAATTTTAAAACCACTAAATTCACTGGTTAAATGGTTAAAAGAATTATCGTTTGAGTCAATAACTACCACACTGTTACCTCCACTGCTCAAATTTGAAGCTAAAATTGAGCCTAAACGACCACAACCAACAATAACTATATACTGAGGATTTGGCATAAAATTTGGATAGACTAAGAAAATGAAAACAATTGTCTGAAATTAAATTTTACCATTAGGAAAATCTTTAGCTAAATTATACCTGAAATCGAGTCAAAATCAACTAAATTTGTCTTGGCTCTGGTAGTTATAATCAAATCAGCAGTCTTTCTAATTTTAAGAAAATATTATGGTCAGACAACTACAACCCAAGACTGACTCAGAAATAATTTATCCGGACAGTGACGGTCAACCAATGGCAGAAAATACGAAGCAGTTTCGTTGGATTGTGATAATTAAAGAAAATCTCGAACTGTTGTTTGCTAATGACGATCGCGTATTTGTCGCTGGAGACTTGTTTTGGTATCCAGTAGAAGGTAATAATAAGCTCCGCAGAGCGCCTGATACAATGGTAGTTTTTAGTAGACCAAAAGGAGACAGAGGTTCTTATAAACAATGGTGTGAAGAGGATATTCCTCCCCAAGTAGTTTTTGAAGTGCTTTCTCCGGGAAATACGCTGACAGAAATGGCGCAAAAACAGCAATTTTACGATCGCTACGGTGTAGAAGAATATTATTTGTTCGATCCGGAGGAAGTTGATTTGAGTGGTTGGTTGCGCGAGGACTCTCGCTTGAATGTAATCGAAAATATTCAAGGTTGGGTGAGTCCTCGACTGGGTATTCGTTTTGAGTTAACTTCGGAGGAATTAGAAATTTTTACCCCATCAGGAGAAAGGTTTTTATCGTTTGTTGAATTAGCTCAACTGAAGCAAAAAGTTCAACAAGAGTTAGAGTCAACTCAACAAAAACTTCAAGAGGCGATCGCGCGATCGCAAGCACTCGAAGCTAAGTTACGCGAGTTAGGAATCGATCCCACACAAACAGATCCGAAAAATATACTATAAACTAGGTCTACTTTTCGGCGATCGCGTCGCCCGTGAAAGATTTTCTTGTGCAGGTTTGTAGGTAGGATCGAGATCGAGAGAGACGCGGTAATTTTTCAAAGCTTCTGTGCGAGATCCTGTAGTTTCTTGTAACTCTCCTAATAGTGTAAAGGCTTCTGGACGCGCAGGATCTAAACCAATTGCTTGTTTAGCGTGCGCGATCGCTTGCTCAAATTGTCGCTTACTTGCTGCATAAAGTGCTAATTCGAGCGCTTTGCGATACTTTGACTCTTGTTTTGCTGCGTGGTGTTCGCGATTTAATACTCGATAAACTACATCCCGTAATTCTTTGGGAGTGAAGGGTTTTTGGATAAAATCTACTGCACCTAATTTCATCGCTTCCACAGCATTATCCACCGTACCGTGAGCAGAAATCATGATTACCTGCAGATCTGGGTGTAGCGCGATCGCCTCTCGCAAAAACTCCATCCCATTCATTCCCGGCATCTTCAAATCCGATAAAATTAGCTGAAACTCTTGCGCCTTTAACTGTTTCAGTGCATCTTCTCCATTCAAAGCGGTACTAACTTCATATCCCAAAGGATCTAAACATTGAGCTACTGTTAGTCGGATATTTTTTTCGTCATCAACAACCAGAATTTTCTCATTACTCATTTTTTTCTCTACTAATTACTCGTAAAAAATCCCTCGGCGATTAGTGCGGTAGCGCCAGCAACCTAAAAGGCGACTGAAACAACTTCCCGATCTTCTCGCTTACTTTCTTCAACAACTGGTAACGTGAACGTAAATTTACTTCCTTGACCAGGAGTAGAATCTACCCAAATTGTACCGCCATGAGCTTTGACAATTTCTTTACAAATTGCCAAACCTAAGCCGCTACCCCCAACATCTTTTTCTGTATTTACTTGCACGAATTTATCAAAAATTTTTCCTTGATACTCGTAAGGAATACCCGCGCCATTGTCAGCTACAGATAAATAAGCCCATTCTCCTCTTCGTTTAGCAGTAACTTCGATGCGATCGCCTATATCTGAGTATCGTAACGCATTAGCTAACAAATTAGTCAAAACCCAAATTATCTTGTTCGGATCTGCTTTAACTTGAATTGATTCTTCAAAAGGAATCTGAGTAATATTAATCCTTTTTTCTTGCGCTTGAACTGCTAACATCGATACCGCTTTAGCAATTATTCGATCCACTTTTAGCGAGCCAAATTCCATTTCAATCCTTCCTGACTCTATTTTTGAGAGATCCAGGAGATCGTTAACTAGCGATCGCAAACGTTCCACATCTTCTTCTGCTGCTTGTAATAGTTCCATTTCTCGCTCGGATAACTTCTCAGGACAAGTTTCAATTAACAAATTAATACTCATTGCCATTCCTGTTAAAGGTGTGCGTAATTCGTGAGAAGCTGTCGCCACAAATTCGCTTTTGAGACGATCTAATTCTTTCATTTTTGTCACATCCTGCAACAACAACACTACCCCTAGCATCGTTCCTTCTTCTATCGTTACAGGAGTGATTGCTATTTTATAATATTGAACCCGGTTTTCTCCCTCGATAGTAATAATTGATTGGCGTTCGTCAAGTAAAGGTGTACTGGTTGTTGCTGCGGTCGCTTTCAGATGTTCATATAACTCTCGATCGTTAAAAATATCCAAAAAATGATTGCCAATTGCCTGCTCAGAATTAGTTTTAACAATTGTAGCAGCGAGGGGATTTATAGCAATAATCTTTAATTCGGCATCGACCACAACTATGCCATCAGTAATACTATTAATGATTGCTTCGCTACGCTGTTTTTCAATCAGCACTTTTCCGACATTCAAATCGTGGAATGCTTTGAGCTTTTGACTCATTAAATTAATTTCTTGTCCTAAGAAACCAATTTCATCTTTAGATTTTACGCTAATCGCCACATGATAATTTCCCTCGGCAATCTCTTCGGTAGCGCGAGTCATTTCTCGTAAAGGTTTCACTAAACGATTAGAAAGTAATAAGCTAAATCCTAAACCGAACGCAACTACTGTGCTTCCGGTAACTACCATTGACCAAATTGCTTGCTGAGAAACAATTGCTGCTTCTTGTGATGCAAACACCATTGTTTCTTGATTTAAGTCTCGTAATTGAATAGCAGTTGTGCGTACTTGTTTAAACTGAGGAAAAACTGTCTGATAATAATAGCTTGTTGCTCTTTGGAGTTGATTTTGTTCTAATTCTCGTAGTTGGGCAGTAGCGATGAGATAATTTCTATATTGTTTTTGTAACTTGGTAAGAATTTCTTGTTCTCCAGCGATCGTAACGTTATCTTTAGCACGACCTAACCACTGTGAAAATAAGATTTCATTTTCTCGAAATACTTCTCTACCTTGTTGTTCGTTTTCTAATAAAAATAATAAAGTAGCGCTATCTTGACGTTCGAGTGCGTCAATCATGTTTTCGGCGGCACGAATACTTCGATAATTTTCTTGTAAAATTGCTTCGCTTGCTTTTCCTAAACGACGCAGATTAAAAATACCTAAGCTACAAACAATTATTAGTAGTGTCATGACTACGCTGTAGCCAGCTAAGATTTTTGTTCTTAGTTTCACGCTGGTTATTTGTTGGGTTGTATGTTAATCTAATTGAGCTTATTGTTTTGTCAATCAAACTTAATAAATATGAAAGCTCCTAATTATGAAAAGTATGTTTTTGATTCTAAGTTCAAAAATTGATTGTCTCTTCTTTCGAGAGATAGATTTATTAGCTTTTCTTTTTGTTAGGATAAAAGTGGCGAATCTTGGAGATTAAGACCACAAAGTTAATTGATTAGAGGTTTGAGCTAGGGAAGCTATTCTACGGTTACTAGATTAGCGTTATGGTGAGTGCATTGAGACGATTTTCTTTGACAACTTTCGAGGTGGAGTTGGGCTGCTGCTAAATTGGGGTCAAGTTTCAAAGCGGCTTCAAAACAAGCGATCGCGCCTTGGTAACGTTTACAATGAGCTAAAATAATCCCTCGACTAATCCAAGCTTGAGCATAATTAGGATTGA
Source organism: Oscillatoria sp. PMC 1068.18 (assembly GCA_035968095.1). Classification (GTDB taxonomy): domain Bacteria; phylum Cyanobacteriota; class Cyanobacteriia; order Cyanobacteriales; family SIO1D9; genus IIICB1. The sequence goes on from JAWQFW010000014.1 coordinate 15,003, forward strand.
GCGCGATCGCCCGATTACTTGATTGCAATGCGCTACCATACTGAGCTAATTTTGTCAAGGTTCTCGTCCGATTATTCCAAGCTTGCGCTGAATTCGGTTGAATTTCCACAACGCGATCGTAGTCAGCAAGGGCTTCGGTATATCTACCTAACTTATGATAAGCATTACCTCGCTTACTCAAAATTTTGGCACAATTAGGATGTATAGAGAGAATAACCGATAAAAGCTCAATCGCGTCGGTAAATTGACCAAATTTGTAGTATTTTTTCGCCAATTTGTAGCAAGAACGGGAATTTTGAAATTTTAAGCTAGGTGTAGGAGTTTGGCAAATCATCTTAAAAAAGTTAATAAATTAATCTATAAATCTAGAATCGCTTAAATCAAAAAGATTTTCAGTGATAATACAAGTTAGACTTGGCGATCTAAATCACTGTTGTTAGTGATTACCCGCAAAACCAAGTAATAGAGGCATCCTACTGAAGATGGATTAAGTCGGGGTGGGGGGTAAAACCGTCCAGCTAAAGGTGAGGAAAATTTGGTTTAATATTCTTCGCTGTGAAGTAAGTCCGTTGTCGCATAACCGTACTTGCGGTCAGATACAATAAAAAAGTCCCTTGCCCATAAAACCCGAAAGTTATGGTCAAAACGAATGCACCTAAAAGTTTGGCGAGATTTTTTTGGAGCGGTGGGCTTTATCCCATCGCTGCGACAGTATTGCTGTTGAATTTACCGATTTACGGTCAAGCAGCAGCACAAAATCCGGAAGAGTTGGTTCCGAGTTATCCAGACACAGCACCTCCGTCACGACAAAAACCCTTACCTCCCGAACCACTTCGAGAGCAACTACAACCTGCGGCGCGGGACTTTCGGGTAACAGCTTTGCAAGAAGATTATACAGGCAATTTGTGGGTTGGTTCTTGGTTAGAGTTAACGCGCATCGACCCGAACACAGGACGAATTTTGGCGAGAGTTTCCTTACCGAATTATAGTATTGGTTCTCTGGCTCAAGATAAAGGAGGACGGCTTTGGGTCGGAACTTACGACGGTTTAGCGCGACTAGACACGGTAACGAACCAAATTTCCCTGCAAAATTTTCGTTTGCCTTCTAATCGAGTATTATCATTATTAGTCGATAACCGAGGTTATTTGTGGGTAGGTAGCGATCGCGGACTTTCTTTAATTAGTCCAGACCAAGGTTTATTAATCACTACCCTGCAAGAACTTCCTGGAATCAGCGCTAACGCGATGACTCTCGATAACGAAGGTCAATTGTGGGTCGGAACTCTCGAAGGTTTAGCGCGAGTAGACACCGCTAGGGCTTTCGTTATCGGTCGGATAAGCAACATTCCTGGTGGTTTGGTACAAACGATGACCACCGCACCTGACGGGCTGCTGTGGGTAGGAACTCCCAATAGTTTATTAGTTATTGACCCAGAAACTCGCGAAATTTTGCGTTCTGTCACCCCACTGCGAGGACGCAATGTTACCAGTGTGCGCTTTGCTGAAGATAGTAGCGTTTGGGTCGGAACTACTTCTGGTTTATTGAAAATCAAAGCAGATAGCGGTGCAGTTCTGGGGGTAGTTCCCAATTTACCATCCCACGAAATTCTTTCCCTCTCACCAGATACCGGAAATAAACTTTGGGTGGGAACCAGTGAAGGATTAGCTTGGGTTAGTCTCACTACAGGTAGAGTTAGACCGCACTTTGCTTTTGTTCGAGAAGCACCTACTGATTATTAGATTGGGGGACTGGGGACTGGGTAATTGGGGACTGGGGACTAGGAGGAAATGGAGGAAATGGAGGATTTGGAGGATTTGGAGGATTTGGGGGATTTGGAGGATTTGGAAGAGTAAATGTTGGTAAAACTATAGCTGGTAATTCCCAATCCCTAATCACACTGACCACTTCTCCAATTTCGACCACGCTTCCAATCACCAATCCCTAATTCCTAATCACCAATTCCTAATTCCTAATCCCTAATCACCAATCCCTAATCACTAATTCCCAGTCACCAATCCCTAATCACCAATCCCTAATCACCAATCCCTAATCACCAATCCCTAATCACCAATCACCAATCACCAATCACCAATCCCAAAATGTCAGTTACTACGCAAAAACTTATTCAATGGAAACAACAAGGACGTGAAATAGTTGCGTTAACCGCATGGGATTACGCGATCGCAGAAATTTTGGACGAAGCAGGGGTAGACTTAATTTTAGTGGGAGATTCTCTAGCGATGGTGGCTTTGGGACACGAAACAACTCTCCCAGTAACTTTAGAGCAAATGATTCACCACGCAAGCGCAGTCTGTCGGGGGGTAAAACAAGCGTTAGTTGTTTGCGATCTACCTTTTTTAAGTTATCAAGAAAGTTCCGCTCAAGCGCTACATTCTGCGGGACGAATTTTAAAAGAAACTAATGTCAAAGCGATCAAATTAGAAGGAGGATATCCGGCGATCGCCCAAACTGTGGCAAAATTAACTACTGCGGGTATTCCCGTCATGGGTCATGTTGGTTTAACTCCTCAATCGGTTCATCGCTTGGGATACAAGCAACAGGGAAATACTGACTTAGACAGAGAAAGAATCATTAATGAAGCGATCGCGCTTTCTCAAGCAGGTGCATTTGCAATTATTTTAGAACATATTCCCCACGATTTAGCCGCAGAAATTACCGCGAAACTACCCATTCCTACTATTGGAATTGGGGCTGGTGTTGACTGTGACGGACAAGTTTTAGTCACTGCTGACTTACTCGGATTAACGAAAAAACAACCACCATTTGCTAAAGCTTACACCAACTTGCGCGAAAATATTACTCAAGCAGTCGAAAGTTATGCGGCTGAAGTGCGATCGCGTAAATTTCCCAATTCCTAATTTCTCAGTTTTTACCATAATTATCGTTAACTACTGACTCTCGATCGGAGAAAGAAAAGTTGCTAAAAGAGTGATAAATTTAACTGTAGTCACCAAACATGAAAAAAAATCGCTGGCTATATTTTTTAACTTGTTTCTTCGCTTCCCTCTTGATTTTTACAAGTTGCAGTGGAGAAATAAATTCGGTTAAAAATCTTGATGCAGGAGTGGGAGAACAAATAATCGTCTTGGGTGATAGTATTGCTTCTGGTTATGGTGTAGCTGAATCAGAAGCTTTCCCGGCTGTCCTCAGCCAAAAGTTAGATTTACCAATTTTAAACAAAGGTATCAGTGGGAATACAACCGCAATGGGTTTAAGTCGTTTAGAAAAAGACGTACTTGCAGAAAATCCTTGGTTAGTAATTGTCGAGTTGGGAGGAAATGATTTTCTCCGCAAGATCCCGAAGTCAGAAACCGAAGCAAATTTACGGCAAATTATCACCTCTGTTCAAGAAAAACAAGCGATCGCTGTCCTTTTAGGAATAAACCTCGGTATAGTAAAAGATGAGTACGAAGAAATTTACGATCGCGTCGCGGCTGATACAGGTGCTTATCTCATTCCTCAAGTCTTGAAAGGTATTCTCGATGAAAGCAGCCATCGACAGGATGATGTTATTCACCCCAATGCGACGGGACATAAAATTTTAGCCGAACGCATAGCGAAAGATTTACAACCCTTGTTAACAAAAGCAAAATTGCCACCTAAACTAAAAAAATGAAGAATTAGCAATAATTGAGGCAGACCACGATGAAAAAAACTAAAATATTCGCGATCGCACTCTGTTTAACTCTCTTTACTTGGCTTTATGGTTGTAGTAACACAAATCAAGCTGGGGGAGATAACGTAGAAACACCAGAAGTAGCCCAAACCACCGCACCTCAAACCGCAGTTGCCGTAATTAGCAGCACCTCCGAAACTCCCACCGTAATTGGAGAAGTCAACTTAACTCAAACTGCATCCGGCTTAGACATTACCGCTAATATTAGCGACGCACCTCCCGGAAAACATGGCTTCCATATCCACGAAAACGGTAGCTGTGCTGATGGCGGTCAAGCTGCTGGAGGTCATTTTAACCCAGAAGAGACTCAACATGGTTATTTACCTGAAGATGGCTTAAATGATTCTCATGCAGGCGATTTAGGTAATATTGAAATCGCTGAAGATGGTACTGGTACGCTCGACCTTACACTTGCCGGACTTACTCTCGAAGCAGGCAAATATCCTGTCGGCGATTTAGCTTTTATTATGCACGAAAAACCCGATGATTTTGGTCAACCCACAGGTAATGCTGGTGGACGCATTGGCTGCGGTACGATTGATATTTTAGGCTCTTAATTACACAAAAAGGTGGGCAATGCTCACCTTTTTACTAACATTCTACCAAATTTTATCTAGTAAATCTAAAACAAATTGGTTTAACTATTCTCCAGGATTAATTGCTGACGATGTGCGTGTAAAAGTTGTAAATCGCGTTGAGATTTTTCTTCGAGCATATAAATGACATTTTCTGGTTGTAGCAATGTCCCATCTTGACGACAACTTCCGAGATAGCGCAGAATTACACGGTCATTTTGATAAGCTTCTAATTGAAGCTCAAAGAGTCTTTCGCGGAGATTGATTTGTCTTTTTTTACGAGATTTAGTTGTTTTTTCCCACCAAATTTCGCTACTGTTAATTACTGCATCTATCCAAGTTTGCCATTCTTCAAGGGTTGCATTGGCAACTTCAACGGTGAGTAAATATTCGGATTTGTCTAATAATTTATTCGCTGCTGGAGCTTTGAGATCGATTTCTGTGACTTGATAAAGAGGAAGATCCTTTGGGAGTTGAGCGGCTAATTTTTCGCGGAATAACTCAATTTCCAGATGCTCAGTTAACTCAAAATCGACAATTTCACCGCTACTACTATTTCCTAAAGATAGCGCACTAGCAATGGAAATTCTCGGTCCGGGATGATAGCCCCCGGTAAACGAAATTGGTAAAGCTGCACGACGTATCGCGCGATCGAATAAACGTACTAAATCGAGGTGACTGACTAATCTCATTTCCCCTTGTTTTCCAAACCAAATTCGCAAACGCTGGGCTTTATTTTGATTTGGTTGGAAATGTCCGGTAAATTCAGGTATGGGTGGAGCCTCATAAACGATATTATGACCTAAATCGATCCCACAAACGCCGCAGTGAGAGCAGCTTGCGTAGGAACAATCAGGAATAGTTGCGGCTGCTAATGCTCGTTGGAGGTCGGTTTTGAGCCAATTTTTATCAATTCCGGTGTTGAGATGATCCCAAGGTAGGGGTGCATCCAGTAGTGAGTGGGAATCTAATGTTTTGGTTGCGGTTTCCATGACATTCCATTCACCATTTTCCACTTGGCGATATTTCCAGGTTAGATCGGATTCAGCGATCGCCACCTCCCAAGCTGCAAATGCTCTTTCTAAACTTTCCCACCAGGAGTCCATTCCTGCACCTAATTCCCATGCGCGACGCACAACGGAAGCTAATCTTCTGTCTCCTCTACCAAGAAAATCTTCCATCGCGGAAATACGGACATCAGTATAATTCACTTTGACACCTTTGAGTCTGCGAAACTCATTTCTCAGTAATTCCTGTTTCCGTAAAAACTCGTAGGTAGAAACCGAATGCCACTGAAAGGGTGTATGGGGTTTCGGGGTAAAGTTAGAAACTGTGACGGTAAAGTTGAGGCGTTTTCTCCCATTAGCTGTACATTCGCGACGCAACCAGCGAATTGTTTCGGCGATACCAATTACATCAGCGTCGGTTTCACCTGGTAAACCGATCATAAAGTAGAGTTTGATTTTGTCCCAACCTTGCTCCCAAGCGGTTTTTACCCCTCGGAGTAATTCTTCGTTGGTGAGTCCTTTGTTGATAATATCCCGCATGCGCTGGGTTCCGGCTTCTGGGGCGAAGGTTAACCCGGACTGACGAGTTCCACCGATGATCTTCGCGATATTTTCGTCGAAACGATCTACTCGCTGACTGGGTAAGGAAAGGGAAATGTTATCGTTTTTGAGTCGATTTTTGATTTCCATTCCGACTGCGGGAAGGGAAAGATAGTCGGAACAACTTAAGGAAAGTAGGGAAAACTCGTTATAACCTGTTTCTCGCATTCCCTTTTCAATTGCTTCGACAACCTTGGTAGGTTCAACATCGGTAGCGGGACGAGTGAGCATTCCTGGTTGACAGAAGCGACAACCGCGAGTGCAACCGCGTCTAATTTCTACGGTAAGGCGATCGTGGACGGTTTCGACGTAGGGGACTAAACCAACAGCATAAGCGGGAATTGGGGTGGCTACGCGCCGGAGAATGCGTTTTGGTACGTCGTTACGATTAGGGTGTACCGAACCATCGGCTGCCATGTCATAAAATCTGGGGACGTAGACTCCGGGAATTTGGGCTAAGTCGAGGAGTAATTCTGTTTTGCTGAGGTTGGCTTGTTTCCCTTCGGCGATAATTAAGCCGATTTCGGGTAAGAGTTCTTCTCCGTCTCCGAGAGCAATAAAATCGAGGAAGTCTGCATAAGGTTCGGGGTTGGAGGTGGCGGTTTGTCCGCCAGCAAAAATCAGTGGGTAGTCTTGATTTGCTCTTTCTTGCCAGGTAAGGGGGATTCCAGCTAAATCGAGCATTTCGAGGATGTTTGTGGCTCCTAGCTCGTAGCTAAGGCTAAATCCGAGGATATCAAAGTCGGTTAGGGGACGACGCGATTCTAAGGCGAAGAGGGGGGTTTGGGTGGCGCGTAGTTTGGCGGCTAAGTCGGGTGCGGGTAAGTAAGAGCGATCGCATAGTTGTCTTGGTTGAGCATTTAAAATGTTGTAGAGGATAATATGCCCTAGGTTAGATGCACCTACTTCGTAAACTTCTGGATAGGTTAAGACCCAGCGTACTGTCGCGCTTGACCAGGATTTATGTACGGCACCGAGTTCATTCCCTAAATATCGTGCGGGTTTGAGAATTTCTGGTGTGATGAGTTTGTCTGGTGCGATCGCCACTTGTTTCACTCTCCGGTAACTAGATTGCTACTATCTGCTGTGCTAGCTTTTCTAGTTTACCTAACCGTTTCCTCGGTAGGTGAGGCTTCTTTACGTGCGATCGCCTTTATGACTAACTCGAATCCCTTTTTTCCCAATTCTCTAGTACCTCACTGATGTCTCAAGTGCTTCCTGAGAATCCAAAATGTCAAAAGCGCGATCGAGTTGACTCAATTCTAAAACAATCCTTACTGACGCACCTACAGAGCAAAGAAATAACCGTCTCCCAAGGCTTTTTGCTAAACGTAATCCTGTTACTAATACCATTAAACCAGCACTATCGATAAATTCTACTTCTGCCATATCGACCACAATCATTGAAATTCCTGGCTTTCCAACTACTGCGGTTAGTTCTTCCTGAAACTGTGTTGCGTTCGCTGCGTTAACATAGCCACTAGGAGCAATGGAGATTACTTGAGAATTTACAACCGTATTCATGACTATTTTTTTCCTCAATAGTTTTTTAAATTCTACCGTCTTTCGGGGACTTGCTTTTGAAGATAATCAGTAATTACCCTGAGTGTCCAGTGGGAATCTCCTATTTTACTCAATCTTTATATAAGACCAGGTTTTTTTAAAGTTTTCGCTAATTCTGGTCGCTAAATTGCTAAATTGTATAATTAGCTACAGTAAAAGAATATTTTTTTTACATTTAACAAAGTAAAAGTAAATTTGGTGGCGTAAAACTTGACAAAACTACAAAGAAAAACCAATTTACTGTTCTCAAGCATAAACTGGATTAGCTGAATTAACAACTCATACCACTATTTTCAGGCAAAAAGAACCAAGTAACGATGTATTTCACCTATTTTACCGTCACAAATCTAAGTTAACTACCGATCAGTGATTAAGATCACATTGATTGACAAGTTCGATCACTAAAGGAAAAGAAGTTTCAACCGAGAATTAAACTAACTAAAACACACCCAAATGACACTTAAATTAACGAAAAAGCGCTTTGGTTGTAAATCTTTCCTTATGAGCAGATGATAACCATCTGAGGTGAGAAATCAAGCTATAAGGTAGGACTTCCGGCGCAAGGAGGTAAAGCGTGAGAACAACACGAGTTATTCGTGAATTAGTTGAAAAAGCTCTTTATATCAGAAAACTAACCCCAGAAATTGAAAATGCAATCAACGCAGAAATGACTCGTTTGGGTTACATTTCTGATGTAGATTACGAAGCTTTGGAACTATTAATGGCAGAAATGGATGCAGGAAGGATTAAGTTAGTTCCTAGTATTTAGATTGCCTACCCAACCCCAAAATTTTGACAAAAAAAATTTTTAAATTAGCGAACTTTGACAATACGGTTATTGCTTAACAGAAGTTCTTTGCCAAAGCTGGTTGAGAAAATAATGAAGTTGCTGACGAGTTTGCTGGAAACCGCGATCGCCCGACTCGGCGCTGGCGCTACCACGACAATCGCAGCTATCTTGTTGGGCGAGCAGTGGAATTAACTCTGCATCCAAAGCCAAGCGAAACTCGCTCGTGTGCCACAATAAATCGACACTTTCATGCAAATTATAGACTGTTTGCGGTTCTCCGGGTGAACTAATTACCAAAAGCCAGGGACGCACCCAACATCTTTGCCGAGAACTAATAACTTGAATTACCTCACCATAAAGACGACGATCTTCATACTCTAAATAAACAATCTGGCGAGGTTGTAACGGGGAATTTGTTTGTTTAACCACTGTTAATTTTTACCACTACTAGGAACAATATCTAAGTAGCTGCGGGTTCGGCTGAGACATCTGCTAACTCACGAAAGCGAATCAAATCTTGGCGAGGATCGGCGCTACTAACTTGAACTTCCAAACGAGATCCCAACTCTACAGAACGATTAAAACGGTGAGGTAACTCTAGTCCCAATTCCTCTAACAAAATTAAACCAAGATTTTCATCTTCGCGCAACCAGCGTAAAACCAACGCCTGCCAAACGATGTTCTCATTGCGACGTAGATACTCCAGTCCCCAATAACGATTAGTTTGGCGTTCAACTAACGTCGCCTCATAAGCAGCAGCAACCACACTATAAACAATTTCTGGTAGTTCCTCTGCGGAGAAAGGTAACTCATCACCCCGTAAATGCGCCTTGAGTTGGAAATGAACTAAAAGATCGGTGTAGCGACGAATCGGAGAAGTAGCTTGAGTATAAATGTCTAAACCCAAGCCAGCGTGACGAATGGGATTGGTGCTAATTTCGCTACGAGGCATACAACGCCGCAACGCAGAGAAACGCACTGGACCTGGGGGTAACAGCAATAATTCTTCTTCGGGAGGTAGTTCTGGTTGAGGCTGTCCTCGGTATGGTAGAGGTAGATGATGATCGCGACCGTAACGTCCGGCGACTTCTCCGGCTAAAATCATCATTTCTGCGACCAATTGACGAGATGGGGAGTTATCTAACAGTTCAATAATAATTTGCTCGTCTCGATCCACTTTAATCGAACTTTCGGGCATTGAGATATTAATTGAACCTTGATTTTGTCGCCACTGAGAACGTTTTTGGGCAGCTTCAGCGAGAATACTAATTTCTGGTTCTGCTTTGATCCCTAACTGAAGCATTTCATCGACATCATCGTAAGTGAGGCGGTAAGTCGGTTTAATTAAACTAGCATGAATGCTGTAGTCAGCCACACCACCAGTTTCGTCTAAAATTACCCCAAAACTAAGAGTTGGACAAACTTGACCTTGAACTAAACTCATTGGACCCGTGGCTAGTTCCACGGGGAACATCGAAATTGTTCCGGTGGGCAAATAGAGGCTGGTACTACGTCGTCGGGCTTCTAAATCTAATTCGTCTCCAGGAGAAACTAAACGAGTGGGGTCAGCGATATGTATCCAGAGGCGATATTGACCTGCGCCGAGATTTTCGACGCTTAAACCATCGTCAATTTCTTTGGTACTTTCGTCATCAATAGTGTAAACCTTGTGAGCGGTTAAATCTAGGCGATCGGGATTGGAGTCGGGGGGTGGAGATTGCAAGCATTGCTGCGCCACTTCAAGCACCTTTTTTGGGAAGTATATGGGGTAGGAACTGCGGCGCAGAAATAAGTTTTCGTGGCTCGTCCACCAACCAATGTTGACCAGTAAATCAAATGCTGCTTCTGGATTTTGGGAAATTTCTAAATCTGCCAAAATCTCTTGGGCGGGACGAGATCCTGCCTCTGGTTGAAGGATATATCTTGATAAAAGTTCGAGACGAGAGCGATCGCTATCAGTCCACTCTACTTTTTCTCCTGTCAAGGCACTCTGCACGCGCTGTAAAAATTCTCCTTTTTCTCGTTCTCGTAACTCCTCTACTTCTAGCTGATGTTGGATTTCTGCTACTTGGCTTGCTGAACGAGGTTCGTAATTCAATCCTTTTTTCTTAAAATATATTTTATCTTCGCTTAAGAGTTTGTGTGCTGCGTAGCACTTTTCACAACTCGTATCCGAAAACAATAGCTGTGCCATTGCTGCTGGTGTTACTCCTGCTCCTTCTTCTACTAGCAACTCCCAAGCTACTTCCAAACTTGTCGGATCTAAAAATGGTTTTACTTCTTCGAGAAAACTGGGGATGTCTGATGGTTCGTAGTGACCCTCGGTAACTTCATATTCGACTCGCTGCGGACGAAGTTTGTGTGCTTGTCCCCCTTCATCTACTACTATCCAATCTTTTTTGCCTTCTGGACGATCGGCAACGGCAAGACGGCGTTCTCCATGTAGTCTAAATTCAATTAGCGTTCCTTTTTCCACCAGCTTTGTGCTTTTTTGGATATCTTCATTTATCAAGTTAACATTTACGCTGTCTTTTCTGGAGCGGGCGCTAAGTTTTTTTTTACGCCCGATCTTCTCCAAATCTGCTTGATTGAGCTTTTTCTATCCTTCTTTGTTCACGTAGGGTAACATTGCCAGGATTCTCGCCCGCTTTACTGATTCGGTTAAGTCTCTCTGTTGCTGACAAGTTAAGCCTGTAATGCGTCGGGGCAGGATTTTGCCTCGTTCGGTGATAAATTTCCGTAACAAATCGAGGTCTTTGTAATCGATGGGATCGCCTGGTTTAATTGGGGAAAGACGTTTGCGATAGTAACTCATAATTTGCTCTGTTTTTGCTTAATTGTCTATATTGATTGCTTTATTTTATTTCCTTGTGAACCGTGTGTCGATTACAGTGGGTACAGAATTTTTTCAGTTCCATTCTCCCGGTTGTATTGCGGCGGTTTTTGCTGGTTGTATAGCGAGAGACACCGCGCGATCGCTTGTCGGTATTTGTCCGACATTCGGTACACTCTAAGGTAATTGTGATTCTTACGCCTTTTTTTGCTGCCATAGTTCCTGTTTGACTGTCTTAGTCAAATTTAAACACAATTTACTATCTTCTCATACGATCGCGAATTTCGACAAGCCAGCGTTTGGCTCGTAAGTCGAGGGAAAAGCCACGTTGGGTTTGGATGACGACTGTTCCGGCAAGGCGATCGTGGTATGCTTGTTGCCATTCGCGATCGCTGGCGGCAATCCCAAAGTCAACTAATAATGGCGCACATAACAACACCATTGACAACGCGTTACTAATATTAATATTTAAGCCGATTGAGGCTAATAATGCCCCCGCACCCACGATTCCCTCTCTTTTGGCTAAAGTTAATAAGTCTGGGATCTTGCGAAACCTTAATTCTAATAGTTTCATGTCTAAAGCCCATTGACCAAAACTTTGACCTTTATTACTGCTGACGAAAAATACTCGTAGCCCTAGCCACAGCAGCACAAAGATTATCCACCTGATTACGCCAATACCAAAAAACGAACTTAGCAACCAAACGGTGACAAAATCAATTAAAAATGCAGCCGCCCTGCGTTCGATAGGAACTTTGGGAAAGCGTTTTGGGACTGGTTGTTCGCTGTACATTTAGTTTCTTGGGGATTAGGTACTGGGAATTGGGGATTGCAGCGCGACCCCGCGCCGTCGCACGGCGCTAGGGAACGCGCACTGTTGGGGGTTGGGGACTGGGGAATTGGAGGAATTGGAGGAATTGGAGGAAATGAGGGAGTAGATGTTGCTCAAATGTACCACTCTTGTCGGCGTAGCCATCGCTAATTCGTAATCCTCCCAACACCGACCACACTTCGCATACCCCCAACACTCTTCTTTTGAAAATTGGTTAATAACTGGATAAAGGTTACTTTTACTCTTGTACTAACTAATCTCCTTAGCGAGCGAAATCGATCGCTAAATTACTATTTATTTTAGCGAGGAAGCCGTAGCCACGTTGTCTCCCGCGCACAGAAGACGAGATCGAGTAAGTTAAGACTAGCTAGCAAGCAAAGATAAACTGGTAAATGCGCCTACTGGATAACTGAATTATGCTGTCAGTCAAACAAGCCGAAACAATTATTTTCGATTTAGTCCAACCTTTTTCTGGACAAAATGACATAAATGTGGTAAACATTACAGATGCCACAGGCAGAATTTTGGCAGCGCCAGTGACGAGTAAGTTAGATTTTCCTCACTGGGACAATTCAGCAATGGATGGTTATGCAGTCAGATTTGCTGATGTAGAAAATTGTAGCCAAGCAGAACCAGCCAGCTTAGAAATTATCGAAGAAATTCCCGCAGGTTATCAACCACAAAAAATTGTGCGATCGCAGCAAGCAGCAAGAATTTTTACTGGGGCGATCGTCCCAGAAGGCGCAGATACAATTATCATCCAGGAGAATACCAAAAAACAAGGCGATCGCGTCCTAATTTTTTCCCCTCCTCAACAACCTCACGCTTTCGTCAGACAACAAGCAGCATACTACCAAGCAGGAAATATTTTACTGGAGTCAGGAATTAAACTCACCGCCTCAGAAATAGCTGTACTTGCCGCCGCACAATGTACCGAGTTAAAAGTATATCGTCGTCCTCGCGTCGCAATTTTATCCACCGGGGATGAATTAGTAACCCCAGAACAAACTTTAAAACCAGGACAAATTGTTGATTCTAATCAATATGCACTAGCGACTTTTGTTGCCGAAAATAACTGCATCCCCATCACTTTAGGAATTGTACCCGACCAACCAGAAATTCTGCAAAAAGCGATCGCCCAAGCAATTTCTCAAGCCGACGTAGTGCTTTCTACTGGCGGTGTTTCTGTAGGAGATTATGATTATGTTGACCGCATTTTGGCTGACTTAAAAGGAGAAATTCACATCCGTTCGGTTGCAGTTAAACCAGGTAAACCTTTGACAGTTGCAACCTTTCCTAGTTGTTTATATTTTGGGATACCAGGAAATCCGGTTTCGGCATTAGTAAGTTGTTGGCGTTTCGTTCAACCTACACTGAAAAAACTTTCGGGGTTAGCTACAGGTTGGGAACCAAAATTTGTGCAAGCAAAAACTCGTTACGAATTGCGTGCTAGCGGTCAGCGAGAAACCTATCTTTGGGGAGAGTTAAAATTAGTTAATGGTTGCTACGAATTTATTTTAGCTGGCGGTTCACATAGTTCTGGTAATTTAATTAATTTAGCAGGAGCTAATGGTTTAGCTGTTGTGCCTGTGGGAGAAAAAATAGTAAGTTCTGGAGAGTTGGTAAAGGTAATGCAAATTTGAATAACGAAGATAAGAGTTCACGTTGAAATTAAATTGCTGCTTAGACAAGATTTGGCTTTTTTACGGTAACAAATACAAAAAAACTTGGGCGAAGCAATAGCAAAACCCAAGCTGTTACCAAAAGAGAGCGAGCTTATTTAATGTCGAACAAACGAGAGAATTCGGAAGTAATTGCGTGATAACATTCGCAAGCAACAGATTCTAAAGCTTCTCGATCGATAATAGTCAGATTACCACGACGAGATTGAATTATTCCTGCTTGCTGAAGGTTACTAACAGCGATCGCAATACTAGAACGATTTACACCCAGCATTGATGCTATCAATTTTTGCGTGAGAGCAAAACCATCTATCTGAAGACAGTCTTGAATTGAAAGCAAATAACGAGCAAATCTTTCTTCTATGGTATGCTGGGAATTGCAGATTGCAATTTGAGAAACGTAAGTCAAAAAAGCTTGCGTATAAAGTAGCAAAATTTTTCGCAATATTTCGCTGTGAGAGAACTCCCTTTTTAAGATTGTCGCTGGTAACTTCCAAGCAGTAGTTTCCACCTGAGAGATCGCCTGACTAATGCTCATTTCGCCACCTAAAAAGGCGGGAACACCAATCATGCCTTCATTACCAATTAAAGCAACTTCGGTATTAGAACCTTGAACCAGAATTAAAACTAAAGAAATCAATCCTTGTTCGGGAAAATAAACATTTGAAATTGGTACAGAGGAATCATGAATAACTTCTCCAGGAGCAAAAGTAACAAGCTCTAAAAAAGGAACAAGATTTTGAAATTCTGATTCTGGCAAGGCTGCCAAAAGTTTGTTCGCTGACTGATTTACATTTGAAAATCCGGACATTCAATGACTGCTAAACTTAAGGGCTAAAAAACAACTAGATACATGAGGAGCTAACTTTGAGTTTATCTCATGCAAAAAATTATCTCCTACTTAGACAAATCGAAAGTGGATGGTTATTTTTTTACCGTAAGCAAGTTCAGTATTTCCTGTCTGTTCGTTTTCCAACTCAAGCGTCAATTAGGTCTTATTACCCAACAAAATCTAACTTCTTGAACTGAAAAGTCGGGTTTCAGTTTGTTTCTTTATTGATCTGAGGAAATTAGAAACAATCAACTCAATCGTACTCAAAACTAAGTAAACGTCGAAGCTCGTCTTGGACGATTTGATAGCATTCGCAAGCAATTAATTCTAATTTTTCTTGATTGAGAATAGTGATTTTACCTCGATGATAGGAAATCGTTCCTGCGGCTTGGAGTTTTCCCGCCGCGACAGTAATTCCCGAACGGCGCGTCCCTAACATTTGGGAGATAAATTCTTGAGTGAGGTACAACTCGGTTGAGTCTGATAAATCTTTAACTATTAGCAACCAACGAGCTAATCGCTCCTCGATGTTATGCTGGGCATTGCAGACAGCAGTTTGAGAAATCTGGGTTAATAGGGCTTGAGTGTAAAGTAGCAACATTTGTTGCAATTTTCCGCCGCGCTCAAATTCGTTTTTTAAGCGAGTAGCATCAATTTTATAAGCAGAACCTTTCATTTGCACGATCGCTTGATTAATCGTCGATTTGCCACCGAGAATTACTGGAATACCGACCATACCCTCTTTCCCGATTAAGCCAACTTCAGCAGTTGCGCCATCTTCGAGAATGTAAACTAAAGAAACTATACCTTGACTAGGAAAATAAACTTGGGTAATATCTTCTTGAGGATAATAGAGAACTTGTCCCAGAGAAAGCTCGACAAATTCCAGATGGGGAAGTAGGCGACTATACTCTGAATCAGGCAGCGCTCCTAGTAGATAATTCAGGGGTTTTTGGTTGTGTACTTTGTTCATTGTCAATGATTTTAGCCTTTTTTTTTCTTTTTCGGGCAAATTCAGGTTTTAACAAGCTTTGGCATCACTGAACTGACTAGCAAAGCGATCGCTTAACTATACGGTAAGAAATTTCGACGACTAAATATTTCAACTTGATGAAATGATTCTTGAGCTTGCTGAATTTCTTTTCAGAAAGACAGCATAATTGACCGTTACTTGATTCCAGCTAAAACTCCTAAATTCTACAATTAGCAAAAAATAGTTTTTTCTTGTATCTAAGTCTGTACGATTTCAGACCTAAACACCAAATTAAGATGAAAATTTAGCTTGCCGCAGTGCTAACCGAAGCTAACACTGCCGCTTAGTTTATCAAGCATCAAATGTCAAGGGTTTGCCACGAATTTCTGTATTTAATTTGCCTCGGTTGTAAACAATTTGACCATTGACAATTGTAACTTGAGGAAATCCAGTTAATTTCCAACCCGTAAAAGGACTCCAACCACATTTAGTTTGTAATTCTTCTTGACGAACAAGACGATAATTGTCAAGATCGACAAGAACTAAATCTGCATCGAAGCCCGGAGCGATCGCGCCCTTATTCGGGATACAATAAGCCTGAGCCACAGCAGTAGACATCCAATTCGAGACTTGAGCGATCGTACAACGTCCTTGCACCGCTTGAGTCAGCATCAAAGGTAAAGAAGTTTCCACTCCAGGCATTCCCGAAGGACTATTCGGGTAGCCCTTTCCCTTTTCTTCCAGAGTATGAGGAGCATGATCTGTCGCAATAAAATCAATCACCCCATCCAGTAAAGCTTGCCAAAGAACCAGATTATTTTCTGGACTGCGTAAAGGCGGATTCATCTGCGCTAAAGTCCCAATTTCCGCATAAGTATTAGTATTCAATAACAAGTGTTGGGGTGTAACTTCCGCCGTCACCCAACTAGGTTTATCATGACGTAAAAACTCAGCTTCTATCCCAGTCGAAAGATGCAGAATATGCAAACGTCGCTGATACTTTTTCGACAGCTTCAAAGCCAACTTCGTCGCATTTAGCGCCGCTTGTTCATCTTGAATTTGTGAATGAATCACCGGATCAGTTATACCCTTAAATTCTTGACGACGCTCAACAATTCGCGCTTGATCTTCAGCATGAACCGCAATCAAACGAGATCCATTGGCAAAAATCGGCTCTAAAACTTCCTCCTCACTCACCAACAAAGCTCCGTGAGACGAACCCATAAAAATTTTAATTCCACAGGTCGGATTAACCGAAAGTAAATCGGACAAATTATCAGCCGTAGCGCCCACAAAAAAGCCATAATTAACCAAACACTTTTGCGCCGCGCGACTAAGTTTATCATCCATAGCTGCTTGATTAATAGTCAAAGGACGAGTATTCGGCATTTCCAAGAAAGAAGTAACCCCACCCTTTGCACAAGCACAGCTAGCGGTAAATAAATCCTCCTTATGTTCCAAACCTGGCTCCCGAAAATGCACTTGCGGGTCAATTACACCAGGAAACAAAGTCAAACCGCGTGCGTCAACTTCCACATCGGTTTGATTACCCACAATTTCTGGTGCAATGCGGACAATTTTGCCATTTTGGATGAGAACATCACCAACTTGTAAATTCCCTTCTGGTAAGAGGATTCGGGCTTGACGAATAGTTAGATCGGCAGTAGAAGACATATAGGTTCAAAATTCAACTTAACTTTGATAGTCAAAATTGGGAATTGTGCAGTTAAATGAAAGAACAACTCCTAGACAGGGTTCAAACCCCAGTAGAGATTTTTCCTGATTTTCCCTTGACTCACACTTGTAAATTTACCGTGATGGAATGGCTATGACTCAAGTACCCGAACAACAGCGACACAGCAAAACTCAACAAAAAGGTGAAAATCCTTGGGTAGAAGGATTGAAGACAGTTGGCTTGAGTGTTGTCCTAGCCATCGGCATTCGGCACTTCGTCGCTGAAGCACGTTATATTCCTTCTGGTTCAATGGAACCAACGCTACAAATTAACGATCGCCTCATTATCGAAAAACTCAGTTATCATTTTGGCGACCCACAACGAGGAGACGTAGTTGTATTTTCCCCAACTCAGGCACTAGAAGACAGAAATTTTAAAGATGCTTTTATCAAACGGGTAATTGGTTTACCTGGAGAAACAATAGTCGTCGAAAATGGACAAGTATATGTCGATGGCAAACCATTAAGCGAAAATTATATTGCCCAAGGCGAAGATACTCAAGTCGGAATGTGTTTCCCTAATGATATTCCCTACTTAGAGGAACCTGTCACGATTCCAGCAGACTCTTATTTGGTACTCGGAGATCACCGTAACAATAGCTATGACAGTCGTTGTTGGGGTGTTGTCCCTCGCGATAAGATTATCGGCAGGGCAGTAGTCCGTTTTTGGCCTCTGAATCGGCTGGGTGGAGTCGATAGCGAACCACCTTACGCGACTACGATTGAGAAGTGAACTACCTCTCAGATGGGCAGCCACGGCGGGCTGCCTCTAATTTTAGGTTTTACTCACAGATTTCAATCTTTAATGCTTTGTTAAGCAGTTAACGAAACATACTGCTGACAGAACTGTCTTCGTGAATGCGCCAGATCGTCTCGCCGAGTAAGTTAGCTACCGTTAGCATTCTTAACTGCTCGAACTGATTAGCTTCCGGAATGGGGATCGTATTGGTGACGATCACTTCTTCAAATAATCCACTTGATAAACGTTCTACTGCGGGGGGTGAAAAAACTGCGTGAGTTGCACAGGCATAGATTTGACGCGCCCCGACTTCTCGCAGCAAGCGTGCGCCTTCAGAAATTGTCCCGGCGGTGTCAATCATGTCGTCTACTAATACGGCTGTTTTGCCAGCGACATCACCGATGACGTTCATCACTTCGGCGACGTTGTGTGCTTGTCTACGTTTGTCGATAATTGCTAAAGGTGCATCGTTGAGCTTTTTGGCAAATGCTCTTGCCCTGGCAACTCCACCTACGTCGGGCGAAACAACAACTAAATCAGAAAGTTTTTTACTTGCTAAGTAGTCTAGCAGGACTGGTGAACCGTAAACGTGGTCGAAGGGAATATCGAAATAACCTTGAATTTGGGCTGAGTGCAAATCCATTGCGAGGACGCGATTTGCTCCGGCTTCAGTCATTAAATTCGCTACCAGCTTGGCTGCGATTGACTCTCGTCCGGCAGTTTTGCGGTCTGCCCTCGCATAACCGTAATAGGGAATTACGGCGGTAATTTGCCGTGCTGAGGCGCGACGACAAGCGTCAATCATGATCAGTAATTCCATTAAATGGTCGTTGACGGGACGACAGGATGGCTGGATGAGGTAAACGTCACAGCCTCGAATTGATTCTTGGATTTGAACGTATAGTTCCCCATCAGCAAATTGCTTGCGTACCATTGGTCCCAAGTCCATGCCTAAGTAACGGGCAACTTCTTGAGCTAGGGGTACGTTTGCAGAGCCAGAAAATAACCTTAAGCGGTTGTTTTCTGAAATTGGTGTCAGCATTGATGACTGAAGTGGTAATGTTGCGGAACGGCTCACGGTGAAATTTTGAACCTCTCGATGACAGCATTCTTACTTTCTCAGCTTATAACTATTTATCCTCTAGTTTCTTTGAAAATATAAAAAGATCTAACGATCGCACTACTTCTAGACTGGATTTGCTAACTCTGATTCTGCAAGCTGCTGTTTGTCTTCGTTGTTAACAGTCTGCTATGGGTTATAATTTGCCTCGATCTCTATTTCTTGAGCAGAAAGTCTTGACAAATGAAGAATTTAATGATTTGTGGAACGGATACCGAAGTGGGAAAAACTGTCTTGACAACTGCGATCGCGGCTTATTGGCAAAAATATCGTTCCTCAGAAACTTTGGGTCTGATAAAATTAATTCAAACGGGAGTGGGCGATATTGAGTTATACGATCGCCTTTTGTCGGTCGAAGCGCGATCGCCGTTAGTTTTTCAGACACCAGTGGCACCACCAGTCGCCGCCGCTAAGGAAGGACGTACAATTGATTTAGCTAAAGTTTGGCAAGAGTTAAACGACTTACAGCAAAGAAAGGATTTTGTTCTCATTGAAGCATTAGGTGGACTCGGTTCGCCTGTCACCTGGGAATTAACTGTAGCTGATTTAGCCGCCCAATGGCGATTAAATGTCGTTTTAGTGGTTCCAGTGAGATTAGGCGCGATCGCGGCAACTGTCGCTAATGCTGCCTTAGCTTCTCAAACCAAAATCCACCTCCAAGGTATCATTCTCAACTGCACCCAACCTGACGCTGAAGCAAAACTTAATCAATTAACTCCCGTGGACTTAATTGAATCTTTAACTAATCTTCCTGTTCTTGGCATTTTACCTTATTTAGCCGACCCAACCGACTTAGAAAAACTAGCTCAAATTGCCTCAAATTCAACTCTCATGGATCTTTTCTAAATAATAATTCCTAATCTCTTGAATCTCTATTTCAAGATTTTATTTTAGCCAAATCACAAGTTAATGTAGAAATATTCTGAAAGCTATTTTGTTAAATACGAACAAAAAAAAATAATTTTGTTTTCTTGAGAAAAGTCTAGTCAAGAAAAGAGAGAAATTGTAAAATACTTAAGTTTCGTCGTAGAAATCAATCATTGCAAGCCAAATTGAATCCGACTTTCGGAGAAAATTCTCAATCTTTCAGAATTTTGTTTTAGCCAAATTTTAAGCTAATCTAAAAATATGTTTTTTAGGTAAATACAATAAACCCAAGAAAAATTAAGATTATCTAACTGAGCCAAACACAGCTATAAAAAAAGCAAATTTATTAAAATACTTAAATTTTATCGTTAAATTAAACCATTTCAAGCTAAATTTAAGCCAATTGTTATACCAATTTGCTTTATCTACGCTACATTAAATTGTGTAGAGAAGTTGCAGACAATATCTCTACAGGTCTGTGTCTGGAACATTAATTTATGTAAATGGTACTAGATAAATTTGTCAATCTTTCCGGAATTTATTCTAGCGAAACGTCAATCTCAAGTGAAAACCCAAGCCTACCACTTTTCTTTACATAAATTAGAAAAAATTAATTAATATTTTCTGGCAAAAATAGAGAGAGAGCAGAAAAAATAGTTAAAATAAATGCTTCGATTGAGAATCAACTCTAGGTGAGATAAGAATCTTAATAAAATAGCGCTAGAAACAAATTTCTTCAGTTAAGCTAAATCGAGAAAGTAAGTATTGTTAAACTGAGATATTAACTCGAAAATAAGGAGAGAAAGCGAACTTTGAGCAGGCAAGAAATTACTAAGTCAGGATAAGATGAAATTCCTAGGTAAAAATCAAACTTACAAAAAACTTATGGTTTCAACTTTTCCGACTGGTAACTCAATCGAAGGTGATAGCAAAGGGCTACAAAACACGGATCGCGTTCGTTTAGAAATTAGAGCGTTACAATCTAAGTTAGTACAATGGCGACGTAGTTTGCACCAAAAACCAGAATTAGGTTTTAGGGAGGTACTAACTTCCCAATTTATTGATGAAAAATTGACAGCTTGGGGGATCGAACATCAGACACAAATCGCCAAGACTGGTATTGTAGCAACTATAGCTGGAAATAGCCCTGGTCCGGTGCTGGCTATTCGCGCTGATATGGATGCTTTACCGATTCAAGAACAAAATGAAGTAGCATATAAATCGCAGCATAAAGGTATTATGCACGCTTGTGGTCACGATGGACATACAGCGATCGCACTGGGTACAGCTTATTATCTCTCACAGCATCGCCAAGATTTCTCTGGTACTGTGAAAATTATCTTTCAACCTGCGGAAGAAGGTCCCGGTGGGGCTAAACCGATGATTGAAGCAGGAATACTCAAAAATCCCGATGTAGACGCAATTATTGGCTTGCATCTGTGGAATAATCTTCCTTTGGGTACAATTGGCGTGCGTCAGGGTGCTTTAATGGCAGCAGTAGAGTTATTTCGCGGTACAATTCAAGGTAAGGGCGGACATGGGGCGATGCCGGATCAAACTGTAGACGCGATCGTGGTAACAGCCCAAATTATTAATGCTTTACAAACAATTGTTGCACGTAATGTTAACCCTATTGATTCAGCAGTAGTTACAGTGGGTGAATTGCACGCAGGTTCAGCACAAAATGTAATTGCTGATAGTGCGGAAATAGGCGGGACTGTGCGTTATTATAATCCGAAATATGAGGGTTATATTAAAAAGCGTCTGGAAGAAATTATTGCGGGAATTTGTCAAAGTCACGGGGCTAGTTATGAGTTAGATTACTGGCAATTATATCCGGCTTTAATTAATCATAGTCAGATGACGGAATTGGTACGTTCGATTGCTATGGATGTGGTGGAAACGCCCGCAGGAGTGGTTCCTGAATGTCAAACGATGGGTGGGGAAGATATGGCTTTCTTTTTACAAGAAGTTCCTGGTTGTTATTTCTTTCTCGGTTCGGCTAATCCAGAGAAAGGTTTGGCTTATCCACACCATCATCCTCGATTTGATTTTGATGAATCGGTGTTATCGATGGGTGTAGAAATGTTTGTTCGTTGTGTGGAAAAATTCTGTTGTTAATGAATTTAACTTTTGTTTGACTAGATGTTTGGTAGAGACGTTATTCACAACGTCTCTATCTCTGTGTTTAGCTTAAATTATTGCTGAGAGTAACTTATAAATTAAGCGAAAAAGGGCAGTAATGGCAACTGTTGCTGCGGCGGTAAAAATTCCTACTATCAACACAAATTGAATTCCAAAACCGCTTCGTAGTCCGGGAATAAACATTAATGCTAAAGTAATAATGGCAATAATTGGTAAATCTTTTCCTTCGATTATGCGGCGATATTGCACAAAAATTAAGCCGCCGATAATTGCACCTAATAAGCCGATGCTAATTCCTGGAGAAGGTAATAAACTTCCTAGTGCAAAGAATAATAAACCTGCTTCAAAGCCAGTAAATGCGGCGCTAAGAAGGATGTCTAGTAATGAAAATCGCGGTTGTTGTCGTACAGGTTTTGGGCTACTTTGCGGAGGTGGAGAGACTGAGGAAGATCCTGTCTGGGGGTTGACAGATTGAACATTTTGTGATACTGGGGTGGGTTGAGAAGCTGGAGAAGGATTAGTTGGGGTTGTAGAAGAGGATTGTGGTAGTGGAGTGGTAGTTGTCGGCTGATTTTCGAGAGCATTAAGAACTTCTTGAGCAGAGGAGTAGCGATCGCTCGGATTATGTTTTAACATCCGATCGAGAATCTCAGCGAGGGAGTCGCTAACCCCGCGTGCGTGCGATCGCCAATTCCAGCGATCGTCTTGATAAAGTTCCTCAAAATCCTTCCCCGTCAATAAATTGACGCAAGTAGCCGCCAGCGCATACAAATCCGTTGAGGGATACACCGTCGAGCCAATCATCTGCTCTGGTGGGGCAAAACCCATCGTATAAATGCCCGTAGACCGGGAAGGTGGTGGAGTCCCTGCCGCCACAGTAACTTGCTTTACAGCCCCAAAATCGAGGAGATACAAACGTCCAGTGCGATCGCGCATAATATTCGACGGTTTAAGATCGCGGTGAATCGAATTATTTTTGTGAACAAACTGAAGTACATGGAGAATCGACACTAACACCTCACGAACTTCAGCCTCGCTCAATTTACCTTTTTTTTGTAATTCTTTTTCTAAATCTTCTCCATCGATAAATTGCTGTACCAAATAGAAAAACTGATTTTCCGAGTTGGCTGGGCTATTTTCGACAATCAAAGGGAAAAAAGCATATAAATCGGGAATTTGTGGATGTTCGCTGCCTAACCTTTCCAAAACTTCCGCTTCACGGGAAAACAAATTTTGGGCAATTTCCAATTGACGGGAACTCAAATTTCCTACAGGTTGAAACTGTTTGACCACACAATAGCGCATCGTCGGAGTATAGCGATCGCGTGCCAAAAATGCTGCCCCAAAGCCACCTTTCCCCAACAAACGCGAAGGAAGATAGCGCCCTGCCAAAATCAAAGGCATTCCACAACTGGTGCAATATTTCTGCTGTGCTGTTTTCAGTTTCGTTTGATCGTCAAGATCGGTAAAGTTATTTAGAGGTTTCGGACAGCCCGGACGGGTGCAAATAATTTCCATAATTGTTGCAAACAAGGCTCACTCACCAGTCTGCCATAATTTTCTTTTTGCACAATAGTAACTGGCATTTTCGCTACAAAAGCTGAATTTATTTAGCTAATTAACTCTCACTTTTACTAGGAGTTGCTGCCTTAACCTTAAGTGGCGATCGCGAATCATCAGACTCAACCCCGGTATACCAGCCCTGAGTCGCAAACTTCGGCAAAATTTCTTGGCTAAAAGCTTCTGCGGCTTTAGAACGATAACGACTCGGATTGATAATCACGTGCAAAGTACGTTTCACGACCAAATCGTCAAATTCAGCGCGGTGCAAAATGCCCATTTGTAACTCTTTTTCGATCGCCGAAATCGAGACAAAAGCTGCTCCCAGTCCTGACTGCACCGCATTCTTAATCGCCTCAATCGAGTTTAACTCCATCTCAATTTTCAACCGCTTCGGATCGATATCCCAACGACTCAGCACCCCATCAACTACCTTACGGATTGTTGATTGAGAATCGAGAGCAATAAACTGCAATTTATAAAGGTCTTCTTTGTGAATTTTGTTAACTTTAGCAAATTGATGAGTCACAGGTAAAATGAGCGCCAACTCATCTTCTGCATAAGGAATAATATCTAAAACATCTTGTAATTCTGGCGGAACTTCCCCACCAATAATCGCTAAATCTACTTGTCCGTTGGCAACACTCCAAGAAGTGCGTCTCGTCGAGTGAACTTGCAACTGTACCGACACATCCGGATACAATTCGCGAAACAGACCAATCATCCGAGGCAAAAAATAAGTTCCGGTAGTTTGGGATGCACCGACAATCAGCGTACCACCTTGAAGATTTTGCAAATCTTCCAAAGCACGGCAAGTTTCTTGACAAAGAGTTAAGACTTTTTCCCCATAATTAAGGAGTAAGTGACCTGCTTCAGTTAGCTGCGCTCTGCGTCCCCCTCGATCGAATAAAGGTACATTAAGCTGTCTTTCGAGATTTTGTACTTGGAGGCTGACTGCTGGTTGGGATACATAAAGGCTGTCAGCAGCACGTTTAAAACTCCCCTCAGCAGCGATCGCTTTGAGGATCCGGAGTTGATCGAGAGTAAAAGGGATATCAGACATAAGGCTCAGGAGAGAACGGTTAATTATCCGGGGTAAGGGTCGGTTCCGACAGTTTGCCCGGACTTCGAGCCGCCCGGTGTCTTGATCTCAATCTTATTGCTATTGGAACCACACTTTACTAGAGCAATTTTTTGCTCTTAGTTACTAATTGATGCAAGACAAAGCATTTTTGCCGAAGATGTTATCTATAATACCGACAAATATCGACGTTAATGATGTCAACTTACAAATATTATGAGACTGGAGAGTAACAAACAAACTCTCTACTCAAAATAGACAGTAACACAACACGGGAGCGAGTACCCGCTCAAGCATCAAAAATCAAAATCTTTCAAGGATCAGGATTTGTCAATGTTACCATTGAGCCGTGTTTGTGCTGAAATTAATTGCCAAAACTCGATTGTTTCATAAACTTATGATGGTTAAAGATGGGTTGACACTTAGTCACTGGATCATGTTGGGTTTGTTGTTGGGATTTGCGATCGCTCATAGCGGTTTGGCTGCCTTACGTCCTTGGGGAGAAGCTAAAATTGGGGCGAGACTTTATCGCGTTCTCTTTGCGATCGTTAGTATTCCCTTCGCGACAATTTTGATTATTTATTTCTTTAATCATCGTTACGATGGTCTACAACTTTGGCAAGTACGACACCTTCCGGGAGTCTTTACCACAGTTTGGATTTTAAGTGCGATTTCGTTTATCTTTCTTTACCCAGCGACTTTTAATCTTCTCGAAATTGCTGCGATTCAGAAACCAGAAGTTCACCTTTATGAAACGGGGATCATTCGCATTACCAGACATCCTCAAATGGTTGGACAAATAATTTGGTGTATTGCCCATACACTTTGGCTGGGGACAAGTTTTACCTTGTTAACTTCAGTCGGATTAGTCGCCCATCATCTATTCGCCGTTTGGCATGGCGATCGCCGTCTTGAAGCTCGCTACGGAGAAGCTTTTTTAGCCGCCAAAGCCCGCACTTCAGTGATTCCTTTCCAGGCAATTATTGATGGTCGTCAAACTCTCAAATGGCAAGAATTTCTCCGTCCTGCTTATTTGGGAGTAACAGCTTTTGTTTTCCTCCTTTGGTGGGGTCATCCTTGGTTGATGATTGTTACCGCTAAGGTTCCTTGGTGAGATGGGAATTGGAGGAATTGGGGGAATTGGGGGAATTGGGGGAA
>JAWQFW010000015.1:0-33952 GCA_035968095.1 Oscillatoria sp. PMC 1068.18
GATTGGTGATTGGGGACTGGTGATTGGGGACTGGTGATTGGGGACTGGTGATTGGTGATTAGGATACGAGATCCTATTAACTGATAACTGATAACTGATAACTGATAACTGATAACTGTTCACTGTTCACTGTTCACTGAAAATCAGCCACCGCTAACCGGAGGAATCAAGACAACTTCATCTCCGTTTTGCAAAAGTTGGTTTGGTTCGACGAATTGTAAATTAATCCCGAAACGAGTAACATCGCGCCATTTTTCGAGTTCAGGATGTTCGGAGAGTAAACGATCTAAAACAGTGGAAACTGGGGTTTGAGGAGGGAATTGTAAATTTAATTCGGGTAAGTTATATGCTTCTTGATAAGCAGCGAAAAGTTTAACTTTGACTTGAATATTTTCCGTCATTATGAGTTATTTTTTCAGGAGAAACTAAGAATAATTAGTAACTAAATTAAGGTTCGACAATCACCGGAGTTCCGACAGCTACCTTTTCAAATAAAGCCCGGACATCTTGATTCAACATTCGGATGCAGCCGTGAGAAACCGCTTGTCCGACGAGTTCCTCATTAGGAGTTCCATGAAAGCCAATATAATTAGTTCCATCTGTCCAAAAACCAATCCAGCGATCGCCTAAAGGATTACGAGATCCTGGAGGAACTAACTCACCCGTCAACGGATGTTCCCAAACCGGATCGCGCATTTTTTGCATGACTTGAAAACTACCTGTAGGAGTTTCCCAGCCAGCCCTACCAACTGCGATCGGATAACTGACAAGTTCATTTGTACCTTGATAAACATAAACGCGGCGCGATCGCAATTTAATCACCAAACGAGTCACAACCGAAACCGGAAGATATGCGTCAGCTTCACCCAGAGGTGGTAATTCAGGGATGCTGGTTTCCGGTATTTCGATTCCAGTTAGGACATTGTTACTGGCGAGATCGCGATTTAAATTAGTTGGTGAGGCTTCTACCTGGGGGGAGAAAAGAATTAGTGGTATCGCTGCATAACCACAAAGCAAGAGAAAATTCTTCAATTTATTTTTACGAGTTACCATTCCCATCATTTTTAAGTTCTGAGAAAATTTTCCAATTTAACTAAAATATTAGACTCCTCTCCTAGGGTAGATGTTCGCAGTTAAAGTTCCAGCTAAAAATAAACTATTAGCTTTTATAAATTATGCTATATTGATCCGGAGCTAAATTAGCAAATAGAGTTAAGTAAAATTAGTTCTGTCAATTTAGTTCAGGAAAAGACGCGATCGCCACGAAAGGTGTAGGTATTACCCCGCCAATCGGTGTGAATCTTTGAAAAGATCGATTGCGTCTGAAAAAATTGTAGATGTGAGGTAGCGAACGGATGTTAAAACATCAAATTATCACCAAAATCGGATTAGCTGCACTGCTTTCCCTAGGAGCAACAGAAGCAGCGATCGCCCTTCCCGATGTTTCCACTCCTAACAATCAGCTTATCAGTCAGTTAGGCGAAAGTGAAACCATGATGATCGAAGGTAAGATCGAAGACATCGTGGGTAACATCGTCCGAATCAGAACTGAAGATGGCGATTTAAAAGATATCAAGATTTCTAAACTCGATCAGATCGACCTCGGATTAAGACGAGAAATGGATGTTGTCTTTACCGTTCGAGGAATGGAAGAAGACGGCGACATGGTTTATATCGCCCAAGATGTAACTCTTGCAGGACGTTCGGCGGTACAAGTTTCGGAATCTAGTAGTGCAGCACTTGAAATGAGAATGCGTACTCGTGCAGCCCAAACCAGAGTCGAGACACAACAACAAACAGGAACAGTTCGTCAACGAGTAGTAGTTGAAGAAGAAACCAGAGTCAGACAAAGAACGGCTGCACCCCAAGTCCGCGAACGAGTTGAAGTCCGTGAAGAAGTACAAGAAGTAAGACAAGAACGTCAACAAGTTCAACCTGCGATCCGCGCACTTTGGTAAATTAGGAACTTATTCACCTCTTTTTTTCAATACTGTCGTCAAAAAACGGCAGTATTTTTTTAGGTTTCAGAATTTGTTTGACGAGTTAGTCGTCCTTGAATAATGTCTGCAACCAACTCAACAGTTTGCTGCAAATGACTGCGACCATCACGCAGAAAGTGATTCGGATCAAAAGGACCCCCAGCCCCATTATGACCGACAGCACCTAAAGAAATAAAACTAATTTTTCCTTCTTTTTTCGCTCGATTCCAATAAGATAAAGAAAAAATTTGCCAGCGTCGCGGAAAAAAGATTGCACCTTCTTTTTCGACTAAATCTTTTTCGCCAACAAGATGATAAAGATGGTCTAATTCTAAAGTATTGATATTCCCGCTTAAAACCCCGGAGATAGAAATTACTTCAATTGGTGCAGCTAAAGCTTGTTTTAAATAAGGTGCTGTACCCATAGCAATTTGTCCGCCGCCACTGTAACCGACGAGAGTAATTGGTACCCCGCTATCTCGCGGATAACCGTGAGAAATTAAACTGTTATACATGACTTGTGCGGTTCCTTGGTTATAAATAGGACCGTAGCGTTGGTCAGCAGAAACAGTGACAATTAAGGTGTTACGAATATTGATTGTCGCAGCAATTAAAGCTCCGAAAATGCCTGTAGATTTAGAAGTTTGTAAGCGGTCTGCTAAACGCCAAAAAAAGGAGAGAATTCTGCCTTTGGTTAAGGGGCGGTTAATCGGTGAATAGGTGATTAAGCCTTGAATAATGAGAATATTATCTGGTAAATGAGTTGCTAAATGGGAGATAAATTCAGCTACGGTGGGGAAATATTCTGATTCCGCTTGACCGATACCATCGAGATAGATCACATAACGAGCAACTTCGGTTTGAGGTGGTAAAGGTTTAGCTAAAGTTCCTGGGTCGATATTAGTTTTTACTGAGTCACCATACCAACCAGCCCACCAACCGAGGGCTTCTAGGGGTGAGAGTAAAGCGGCGAAGATAATAGCGATTCCGGCGATCGCCAACAAATCTACTAGCAGTTGCCAACTATGAACAAAAATTTGATAAGCTGGCGATAACCAAACGGGTAGTACCGAAAAAATCATGATTATAAGGGAGAAAATTGAAGTTTGAGGTTGGTAGTTACCAAATTTGGGCTTAAAGTTAATTAGTTGTCAGTTTACCAGTTTTTTCTGTCTCCTTTTCTCCAGTTCTCCTAATTTTTTCCTGGACTTACTTGAGTTTTTTCCCATCCGGTTTCAACGACTTCTTCGATCGCTTTGAGATCTGTGACTAATTTTACCCCTGCGACGGAATTTTCTAGCCAATTACCAAGCCACGTTATCGGACGACCGATGGTACGCTGGGAGAGTTGAAATACTGCCCAACCTAATGCAGCACAAAAGAAAGCTTGCCAAATTCCTAAGCCTAATGCTTTTAATCCCGTTAAAAAGGCTAAAAAACTCCAGACTGAGAGGATAACGGAGATGGGAATGCCTAAATAAGGTAGTGCGACTAAGAAACTGAAACTCAAAGGTGCATAAGCAAGTCCTAAAGTACGTGCAATAAAGACTACCGAAGGGTATTTCGCAAACAGAATGATCGCGGCAATCCAGGTACTTAGCGCCCAGAAGATGTAGCTAAAAACGTATAATAAAGCGGCGATTAGTAAACTAAGTAGAAAGCGAAGTGGTTTGACGCGGTTGATAAAGAGGACAATTGCTTGACCGACTGCTTGAGAGAATCCAGCAATTAAAGCAAATAGCAGTGCGGTAAGATTGTTGAGAGGAAGAGTTTGTATTTGTTCAAAAGCTGTTGCGTCTAGCGCGATCGCTCTTAATCCTAACTCACACAGTTGGTCTAAGGCTGTCTCGGTCATTGTTTTGCGGTTATTCCTTGACTAGATTCTTTTCTTAGCTGGAATTACTTTAACAAATGTTGTGTGCTTCTCTTTTCCGCTTCGGTAAATTTTGGCTTTAGTTAACAATTATGTGTTCTTCGCTACAGAAAATTGTTTGAGTTAGTGTATTGATGCAAAAAAGGCGATCGCTCCTGATTGAGTAACTCTTGTCAAGAAAAAATACCAAAAAAACCTCAAATATTTATCTTTTATATTCGCTTCGAGGAGCTATCTGCGCTCCCGAAAAACAAAGTTTTTAGCAGCAACAAAACTCCCCATCCTACTCCTAAAACCAAAATCATTAATAACAAAGGAGCTAAACCCGCAAAAGGAGCAAAAATAAGTAAAAGTAAAAAGATAATTAATACTATTTTAACTAATGGATTATTCATCGAAATAAAATTTAGATTCTTAACTCAATTATAACTAAACTAGACTCTGACCAAATCTTTCTTTTTGCCGATCTTTTATTTCCTTTACTTTCAGAGGAATTTCCAGCATAAACTTGCTTCCCTGCATTGGTGTAGAAGTACAGCTAATTTTCCCACCGTGACGATCGACAACAATTGAATAAGCAACACTTAAACCTAAACCAGTACCAGATCCTACAGGTTTAGTCGTATAGAAAGGATCAAAAATCTTCTCCTGTACTTTTTTAGTCATTCCACAACCATTATCAACAATCGTAACTTTTACTGTCTCAACAGCAGTTAATTCAGTAGAAACTTTAATTGTCGGAACTTGCGAAATCTCTGCTTCTTTAGTTGCTGAATTCCTAGTTAATTCTATCGCATCAATAGAATTAGAAATTAAATTCATAAATACCTGATTCAATTGAGAAGCATAACACTTTAACCGAGGAATTTCACTATATTCCTTAACAACTTCAATTTGAAAATGTCCCGGTTTACTGCGTAAGCGATGTTGCAATAAATTCAGAGTAGCATCAATCCCTTCATGAAGATCGACAGACTTCATTTCTGATTCATCTAAGCGCGAAAAACTCCGCAAACTTGAAACAATATTGCGAATTCTATCTGTGCCATTTTCCATTGAATTAAGAACTTTCAAGAAATCTTTTTGCAAAAATTCTAAATCAATTTCTTCAATAATTTCTTGCAAACGCTCATTAGTTTGAGGATACTCTTCTTGATAAACTTTTAGCAATTTCAACAAATCTTGAAAATAATTTCGCGAATAATTAATATTACCAGAAATGAAGTTTACTGGATTATTTAATTCATGAGCTAAACCCGCCACCATTTGTCCCAAACTAGACATTTTTTCAGTTTGAATCAACTGAGTTTGGGTACGCTGTAATTCTTTTAAAGTTTCCGACAAACGGCGATTTTTTTGTTTAATTTCTTGAGTACGTTCTGCCACTTTCTCTTCCAAATTAGCGTAGAGAAGCGCATTTTCAAGAGAAATAGCTGCTTGAGAAGAAAGCACTTGTAAAACTTGTAACCTATTAGCAGTAAAAGCTCCTACAGTCAAATTATTTTCTAAATAAAGAATGCCAATTAGTTTTCCAGCATTAACAATTGGAGTACATAATAATGACTTTAACTTCTGATGAGAAATGTAAGCATCATCTATAAATTGTCCTTCTACGGCTGCATTATTTAAAACCACGTTTTCGCGCGATCGCTCAACATATTTAATGACTGAAACTGGTACATCTCGGCAATCATCAATAAAAGGAGAATCTTGGACTACTAATGAAACTCGATCTACCGATGCAGTAGCATATTTCAGTAAGTTTCCTTTAACAGCCATTAAAAGAATACCCTTCTGCGCTCCCGCATTTTCGATACATATTTTCATGAGTTTAGCTAGTAATTTATCTAAGAATATTTCTCCAGAAATTGCTTGAGAAGCTTGGATTACAGTAGCGAGATCTAAAGTTTCCCAAGAATTAGAATCACTGCTAAGAACAGTAGTTTTTGTATCAATTGTTGCTTTATTTTTAGCAGAAGCTCCTACATCTTCTAATTGCGGATATTTTGCTGACAAATATTCTACCTTTGCTGTTGCACCCCAAGTCAAATAACAATATCTTGCTTCTGTCAAGTAATTTTGAGCAAACTTCTCCATACCCTGAGTTAAATAAAATTTTCCTGCTAACTCATAAGCTAAAGCTTCTTCTTGAATATAATTATTTTTATTTGCTCCTTGAATTGCTCTTTCGTATAATTCAGTAGCTTCCCATTTTTGCTCTAAAATTCGGGCTTTTTCGGCTTCTACTAACTCATATTTATGTAAGTGGTTCATCGGTGCATGATGCGCCAATTCCTGTAACTTTTTTTGATTAGCTGCTACTTTTTCAAGAATTTTTTCTTGTGTAGATTGGTTTTGGTCTGGATAAACTGCTAATTGCGTTAAAGAGTCGTAAAAATAGAAAATAGGAACAAAAATTAAAGCGGGTACTGCGTCAAGATAAGTTTCGACGAGATTAGCATTTTCAACTGCTTCTGAATAATTTTCAAATAGATAACACAAAACTAATTTATTCAAATGACAGTAGTTTATCGCCGTTAAATCATTATTTTTTTGTTGAATAGGTAACTGAATTTCTTCATTGTAAGCGTCACCTAATAAACGATAAGTAGAGGTAGTTTTTCCCAGCAAATTCAGCACTGCTTGCCGATAAATTTGCAAATAGCCTAAAGCCGTTTGTTGCTTTAATTTTTGCAGATTTAAACAGTAATTTAGCATTTCTGTTTGTAAATTATTTAATTCCTTACCGCAAAAATAAGCATAAGAAAAATGTAAGTAAGCACAGTAACCAGTAAATTCTAGATCGCCAGTCTCAATCCCACTATGATAACCTAATAGTAAAGGTTTTAAAGAGTTATTAATATGTTCTTTGTAATGTCGAACGTGAGAATTAACAATTTCAAAAGTTTTCGCTTCCAATTCTTTAGCATGAAACTTGTTGACTACTTTCAAAGCTAACTGACCAAACTGATAACCTAAATCAAAATCGCCGACAAAAGCACATAAAACTAAGCCATAAGTAGCATAAGAAAAAGCTGAAATAGTTGTATTTCCGTAATCTAAAGATAAATTTACTTGTTGCAAAACATTTAGAGGCATTAACTCAGGAACTCCCAAATAAGTAGAAGCCCAAACACTAGATAAAATTCGCATTGCTGCTAGCTTATCTGGGTCAGACATTTCTGGCAGTTCAACTAAATCTTGAGTATTTTTGCTAACTAATTTTAAATTTATTTTTTCTAGTTCCTGGTTTAAATATGCTGGGGTTGGTTTTTCCGGAAATTCTACGCCTAATAATTTGAGAATAACTAAAGCTGTATTAACTGCTTCCAAAAGTTTATTTTGAGCAGCGTAGGCTTGGATTTTTACTTCATAAACTTTAGTTTGATCGAGAACTGTTTTTCCTTGTTGTAAAACAACTTCGACCAGTTGTTCCATTAAATCAAAATTACCGCACAAATAGGCGGCTTCGGCTGCTTCTTCGTGTAAAGAATGGGTCAATTCGTATTGATTTGTCCAACAATCTTGAGCTAACATGGCTATACCCGCAGAAAAATATTCTACAGCAGCAGTATAAGCAGTGGAAGATTTGGCTTTGCGACCTGCAATTAAGTTTAATTGAGCAATTTCGTCTCTTTTTTGTTGATTAGTGACGAGAACAGCACCGATGTTGAGATGTTTAACAATATCGAAAATTTTATCAGCGATCGCCTTTGAGGATGCTATGCTTCTCGTTGTGGAGACGCTAGGCGTAGCTTGCTTCCCCATTGTCTGTTGGTCTAGATTTTCCAGCAACAAAGTCCCAATTTGCAAATGAACTGCGGTTTTCTGTCCTTCATCGATTAAAGCATAAGCTGCTTGTTGGACGCGATCGTGCAAAAATTTATGTTCTTGAATTAATAATTCGACATCTAATTCAGAAATAGGTAAAATCAAGCCTGACTGAATTCCTACTAATAAATTTTCAAAAGTTGTGGTTGGCGATTGTTCAGAAATAATTGCGATAGTTGATAACTCAAAAGATGCACCAACACAAGCAGCCAATTGTAAAACTTTTTGAGTAGATCGAGGTAATTTTTTCAGCTTCCCAATCATTAACTCGACTACATTTTCGGTAATATCCATTGCTTGGATATGTTCAATATTCCATTGCCACCAGGAGCGTTTATTTTCCGTTACTTGTTGAGGATTAAATGTAATTAAATTTTCGGCGTGCAACGTTTTCAGAAATTCATTAACGAAAAAAGGATTGCCTTCGGTTTTCCGAACTACTAATTCTGCTAAAGGTTGAACGGTAGAACTATCGCTGTGTAAAGTATCGGCAATTAAGTGACAAATATGTTCTAATTCTAAAGGTGCTAAAGTAATTTGATTAATTGTCGCCCCAGCTTGGAGAATATTATCAATTGTAGTTGTTAAAGGATGAGTAGCGTTGACTTCGTTATCTCGATAAGCGCCAATCAAAAATAGATATTCTAAGCCAACTTCGGTCATAATTAATTGAATCAATTTTAGCGTAGCTGAATCTGCCCATTGTAAGTCGTCGAGAAAAATAACTAAGGGATGTTTCGGTTGACAAAAGACGCGCAAGAAGTTCAAAAACACTAAGTTAAAGCGATTTTGAGATTCGGTTGCTCCTAATTTTGGGACAGGTGGTTGCTTACCAATAATTAATTCAACTTCTGGGATTACATCAATAATAACTTGACCGAGTTGTCCTAAAGCTTGAACAAGTTTTTCTTGCCAGATTTTTAGCTGGGCTTCGCTTTCTGTTAATAATTGTCGTACTAAACCGGAAAAGGCGCTGACAACTGCTGAATAAGGAATATTACGTTGAAATTGATCGAATTTTCCAGCAATAAAGTAACCTCTAGAACGAGTGATTGGTTTGTGGATTTCGGCGACTAAAGCTGATTTACCGATTCCTGAATAACCAGCGACTAACATCATTTCTACTTTGGCTTTTTCAGGTTTAGAGTTATTAATTTCTTGGGCAGAGTAGATATTTGTTTTTAGTGTTGTTGATGAACTTTCTGGAGTTACACTTATGCGGTCGAAGGCTGCTAATAATGTATGAATTTCTGCTTTTCTTCCATAAAGTTTTTGGGGGATTTGAAATTTGTCAGAGATATCATCTTTAGCTAAAGTAAGTTTAGTGATTTTAGTAGATTTTTTTAACTGTTGGAGACACTTTTCTAAGTCGGCTTTAATTCCCCATGAACTTTGATATCTTTCTTCAGCAGTTTTGGCTAATAGTTTCATGATAATATCTGAAACTACTTGAGGAATTTCTGGTTTAATTTGGTGTGGTGGTGTGGGAATTACGGCTAGATGACAGTGAACTAATTCCATTGCATCGCTGGTTTGAAAAGGGAGTTGGTGAGTAATTAATTCATATAGGGTAACGCCGAGTGAATAAAAATCACTACGATAATCTAAAGAACGATTCATTCTCCCGGTTTGTTCTGGGGAGATATAAGCAAGGGTACCTTCGAGAACATTAGGATGAGAAATAGTCGGATTTTCTCGATTTAAAATTGTCGCTATCCCAAAATCAATTAGTTTTAGGGTGTGGGTTTCGATATTTAAGACTAGATTAGAAGGATTTAAATCTTTGTGAATAATATTTTTTGTATGGATTTGGGCTAAAATTTCAGTGATTTTAATAGCAGTTTCTAGAAAGTAGGGGAGAGTAAATATTTGCTTTTTTAGTAATTTATTTAAAGATTCGCCACCAAAATCTTCGGTAACTAAGACTGGTGAATTACGATATTTTTTTTGCTCGTAGGTTTTGACTACGTTGTCGATATTAAGATTGGCAGTTAGGTTATACTCAGTGTTATAGCGAGTAAGTTCTTGGGGAATTGGGTAATCTCGATTAAGAACTTTCAGAATGACTGGAAGACGATCGCGTTCTCGCTCTCCTCGGTAAACAATCGAGTTCCGGCTTTCGGAAATTTTGCTAAAAATCTTATAACCAGACAGCTTAAGCATAATCGGATTTACCTATTGTCCCACCTGAGAGATATTTTAATTAAAGTTTAGGCGATTATTTTAGATCTGTCTCGATGGCGATCGCCAATCAGTTTGATTTGAAGGCTACAATCTCAGTTTCTCACTTAGCTATAGTCAGTGGTGTTAGTTTAACTCGTAGGAAAACGTAACAAAACTAGGGAATAGGGTTTTAAGATTAGCGGTTCTTGTTCGAGGATAGTTGTCGCTAGGGTCGAAGTTTTTGTCCCATCAGCATCGAGGGAAAAGATCGCTAAACTGGGAGAATGAAAATTGTTTGGTTTTCCTTGAATCTTAAGTCGAGCAACTCGGTCTGATTTGTTGAGGAGTAGTAGCGATCGCGTTTCATCAGATTGTACCACTGCCATTGCTTCAACAAAAGTATGGTCGCTATCGGCACTCATTACTTCACCAACCAAATATTTATTCGCCCAAGCAAAAACATTCGCCGCAGGTCGGAAATTATTCTCTGGGTCGATCATCCCATAAATTCCGTCTTTCAAATGCCAAGAAGTTGCCATTTCAATACCTGCTTCGGCGAGATGTTTCAGCACCGATGCAAACCAAACTGCACCTACGTGAGTATTTTGGCGATTTTCTCCAGATTTCCAGGAATAATTGATGTTATATTCTCCTAACAATAATGGTAAATTGCGCTCTGGAACATACTTTCGCGCAATTTCGCGAAATTGTCGTACTTGTTGCCCATATTTAGGGGTATAGGACATAATTTTCTCGGTAGGAGCGTTAGCATCGCCGCTACCGTAACGATGCCAAGAAATAAAATCCACATTAGCTTTGCAAGCTTCGAGAAAGGGAACCAGAATCCGAGGATTATCCCAAGTTAAAACCGGACCGCCAACTTTAATCGTAGAATCTTGAGCTTTCATCGCCGTAGCGACTTGATTGTATAGTTTCCAAAGTTGATCGAGTTTACCTGCTTTTTGGTAAGGAACATCTTGTTCATTGATTGGTTCCCAATAACGAATTTGTCGCTGTTGACGTAGGTTGAGAATTTCGACTAATTTGGCACAGAAAGCTGCATAATTTTCATGTTCGGAAGGATCGAGCAAACCTTGCTCATTTTTTTTCATCCAACTCGGCGGATGAGGAATATTTTGAATAATCGTGGGATTTTGAGGATAAGAAGCGTCAAAGCAAGTTTTAATTTTGGCTTCATCCCAAGTTTTTGTTGCTTGATTCGACCAACGTTCGCAGAGATCGAAATGGTGAATTCTAATTAACTGAATATTTAACTGAGATAAGCGGCGCTGGAAGACTGCATCAGTAGCATTTTTCACCAGAGTAATTTCGTAGTCGTTGGAACCAAAAGTAAAGGTTGTTGCTTCGGCTAACTTTTTGCTCCAATCTACAGCAATTGTTGCCGCGATCGCATCTGCTGCCGCAGCTAAGTGAGCATTAAATCTCACAGTTTGATTTGTAGACAGGTTTGTTACTTGATGTCTAGAAGTGGTATCTAAAAGAATTGTTGCTACTGCACTCGAAGCTGCTAATTTAATAACTTTTCTACGTCGCATAACTAATTTAGGTTAAAGAATTCCCCTGACGATAAGCATATTGTCGAGATTGAGTTTCTGCACCATTAACAACCAAAGCTAACAATTGAGCATTATGTTGCTTGAGTTGGTCGAGACTATCGTTAACAGCATTCCGTTTACTAATTCCCGGACGGACGACAAACAAAACATTAGGAATGTAATTAACCATCAGCGCCGTTTCGCTAGTTAGAGAGACAGGAGCGCTATCTACTAAAATGTAGTCGTATTCACTTTGAGCTTGAGCCGTACTCAAAGTTTGCTCAAATTTGCCACCTCGTGTGACTTGTTCAATAATTTTGCCTTTTTGGGGTTTTGTCGGTAATAAATCCAAACGGGGATGTAACTGTATCGGTTCTTCGGTAGTCGGTTCTGCATATCCCAAGCGACGGCTTAAAGTGGCTAAACGAAAATCTCCATCAACTAAAAGTACCCGAAAGCCTAAGTCTACTAGAGCAGAAGCTAGTCCGACGATGATCGTGGTTTTACCTTCATCAACGATCGCACTGGTAATAATTAAACGACGGTTATTCAACGGCTGTAAACTAATTGCCGAAGCTAATCGTTGAAACTCCAATTCGGTTTCGGTGGAAGTTTCCAACTTA
Source organism: Oscillatoria sp. PMC 1068.18 (assembly GCA_035968095.1). Lineage (GTDB taxonomy): Bacteria > Cyanobacteriota > Cyanobacteriia > Cyanobacteriales > SIO1D9 > IIICB1. The sequence goes on from JAWQFW010000015.1 coordinate 12,026, forward strand.
ATGCGAGGATGCTTGAGTTCCGGAATTCTGACGACAATGGGGAATTTAACATCTTGTAAATCGTTGGGACTCAAGAGAGGATTGCGTCCCTCTAAGAGTAAAGCTAAGGCGATACTACCAACTAATGAAGCCATAAAAGCCGCGATCGCTGCTAACTTAACTTTTGGACCATCGGGATAGGGATCTACCGTCGGGGGGTCGAGGACTTGCACATTTGGATAAGCATCAAAAGCATCCAGATTAACTTGTTGAACTTGAGCCACTAAACCTTTATAGATTCCTTCGGCAACTTCGTACTGTCTTCTCAGTTCTTGTAAGCGAGCTTGTCCTTCGGGAATTGCTTTCAAATCTTGATTTAAGCTGGCAATTTTAGTTTCCAGTTCCTTCGCTCTTTGTCTTTCGGCTTCAGCTTCACTTTCAGCCAAAATTAATTCTTGAATCAAAGCCGCCCGTCCTTCAGCCCCACTACTAACCGAAGGGTCAATATTAGTTTCAGTCGCCGCTTGAGCGACATATTTTTGTAGTTGTTCGCGCAAAGCCTCTCGCTTTTCCAGTAAAGTTTGGACTACTGGACTTGCGTCGGTAAAAATGACTCTCGTTTCCGCTAATTGGCTGTCTAACTGAGTTAATTGATTGCGAACTGCCAAATAATCTGGGTTTTCACTGAGTCCGAGGGAACGAACTGCTTGCTGAGGCATCATTTCCAAGCGACTTGATAAAGCTTGAACTTTGCTTTGGCTAGCTTCTGCTTGAGCTTCAGCCTGGGACTTAGCCGTGGCAAGTTGACTAATGTTACCCACAATTTCCGAAGTTTGGGCTTCACTGCTGACCAATCCAGAAGCTTTTTGAAATTCTGCGAGATCATTCTGTGCTTGTTGCAGTCTTTGTTGTGCTTGATTTAATTCTTTTTGAGAAAATTGGGTGCGGGCGCTACTGTCAGCTTTACGGAGTTGATTGAGGCGTTTTTGATACTCATCGATCAGAATTAGCGATCGCTCTTTGGCTATTTCTGGAGTCGGAGCCGTCACACTAAACCAAATAATTGTCGATTGTTCTTTCGGAGAGAAATTAAATAAATATTTATAAGAGTCAACACTAGAAAAATTCTCTTTTTCAGGATCTCTTTCCCAAACCCGCTCCATCAGTGCATCGCTAGTCAGGATCGAAATCTGCACTTTGAGAGGGTTAACAGAACTAGAAAAAGCTAAGTCTCCGGCTCGATAGGAACCTAAAGTCCCCAGACTAGCATCTAAACTACTGCTCGAATCGGGCAAAATCATTTGTCCGTTTGCAGTCCAAATTGGATCGTAAGTAACGATCTTCGCTGCGGTAGCGGCGATCACAAATAAATTAAATACCGCTAAAAATTTCCAATGTCTCAGCGCAATAGCAGCTATCTTTTTCATATAAACACGATCGCGTGATGCTTCCTAGTCTCGCCAAGCTACCCCCTAACTTAAAGATGCTGACGAATCAGTTTTCAGTTAAACTTTCTCTTCTATTGTAAACTTGATTTTCCGCTCTCTAGAGTTTACTACCCCGAAGTCAAGTTATCAATAGCGATCGCTACCTGTAACTTTTCTAACTTCAGATAAATTCACTATCAGTGATTATAATCCTGAAAATTACTGAATTTCCTCACGAGAATTTTTATTTATTCAACCGCATCTTGGCGTTGAAAATGCTTAACAATTTGTTGAGGATTACCAATTACAACGACTCCAGGAGGTACGTCTTTGCGGACAACGCTACCCAAACCAACTACGCTATCTTCGCCAATGCTTACTCCTTTAAGAACTGTCGCATTTGCACCTACCCAAACATTACGCTCAATAATAATCGGTGCGGTAACTTTTGCTCCAGGAGGACAATGGCGTAAGTGTGGCTCTAAATTATGGTAATCTGTATCCAACAAATAACAATCGGAAATCAAACATTCATCGCCAATCGAAATTGAATTTTGGCAGCCAATCCAACAACCATTTAAAGAGACATTACTCCCAATCGTCACTGCTCCCGAACCAAAAATTTTCACAGTTTTTCCCAAACGACTTCCCGCACCGATAGTTACCTTCACACTCCCAGCAACTTTCAGCGAACCTTTGATCCGCACTGTCTCAGCCAAGGATAAATTCGGATAACGTAACTGATAAAACTGACGTTTCAGTGCGAAATAAACTTCAGCAAGAGCTTTCAAAGTTGGATGATTTAGTTTCGACATAGTACCAGAGATAATGACAATAATTTGAGTAAATCCACAAACTTGCTACCAAGTTTTCACAGCCAAATCTTCCCAACGAGATATTTTCGGATGCTTTTGTTGTTCTTCTGCCAGAATTGTGCCTAACCAAAGATAATAAAACCAAAAATAGACAGTCATCCAGCTTAAAGGAGTTCCTTGACAAAGTAAGTATAAAGCGATCAAAGTCCCAAAGCCTCGTTTAGCATCAGGATTGCCACCGAGAGCAGGTTTCCAAAAGTTCCATAAACTAGAAGCCAAAGCAAAAATAAAGAAAACAAAACCAAAAATTCCATGTAAATAAAGCACCGAAGCGTATGTAGAAAAAGAACCCAGAGCAATATCGAAAGTATGCCATTTCACTGAACCTCTAATCACGCCCCACCCTAACCAAGGTTTGTCTTGCCAAGCTTCTAAGGTTTTACTAACTACGAGTTCTCTGTCTGAGGAAGATTCGGCACGAGCGCTGGTAAAGACTCCTAGCGGGATGCCAATTAATTCACTGATAGTTAAGCCTAAAATACCGCAGAGAAAAGAGGTAAAAGAGATTCCCCACAGAGAAGTTTGGCGCATCGAACTACTACGGAAAACAGCGATAATAAAGAATACCATCGGACAAGAAACCCAGGAGATCCGACTTTGACTAATGGCGAGGGCGATCGCGCTACCGAATACTGCCCACCGACGCAGACGGGTGTCGCTTTCTCCCAGGCAGATAAATAGTCCTAACAGGGAACAAGCTCCTAAAATGGGCGGATCGGGGGTATAAAGGGCTGTTCTGGGTAAGGGAATGCCGAAAAAGGGTTGCACATAAGCAAATCCGACTAAAAGGCTGAGTTTATCTCCAGGTATTGCTCGTGCCAACGGCGGTAAAATGACGATATCGCCGAGTCCAGCGACTAACATTACCAGTTCGATCGCGATCGCCACTGCATAACCAACCGAAAGCCAAGCTACAGCCCGTGTGACTACCTGCAAGCGAATTTGATGCCAAAAAGGAATTGTGAAACAACAAAAAATCAGAAAGTAGCTTTTGGAGAAAGTAACAATCGTCGAAGCAGCTTTCATAATGCTGAATCCCATTTGATTCAGCCCCAACATCGCGGTAATCAGCATCGCCATAGACATCAGCAACCAAGCCCAAGCCGAGATCGGTAGCGATCGCCGCGTCAGCTTATCTAGGTCAAATTTATACACCAACAACCCTGCTGCTACTCCTGGATACAACAGAGTTTGTACCCCTGATAACCACCAAACAGGAGTTAACACAATTGTCCAATAAACAATTTTTTCGGGAAATGATAAATCTGTAAGTTTAAAGCTATCTTTCGCTACCCTAGATTGATTTTTAGTCGAGTTCAGCATTCAAATCTGTTACTGTTTAAATTCGATCTTAAATTAATTTTCTTCTTGTGACCTCAAAAAAAGTTACTGAGAACGTTTCAACTTCTCCGATAACTTTTTCAGCGCCCGCATTGATAAAGATTGATAGTTAGCAAATTGCCGTGGGATCGCTAAACGCACAAAAACCAAATAAAGAAGGACAAAAACAAATGGTTGCCACATTTCGCCCAACTGCAAAGAGAGGAAAATAGCTGGTAAAGCAATTAAAGCAGGGACGATGGTAGGAACTAAAAATTTAAATAGGGGCCACTTCATTTCGCGACAGCCAATCCACCAACCGTAAATCGTCCCAAATATACCTAAAGTGATCGCGACAGCAATACTGACTCCGACAATTCCTCCCTCCCAAGCACCGATAATAAAGCTTAAAACCGCGATCGGCGCAATTTGTAAATTCATTCTCGCATTCACTCCAGGCTTACCTTTTGCCGACAACATATTAAATAAAGCATTATTAATTAGTCGGAAATAAGCAAAAACTAACAACCAAGGAATTACTGGAGTTGCCGGAATCCACTTTTCTTTGAAAATTAAAGTAATCGCTTGTTCGTCAATAACCAAGAAAAATAAACTGAATACAGGCGCTGCTAAAAAAGCAATTTGCTCGACAACATTTAATAAAGCTTTTTCTTGTTGTTTATCGTTTTCTAGTTGAGCAAAAACTGACATTCCCAGTTGACTCATAATCTGCGCCAAAATCGTATTCAACGCCATTGTCAATTGGTAAGCAAAATTATAGTAACCTAGACTGGTACTGCCCAGAAGTCTACCGATGACAAAGTTATCGCAGTTAGAGTTAACATAAAATCCTAAACTAGAACCAGTCGCACCCAAACAGAAAGATAGCACTTCGGCTTTTGCTTGAGAATCAATTTGGAAGCGAAATTTCATTTTTACATAACGACGAGTTAAAATACAAATGCCGATCCAATAAGCAGAATCACCGATCGCAAAAGACCAAAAACTTAACCCAGCTAAAGCACAGCCCGTAGTCGCTAAAACCCGGATCAAAGAAGCAATTAAATAAGTATTCGCGATCGCCCGATACTGCATTCGCCGCTTCAAAACCCCGACATAGACAGCGTGGATTGAAGAAAGCAGAAAGTTAACCGCAAAAATCGCTAAAATCCAAACTAAACTAGGAACAGCAAAAAAGCTAGCGGCTAAAGGAGAGATTGCGACCATTCCCAAAGCCAAAACTAAGCCAATAATGATACTTATTGTATAAGTTGTATTGACATAACGTTCGTCTTCGAGTCCTTTATAAACGAGAAAGTCTCCGGCGGTACCTTGGGTGAATAAGTTGACAAAAGCCCAAAAAATATAGGCAACAGCAATGACACCAAAGGCTTCCGGTAGGAGTAAGCGGGCGAGAATCAGATTACTGAATAAAGCGAGAATCCGAGTAGCGATCGCGCCGTAGGTAATCCAAAACCCACTTTTGAGTAACGAGTTACGGTTCATTTACTTAGCTTTAGTTGAATTTATTTACCTGAAAAAAATATTAATTTGGCGAGATTTTTTGCGGCTGTTGAGCTAATTCTAATTCCCGACTCTCAACTTTTTCGGCGCTATTTCCCTCTTGATTCGCTTGACTATTTCCTCTCAATAAGTTTCGCAGTTTTCTCCTGATCTCTGGAGTCAGTACCCACATTCCCAAATGCAAACCAACATCTTTCAATCTCGGATTTCCATAACACGAAGCCTCCTTCAGCAACAACAAAAATACTTGCCAATCGCGACTTGCCGCCGCTTTCGCACTGATTTCTGCCAAAATAAATGAAGAATAAGCTCGCGGTGTGACTAAATCTCGTTTTTCTTGAATCCAATTAAATGAATAGCGCCATTTTTTCGAGCTACTCAAACTTTGACGATTTTCCCCTAGATACCAAATTGATAACGGTTCCTCAACAAACTCAATTCCGACTCCTTCAAGAGTAGTTACTCGTAATAGCCAATCCCAATCGTCGTGTCTTTGTCCTTGGGGAAATACTTTTTCTAACAATTCTTTCGAGGTGAAAATTGTTGAGGCTTGGATTAACCCTTCTCCCTGAAAAAAACTACTCCGCACAAATAAATATTCACTTATATGTTCTGATTTCTTGAGGATTCGCCGAGGTAAAATATAATCTCCTTTTGGCGTTCTGGTAATCACAAAACAAGTCGCAATTGGATATTTATATTTTGAGTTTTCCACAGCTTTCAGTTGCTTGGCTAACTTTTCTGGTAGCCATTCGTCATCGTCATCAAGATGAGCAACCCATTTACCTTTCGCTGCGTCTATACCCGCTTTCCGAGACGCAGCGCAACCTTGATTTGTTTGTTTTTCAATAACTCGCAAGCGAGAATCTGCGATTTCTTCTAGGGTAAGACGAGTTTCTTCATGAGGTCCGTCAATAATAACAATAACTTCAATTTCGCTAATTGTTTGAGCCAAAGCACTTTGTACTGCTCGTTTCACAAGATCGGCTCGATTATAAGTTGGGATGACTACGCTGATTAAAGGTTCCACTGAATCTTCTTTTCCTCACTGAGTTTGATTGCATTACGAAACTTGTGTTAGCCAAATTTTCGCGCGATCGCTAGTAGCTTACTGGTTAATTTACCTCTTTTCTGAGGAAAATACATCTTCCGGGCTAAAGTCTCAGCGACAGATTTCGGCGCAACTTGCATTGAAGCAAACCAAAAAGCCAGAAAGATTTTTCTTGACCAATGATAGCCTGGAGAATCTAAGGCTAAACGAATACCATCATTACTTAAGGTCGATAATTTGTCTTCAAAAGGATAATCTTGCGGATTTAATTTCAAAAAGATGATGCGATTAATTAAATACAATAAATCTCTCGATTCGGCTTTGTCAGCATCAATTCCATAAAGAGATTTAAATAGCTCTTTTCGTTTCTCATGGACTTTGCTAGCAACAATTAAACTTCGTTTCAGTTTACTGAAATCTAGTTCTTCGGAGCGATAATTATTCTTGCCGTGGACTCGATATAAACCCCCTTCTGTTTCCAAAGAAACGACTGTTCCAAACATTACACTTAACCAATTTAGATAACGATCTGCGGAAATTCGATAAATATTTTCTTCTATGGGAAAAATCTCTTGCAGTGCTGTTTTCCTAAAAGCGTTACCAGTTGTGGGCGGCCAAGCGTAGTTAGCAAATTTCAACAGATGTGGTTTTAAGTCTCCATTCGGCATTTTAGCCCCACGAGGAGGGATAATCTCTCCTGTTGGTTTCCCTTCGCCATTAATTACTTGCAGTCGATACTGTACTTTGGCTGTTTCTGTTTGTTCTTGAAAAATTGGTACTACTTGCTCAACAATTTCAGGTAAAAGTAAATCGTCGCTATCTAAAAAGATAATAATTTCTCCTTTAGCTAAGGAAAAACCAGCGTTAAATGCTGATGCTTGTCCGCCATTTTCTTTAAATAAAGGAGTTATTTGATTTTCGTAGTCTGTGATTATTTGGCGGGAATTGTCTGTTGAGCCGTCATCAACAACAATTATTTCTTTATTAGCATAAGTTTGCGCGATCGCACTTTCAATTGCGTCAGCGATAAATTTTTCGTAGTTATAGTTATTAATTAAAATACTAACTAAAGGTTTGTTACTCAAGTTTCTTACCCAAATTGATTTTAGCGAAATAATTAACTCAAATTTAATTGTTCTTGGTGAACAATTGTGCTTTTGTCTATTTTTTTTAAGTTAAGTTTGCTGTCGCGAGAAAGTTCTCGTCAATGAGATCGAAGATTTTTCGATCTTGCGCTAAATCGAGTTTTCTGGCAAAATGAGCTTGGCTTTCTTTTAATGATTCATAGTAGCTTGTATTGAGAAGACAAGGACTTCCATCGCGGCTATTAGTGAAGTCAAAGTAACGTTTGCAGTCGTTAGCTAAGTTGAATGATTTGCTGTTAATTAAGATAGTTTGAATAAATGATTCTACGGGAACGCTAACTTGGTGATAATAGGCAACAAATTTGGGATTTTTTTGTGTATATTCGTCTAGATATTGCACACATTTTTGCGATAAGGTACAAAAAAAGGAACCTCCATAGCAAAGAAAGTCTTGGTTGAAGGGATTATTTTTTTTAATTCCGTAGCGAATGTCATAAGAAAAGTTAATTCTCACTAATGGTTGTAAGTAGTTGATGATTTTTAAGGGTTTAAGTATTTTTTGTTGTGTGGAAGATACTTGCTGAGAAATTTGCTGATATTGAAAGAAGTAACGACTGTATCCTTCTTGAATGCTCCATTGACTTTCGGTCGAAATGACGGGAAAATATTCTAAGAAACCGTCATAGTTAGTATTTGCTAAAAAATGTTCAATTTGGGGGATTGGTTTAATGGGATAGTCTTGACCAGTAAGATTAATTAACCAGTCGAAGCTTATTTTGTTTTCTCTGAGCCATTTGACTGTATCGAGATAACTTTGTACCATACTAAAGTCACCTCGTCCTCCATGATGAATGAAGAGATGAATCTGGTTAAATTCTGCTAGAGGTGCTAAATCTAGTTGACAATTACGATTGTCATGACTAATGATAATTGTTGAGTTAGAACTTGCGTTTTTGATTGTGCGGATTAGTCGATAAATTTGTTCGGGGTTTTTATGGGTTTGAATTAGATAGCAAATTTTCATAAACGGTAATCTAAATCAAGTCTAATTTGTGTTATTGGGATAGAGTTTATTTGGGAGAATTTGTGGAACCGAGCGATCGCCGCAGTGCTACTTTAGTTAGAGGTGCAAGATAAACCGCAACCAGAGTAAGTAGCGATCGCGGATCGCGATAAAAAATTGAGCTATCAGACGCTAATGCTTGGTCGATAAAAGCTTTTGCAGCAGCCGCATCTCCACCCGTGATTGACAATCTTGCCAAAAAGCGATACATATGAGCGCGGGCTGTGGGTAACATCGGTTTAACTCGTTCTGGAGAACGTTGAGTTGCAGCTTCGATAACTCGTTCGTGCGATCGCTGCATTTGTGCAACATTAAAAGATAATCCCGAAGGACGCACTCGATAGCGACACAAAACTTGCGGTTCCCGATAAAAACGCCATTTTCCCGTTGCTGCTATCCGTAACCAAAAGTCTACATCCTCCGAACTCCGCAAACTCTCATCAAATTCCCCTACTTCGTCAAATATACAACTGCGGAAGACAGCATTAGAACCATGACCGACAAAATTTTTACACAATAATGCTAACAGTGGATCGGGGTGTACGGGTTTACCGCTTAACTGCATCCAAGTCGGACGACCATCATCGCGAATTGCCCGTGAAGCACTGTAAACTACTCCTACATCGGGATTTTTCTCTAAGATAGCCACATGATTTGCTAACTTCTCTGGCTCGTAAAGATCGTCTCCGTCTAAAAGCGCGATATAATCAGCACGAGCATGGCGAATCCCGTAGTTGCGGGCTGAGGACAAACCGCCATTTGGTTTTTGTAACAAGCGAAAACGAGCATCCTTTTCGGTAAATGGTTTGATTAACTCGGCGGTATCATCAGTAGAACCATCATCTACCGCGATCGCTTCAAAATTTTTCAATGTCTGACGCTCCAAAGACATCAGTGCATCTTCTATATAGGAGCGAATGTTGTATGCAGGTATGACTACGCTGACTTTGGGATCGTCAAGCATGAAATAACTCCTAGAACCCAAGTTGGTTGATAAATGAAAAAGTTTTGGCTTGGTTATCAGTGTTCATACCGATAGTAAATAGCTAACAAACTCTCATTCAGCTTCTGCTGCACTTACTAACGTCGATTGTACTTAGCTTCACTTACCACAGCAAGGCTAGTTTAGACACCTAGACCAATCTTTCTGTGACCAATATAGTCTATTCTCTTAATAAAAAAAAGCTTAATTTATGCAAGTTTTTGTGAAGAGCTTTAGTTTTTCGATTGATTTACTTTTTGAAAATAAAATTCTTATATCACCAAAACAAGAATTTGTCAAGAAAAGAAAGCCAAAGACAATAATTCATTGAAACTTTATCAGATCTTCATTGAAACTTTAAAAAAAAGGGTACTCAAAAGCTGAGTCGATCGATTATCGTACTTAAGTATATTCAACAGTGAGTAGTTTCGCGGAGAAAGGGCTAGAGAATATTCTAATTGCCTGACTTCCCCATCAAATCCTTCTCTAGATTGATCTAACAAAACTGGCAAAGAATCATTCTCCAGTAAGAAAACCTACCTAGAGAGTTTTGCTAAACTTACTCGTAAGCCAGAATCTAGCCAGATTAAATTAGTGTTTCAGTAAATTTAAGGAATAGTCACCGACAAACTCACTGAGGCTCTAGAAGACCAAATCAAACCAAGCGAAGAATCACTTACTTAAAAACAGGGGCAACAGCATGATCTCATCTATCACTTCTATTTCTCAAGCTGAATACTCAAACGAGCCAGAAACTCTACCGATCTTGAGAGTAAACCTTCTGGAGCGGCGCATCACCTGTATTACAGTTGAAGGCATCATTAATGTCATTCAGTCGGCTTGTAACAGAAATAAGCAGATTGTGGTAGCGAACTACAACGTACACAGCTTTAACTTATCGATGCAATTGCCGTGGTTCTACGAGTTTTTGCAAAGCGCGGAAATAGCTCATTGTGATGGAAGTGGAATTTTGAAGGGACTGGAATTTATGGGTTTGAGATTACCCATTCAGTATCGCGCCTCTTACTCGAAACTGATGCCAGAATTACTTGATTCTTGCAACCAGCAATCACGCTCAATTTTTCTTTTGGGTAGCAAACCGGAGATTGTCGCAGAAGCTCAGGAACAACTGAAACAACAGTATCCTAATATTTCCGTAGCTGGACATCACGGTTACTTTGACAAGGCAAATCCTCAGCAGAATCAAGAAATCATTGAGGAAATTAACCGTTTTCAACCGAATATACTCATCGTTGGGATGGGAATGCCGACTCAAGAAAAGTGGATTCAACAATACCGCAACCAACTTGAAGTAAATGCAATTTTGCCTGGTGGAGCAGTTATCGACAGATTAGCAGGAATTGTCCCTGACTGTCCGACGTTCATCGCTAATTTGGGTTTGGAGTGGCTATATCGTCTGTGCCGAGAACCAAAACGTTTGGCAAGCCGTTATCTGTTGGGAAATCCGGCGTTTTTGTTTAATGTTGCGTTGGCTAAATTTTTAGAGGTGTCGAAATTACAAGTAGAAGAAAAAACCTTTCCTTTGATCTAGTTGATAGCGCTCTTTAAGGAATCTCAGGTTAAATAAAGTTTAAAATATCTGTATACCGCGCTTGGTGCGCGATCGCTCTGACGATACACCAAGCGCATTTAACAAGAAAATTTTCCCTCCCAAAGTGACTGAAGCAGGTTATCTTAATTTGTGAGCTATAATTATTGATTTCAACTCACAACTTCTTAGTCAATGATGCCAAAAATGCGGGGTGCGGCGATCGCGGCTGGACATGAAAAAACTGCTGCCGCCGGACGAGAAATGTTTACTCTCGGTGGAAATGCTTTTGATGCGGCAGTGGCGGCGATGTTAGCTTCCTTTGTCGTCGAACCTGTTTTAACTTCGGCTGCTGGTGGTGGTTTTCTCCTAGCACATACTCACGATAATCGCAACCTTCTTTTCGACTTTTTTAGCCAAACTCCTCGTCGCAAAAAGCCTTTATCTGACCTTGATTTTTATCCGATTGAAATCGATTTTGGTGACGAAACCCAAATTTTTCATGTCGGTTTAGGTTCAATGGCTGTTCCTGGTAATCTTGCTGGAGTTTTTGAGGTACATCAACAATTAGGTAAATTACCGTTTTCTGTCGTTATTGAACCTGCGCTTCATTACGCTGAAAATGGCGTTGAAATGAGTGATTTTTCGGCTTTTGCTTTAAATTTACTGAAGCCAATTTTTCTCTCTAATTCTGAAATAAAAAAAATTGCGGCTCCGAATGGTAAACTTTTACAAGCTGGCGAAATGCTAGTGATGAAAGATTTTGCGGCTACTTTAACTGAGTTAGCTAGTCGAGGTGCAAAAGAATTTTATCAAGGAGAAATTGCTCACCAATTAGTTAAAGATTGTCAAGAAAAAGGAGGATATCTCACTCTCGAAGATTTGCAAAATTATCGCGTAATTGTGCGTAAACCTTTGCAAATAAATTATCGCTCTCGCGTCCTCTTAACTAATCCTCCGCCTAGTTCTGGCGGGATTTTAATTGCTTTTGCGCTCAAGCTTTTAAACAGTTTTAATTTACCACAAATTCAGTTTGGTTCCCAGCAACATTTACAAATTTTAGCAGAAGTGATGCGGGTAACTAATGTAGCGAGAAAATTGAGTTACGATCCCTGTATTTATCAAACTGAAATTGCCGATATCTTTTTAGGAGACGAACAAATAAATAGCTATCAGCAACAATTGAATAAATTAGGTAGTACAACACATATTAGTACGATTGATAGCGAAGGCAATGCAGCGAGTGTCACTACTTCTAATGGTGAAGGTTCCGCTTATGTGATTCCCGGAACTGGAATTATGGTTAATAATATGCTTGGGGAAGCAGATTTAAACCCTCATGGATTTCATCAATGGGAGTGCGATCGCCGCATTTCTTCGATGATGTCACCGACAATTGTGCTTCATGAAGGTAAGCCAGAAATTGTTCTGGGTTCGGGTGGTTCCAATCGGATTAGAACTGCTATTTTGCAGGTGATTTCTAACTTAGTTGATTATCAAATGTCGTTGGAAGCGGCGGTAAATAGTCCGCGAGTTCATGGGGAAAATAATATTTTTAGTCTCGAACCACCATTGTCAGCAGAAATCGCGAAAAAGTTGGTTTTTAGTGAAGAAAATGAGTTGGTTTTGTGGCAAGCTAAAAATATGTTTTTCGGTGGTGTTCATGCAGTGAGAATGACGGCTGAGGGTGAGGTTGAAGGTGCGGGAGATCCACGTCGAGATGGTTGTTGGCTGAAGGTTTGAGCGAGATTGTGGGAGTGTAAATTAAGAATTATTTACTAATGAGTTAAAAGTCGGCAAGTTATTGTAGTTTTTTCCTAAACAAATTCAGGAAAAAGTTAAGCCAGCAAGATGTTTGGATTACGCCCACGCTACGCGAACGCACTAATGTTTTCAGGAAAAAGCTGGCAAATAAAAAAGTTTAGGGTAATTTTCGGAAGATTAGCTGTGGTAATTATTGATTAGCAAAGCAGCTATTTTCTCTTGCTAGTAAAAATATTAGTAAACATCATCAAAAAAGCACTAATAGCAATGACGAGCGCGAGTCCAACGGTAACGAGATTGAGGATTTCGGTGTTATCCATAAATTGATTGAGTTCATCTATTTTAGGTTAGCAGGAATAAGGAAGCTTGGAGATGATTTAGCTACTGAGTTAGTTGATTTGGGTAAATTGTTAGGAGCAGGGCTGATAGTTTTGACTTCAGGAAGACTCAGTTAGAGAGACGAATTAGTTAAGATAATTTGTACTTGGATGTAATAGACTTATTTAAGCGCCTGGTTAACGACAGAAACAGATGACAATAAAGCCAGATTCAACTCAGTCTCAGGAAACCTCCCCAGATCTCGAAGCAGTTAATGGGGGAACCACTAACGCAGATAACGGAAACGGAAATAATGCTGTAGCAGAATCTTCTGGGAAAGGAGAGCGTCATTTGGCTACTTTACCGCGTAATCGGATTGTACCGAGAGCGAGGACAATTTATCTCAAAGAGCCAGATAATTCTAACTTTTGGGTGATTTTGTGCGCGATCGCCGTTTTATTCCTAGGTTTGTATTTTAATAACTTTTGGGTAGGATTGGCGGGAGCGATCGTCACATTTTTGCTTTCCCTACGGACGATTTCGCCTTCTTTACGCGCCTGGTTCATTAATACCTTAACACCCCAAGCGAGAACAAAATTCATTGGCTTTGTCGGTTTATTTGTGGCGATCGCCGCCTTACTCAACTATATTGGTTTTTATCGCAGCATCAAAGGTTGGCTCGACAGCATCAAATGGGATGAATTTGGTTCTTGGGCGGATTGGGTAGGTGCAATTGGACAAATTATGATTGCCGTCCTCGCAGTTTATGTAGCTTGGCGACAATACGTGATTTCCAAAGATTTAACGATTCAGCAAAACCGAATCACCCAACAACAAACTATTGACGCTTATTTTCAAGGAATTTCCGAATTAGCGCTCAACGACGAAGGATTACTCGAAGATTGGCCCCAAGAAAGAGCGATCGCGGAAGGACGTACTGCGGCTATTTTCGCCAGCGTTGACGGAGAAGGAAAAGCAAAAATCCTCCGTTTTCTCTCTCAGTCGCGGTTAGTCACCCCTTTACGTCGAGACAACCACCTCGGCAGACCAATTCTCGACGGTTCCGGAAACTACGCCGAAGATCGCGCCTTTGGTGTCCGCGTTATCGACTTAGGTGTGATGTTAGCAGGAGTTGACCTTTCCGGACAAGATTTACGCTGGACCGAACTCAGCGAAGCTAACTTAGTTCGCGCTAACTTATCTCGTTGCGACTTAGTAAAAGCCAACTTGAGTCGCACTGTGCTTTACGAAGCTAACCTCGCTGGTGCGGACATCAAAAGCGCTCATTTTCACTACGGAGACATCAAAACCGCTAGTCCTCGCAGTCGCACTACTCCTCCCAATTATCAAACAGGTGCATATACCGGAGCAGTCGTCGAAAAAGTAGACTTCACCAGAGTGCAACGCTTGAGTGAAGAACAACGCTATTATTGCTGTTCTTGGTGTGGTGAAAAATCGCGAGCTACCATTCCCGGTGGTTGTGAGGGAATTCCCAATAAATTAGGTAGATAAGTTCTGACAATTGAGTTGCTAAATTTCTTCATTGAGGAGATATGATGATTTTGACAACCTAGTCTAGGAATTGATTCGCTAGACAGATCTTACGGGCAGCGATCCGGATTTATCATGACGGGAATTAATTTATATCCAGTTCCTCAAACTGCTTCTTCCTCGCTTCCCAAGTATTCTCTAGTAATTCCGATTTACAATGAGGAAAGTAACATTCGCGAGTTGTATCGGCGCTTAAATCGGGTAAGCGAACAATTAGATGGTGCGATCGAAATTATTTTTGTTGATGACGGAAGTGGCGATCGCTCTTTACAATTAATCCGCGATCTCCATAAACTCGACTCTCGTGTCTGTTACCTCAGTTTCGCACGTAACTTCGGACATCAAATCGCCGTCACCGCAGGACTGAATTTTGTCCGAGGTCAAGCGATAATTGTACTCGATGGCGATTTACAAGATCCTCCCGAACTAATTCCCGACTTAATTGACGAATGGGAAGCAGGCTACGATTTAGTTTACGCCCAGCGTAGCAAACGACGCAGAGAAAATCCTGCTAAACGCTTATTTGCTTACTTATTTTATCGTCTCCTCAAACGTCTCGCCGAAGTCGAAATTCCCCTCGATACCGGAGACTTTTGCTTAATGGATCGAGAAGTAGTCAATGTACTCAATGCTATCCCAGAACGCAATCGTTATTTGAGAGGTTTGCGGGCTTGGGTGGGTTTCTCCCAAACTAAAATTACCTTTGAGCGTCATCCCCGTTACGCTGGCGATGTCAAGTATACCTTTGGGAAATCATTCTCTCTCGCGATCGATGGTTTAGTCTCTTTTTCTAAAATACCTTTAAAACTCGCTACCTATCTCGGATTATTAGCCGCTTTCGTCGCTTTAATTATGGCTTGTTTAGTCTTATATTGGCGTATCGTCGCCCCCACTTCACCCTTAACAGGTTTTGCCACAATCTTAATTGCAATTTTCTTTCTCGGTGCAGTTCAATTAGTAAGTATTGGCATTTTGGGGGAATATATTGGACGAATTTACGAAGAGGTTAAAGGTAGACCTTTATATGTTCTCTCAGAAATGGCTGGTTTCGAGACAAGTTTCGCCTCTGAATCAGAAACAAGCTCAGAAAAAACGGAAATTTAACCAGATTTTTGAACAAATAACTTTGTTGAAAATTATAGTTAATCAACTTACAAAATAGTTAAATAAGTTTCCGCAGTAGAATCCGGTAAAACATTCAAGGTTTGATTCTTGAGATCGATTTCTATCCCTAACATTTCCAAAGGAACTACACCGAGTAAAACCGTACTCCCTTCCGGAAGTTCCAAACATTCAAATGTTCCTTCTCGTCCGAGTAAAGAAACTGACGCATCCCGGAATATATTGGCTTTGGTAATTCCTGTGGCTGTTTCTACCACAACTTCTCGCAGTAAACTTAAACCTAGTTGGGCAATAATATTTTTCGGTAAACATAAAGTAGTTGCTCCTGTATCTACTAGCACGTTATTTAAGGTAACGGAGCGTATTTCGTCTTGCGAAATAATGCCATTTGCTGCATTAGCTTGGTCGATGCGATTGGTGATTTCGATAGTTGTTGTGACTTTGCCCATTGATGTTTCTTTTGTTGGTTGCATGGTTATATTTTACCTTAATTAGTCACTAATATTTTAGCAAATTTTAGAGATGGGGAGGATAAAGAAGGGATGATTTTTTCTCGCAAAGGCGCATTCGGCTTTAGCCGTTCTCGTTTCGAGTAGACACAAAGGAAGTTAGCTAAGTTTTTCTTTTAGTTGTAAAATTATTTTTAGAGTTTAGTTGAAATCTAAGAGTTAAGAGACAATTTTTTTCGCGCAAAGGCGCAAAGGCACAAAGGAAGTTCGCTAAGTTATTTTTTTAGTTGTAAAATGAGATTTTAGCCTGTTGAGAGTTAATGATATTCTTTATCCTGATGATTGTCAGCGACAAACTGAACGAATGATAGCGAATATTCAAGCTATTCTGGATGCTGCTGGGGCTAGTTTTCAAGATGTGGTAGAAAATAAAGTTTATTTAACCGATTTAGAAAATTTGGCTGCGTTTGAGATAGTGTATGGAAAGTATTTTGATTATGTTAGTGCGCCAACTCGTGCTTGTTTGCAAGTTGCTCAACTTCCTCAAAATGCTTTGGTAGCGATGGATTGTGTGGCGGTGATTTAAGTTAATTTTAGGCAGAAAGGTTGAGAATTTTGGCTTGGGTTGATTCTAAAAGTAGATTTTGGATAAAAGAGCTTGCTTGGATAATTTCTATCCCCATCAATTCTCCAGAATCATTGAGTTCGGCAGTAAGATTGGGACTAATTTCTACACTAGCTGTTTCTGGTTCCTCAGAGATTGTTAAATGAAGGATATCTTCTTGTTCAAAATAGGTCATTTTAGTTTGATTCATTTTGATTACAAAAGCGGTTGGAGACTAAATTTTTAGCTTAAGGCAACGGTTTTGCCGATGGCTGCGGAGAGGCGAGCAGCTTCGGCGACTTGGAGGGCATAATGACTAGCATGGGGAGTGACGTATAAAGGTGTACCTTCACATAAATAGTCGAGAATTATAGTAGTATCTTTAGTAAATAAACCACGCCGATCGCCAACTTCGAGCGGTATTTCTGTTTCTCCACGAATTAATTTACCTTGAGATCCCGCAAAAATCAGTGTTCCCTTGTCGCCGTGAATTTCAAAAGTGCGATCGCCTTTCCAGAAAGTTTCTCCCTTACCGTAAGTAACTTCAGCAATAATTCCATTCTCAAAGCGCAGTTGAGCATTACACAAACAAGCGCGATAATATTCGGCTTCCGTATCCCAAAAGCGCGACTGACAGCTAACTGTAGCCACTTTCCCAAATAAATCAGTGAGACGATGAATTCGAGAAAGTGCGCCACTGAAAGGAAAACCAAACATCGAGTGATTATAACTCCAGCGCTGGGAAATCGGGCGTTGGGAATTGATTGTCACGTAGCGTGCAAAGAAAACTGTCCCAATTTCGGCTAAATTGCGGCGGATGGCTTGGTGCAAACCGCCCAATAATTCGATATGTTCGACATGGAGGAGTTTATTTTTGCTCTCAGCGAGGTTAATTATCTCTTGTGCGGTTTGGGGATTGAGTGCGAGGGGATATTCCACAATGACGTGCTTATCGGCTTCCAGGGCTGCACGAGCAATCTCAGCGTGATCCCGATTGATCGTACAAATTACAACCAAATCGATGTCGGGATTTTCGAGTAATTGTTGCCAAGATGCGACTGGGGAGAGGTTGTACTTGGTGCTAAATTCGGCGATCGTTTCTGGAGTATGACCAGTAACCGCCACGATACGCGATCGCCCATCACTTTGCAATGCTTCGGCTCGTTTACTAGCGGCAAATCCAGTCCCAATTAAGCCTACTTTTAGCGGTTGTTTGGTTTCGCTATCCATAATTTCCCTTCCACTCACTCTTCAACCATTAAAAAGCAATTTCACCATCGCAACCAGATTTTTCGCTGATTTCTGCGGTGAGAGAAAAGGCGATGAAAGCAAATGTTGAGCGAGAATTGCCTTAAAAAAGTAATTGTAGCAAGAGCGAACCAACTCCTCCGATCAGTCTTTCGATTTGGGAACCAGCATTAGCCTCCGGTGGATTATTAGCGATTTCCATTGCTTGAATAAACCTTTGGGAGGCTTGTAAACCCGTCGGATTTTCCTGAATTTCAAACAATTGTGCGGCGACTTGTGCGTCGATATTTGCCCCGTTTTTATCACCTAAACGATAACGCGCGATCGCTCTCCCTAAATAACCGGGCGCATATTTATTATCAATCGTCAAAGCTTTATTATAATTCTCAATCGCGGCTCGGTAATTACCTCTTTGCGCTTCCAGCAAAGCCCAAGCGTGAAAATTATCTGGTGTTCCGGCATAATTAGGAATCCCGATCGTACCTTGAACATAAGCGGTATTTAAACTCGTACCAATCAGATTCGCACCCATTAAGTAAGCATCACGCAAATCTGTACCGTGCAAATTCGCACCAATCAGAATCGCACCAGCCAGATTAGCACCGTTGAGAGATGCACCACTAAGGTCAACTCCCATTAAATTAGCACCACTTAAGTCCGCTCGACTCAAATTGGCGCGACTGAGGTTAGCACCGCGTAAATCAGCACCAGATAAATTTGCCATTACTAAACCCGCACCGCTTAATTCGCACTGGGGACAACTTTTACTGGAAAGTAACTGACTGGTATGTTGAATATTTTCTGCTAACAAGGGAGAGGGGAAAAAACCAATAGTAGTGAGAAGTGCAGCAGTAGTAACGATCTTGAGTTTCATGGGGATTACCTTAGCAATGGAATCGTCAAGGGACAGGTTTGGATTAATATATCTATTTTGGATGAAAAAAAGCGCGATCGCCGCTCTTAGAGTATCCTAGAAAAAACGCTAGCGCTACTGGTGCGATCGCACCAATTGTCACAACAGCAATTTTCTGATTAACAATGATCGTTCGAGTCGCCACTGAGTCAGATATTTCCCAGTTAGGACAGCTTTACACAAATTCTGTGCGCTATCTTGCTCCTCAGTATTATTCTCCCGCACAAGTACAAGCATGGGCATCATTTCCCTCTGAGAGAGAATCCTTTGCGAAATTCATCCTCGAACCAACTACCTTTATTCTCCAAGAAGCGGAGACAATTTTCGGCTTTTCGGGAATAGCTGATGATGGACACATTACTGCGGTGTATGTTCACCATAACTATCTCAGACAAAAAATTGGTTCTCGGTTATTAGCAACTGTACTCGAATCTGCCCAAGTTAACAAAATTCCCCGACTTTATGCTGAAGCTAGCGAATTTAGCCAACCTTTATTTGCTAAATTCGGCTTTGAAACCTATGCTCAAGAGCAAGTAGAGCGAAATAATGTTTGCTTCGAGAGATATTTAGTGCAAAAATTCAATTGAGTTAGATTAGTGTTGCCTAAATGTTTTATTTTCCTCTAAGGCTTATAAATAGCAAGTGAGACTGTTTATCTTTTCGACATTGACCCGAAAAACACGATCTAATTAATTTAGTTATCTTTATGAGTAATAATCTTCGTCGTCGAGCCGCGAAAACTTACCGTCAGCTTACCAGTGGAATCCGCCGACTCCCGGATTTTATCATCATTGGTGTCGCTAAAGGTGGGACAACATCTTTGTTTCAATATTTAGCAACTCATCCGCAGATAGCTTTTTCTACCGCGAAGGAAACTGATTATTTTTATAAACATTTTGATAAAGGACTTTCTTGGTATAAAAGCTATTTTCCTTTGCAGCAATGGTTAACTAACTCGCATACACTCGTCGGTGAAGCTACTCCCGATTATTTTTGTCGCTCTCGCACTGTACCAAAGCGGATCGAAAATTTGCTGCCTGATGCTAAACTAATTGTACTGTTGCGAAATCCCATCGATCGCGCTTATTCCCATTATGCTCATCGTCGTCGTAAAGGAGCAGAAAAGGAATCTGATTTTGCGAAAGTGGCGATCGCGGAAATGCAACAACTCACAGAAAAGCTAGCTGCTTTTAATCAAGATAATTCTCACAAGCCAAGTATTGCTTGCTATCATTTAGCCACAGGACTCTATATTATTCATCTGCAATCTTGGTTAGAACATTTTCCCCCAGAACAACTTTTGATTCTTCAAAGTGAAGATTTATTCTCACAACCGAATCAAATTGTCAACCAAGTAACGAACTTTCTCGATTTACCTCAAATCTCAAAACAGCAGTTTCCCATTTTCAACCAAGGAAATTACCAGGAGATTGATTTAGCTTTGCGCGAGGAACTACGCAATTTCTTCGCACCTTATAATCGACAACTATACGAGTTTGTGCAACGTGATTTTGGTTGGCAATGACTTCGCAGCAGTTAAAATTGAAATATAACTTTACAGTCGAGGCGTTAACATGGCAAACGTAGAAATTTATACTTGGAGTCGCTGTCCTTACTGCATTCGCGCGAAAGGTTTGTTAGACAGAAAAGGCGTGGACTATACTGAATATTGCATTGACGGTGATGCTCAAGGTAGAGAAGAAATGATCGCACGGGCTAAGGGACGTACTTCTGTACCGCAAATTTTTATCGACAAAGAACACATCGGTGGTTGTGACAATCTTCATGCTTTGGAAGCAGAAGGTAAACTGGATCTATTATTGCAAAAAAGTGCTTAATTAAGCTTTTTCCCGGAATCAAGCGAGTTGCTTGGTTCCAATTTGGGGTCAAAAGAAGGTTAAATGGAAAGAGGCGAGGCGATGCTCAAGTTAAAAGGAAAAAGGCGTGAAATTTGCATTCATAATCGATCCTCTCAATAAACTCGATCCTGGTCACGATTCTACTGTGGCGATGATGGAAGCGGCTCAAGCTTTGGGACATGAGGTTTGGGTAACTATAGCAGAAAAGTTGAGCGTTGTCAAGGGGCAAGCTTGGGCTTTACTGGAACAAGTTGAGTTAGAATTTGTAGAATTAATTGACGATCGCTGGATAGCAAAGGAAAATTGGTATCGAGTAGTTGAGGTGAGTGGGCGATCGCTCCAGGAAATGAATGCTGTCTTTATGCGTACCGACCCACCTGTAACTATACCTTATCTCTACGCCACGCAAATCCTCGATTTACTCGCTCCCGAAAAAACTTTAGTTGTCAACTCACCTCGCGCTTTACAAGCAGCTAACGAGAAACTTTATGCAATGCAGTTTCCGGAAGTAATTCCCGAAACGATTGTCTCCCAGGATAAATTAGTAATTCGGGAATTTATCGAAGGTAGAGAAGGTGGAGTTCTCAAACCGTTAGGAGGAAAAGCAGGTGAAGGAATCTTATTTTTGCATGAGAGCGATCGCAACTTAAATTCTTTAATTGAGATTAGCACCAAATGGGGGAAAGAACCCGTAATGGTACAAGATTATTTACCCGCAGCCAAAGAAGGTGATAAACGGATTATCCTTCTTGAAGGTGCAGCGATCGGTGCAGTTAATCGGATTCCCTTCGGTAAAGAATTTCGTGGTAACATGGCAGTAGGCGGGCGAGTCGCCAAAACCGAAATTACCCCACGAGAACAAGAAATTATTAGCATACTTGCGCCAAAATTGCAAGCCGATAAATTGTATTTTGTCGGAATTGATGTCATTGGCGGCTATCTTACCGAAATTAATGTTACCAGCCCGACAGGAATTCGCGAAATCGATCGTTTGAATAATGTGCGTTTGGGGAAACAGGTTATTCAGTGGGTGGAAGAGAAACTCTCTCGTTTTTAGGCTCTGCCTAGAAATGCTCCTCGGAGTGACAATCTGTTGGCGCTGAAATGACGAGGCAGAGCCTCTATGGGTGTGTTCCCCGGCAGAGCCAGGGAACGAGGGAAACTCTCGTTTCTAGGCTCTGCCTAGAAATGCTCCTCGGAGTGACAATCTGTTGGCGCTGAAATGACGAGGCAGAGCCTCTATG
>JAWQFW010000015.1:34052-40551 GCA_035968095.1 Oscillatoria sp. PMC 1068.18
ACGAGGCAGAGCCTCTATGGGTGTGTTCCCCGGCAGAGCCAGGGAACGAGGGAAAACGAGGGAAACTCTCGTTTCTAGGCTCTGCCTAGAAATGCTCCTCGGAGGCTCTGCCTCCCTTGTTACCATTGCTCCTCGGAGTGACAATCTGTTGGCGCTGAAATGACGAGGCAGAGCCTCTATGGGTGTGTTCCCCGGCAGAGCCAGGGAACGAGGGAAAACGAGGGAAACTCTCGTTTCTAGGCTCTGCCTAGAAATGCTCCTCGGAGGCTCTGCCTCCCTTGTTACCATCATGATGTAGAGCTAATAAACGAAGAAAAAATATTGTTATCGTAGAGAAAAACGAGTATCGATATCGAAAATTTGAGGTAAGCGATCGTGAAATCTCTGAATCCAGAAACCCGTACCTGGGCAATGTTTTGTCATTTAGCCTCATTTCTTGGCTTAATTTTATCATTTATCGGTTTACCACCTTTCGCTTTTACTAATATCGTCGGTCCATTAATTGTCTGGTTCATCAAAAAAGACGAAGACGAGTTTATCAATGCTCATGGAAGAGAATCACTCAATTTCCAAATTTCGATGACTATTTATGGAATTGCCTTAACGGTACTGTTTTTTGTCATCTTATTGATGTTAATTGTAGTTGGCGCGATCGCTAATGATGGCGGTACCGGGGCGCTGATTTTTGGTTTCATTGGAATTGCTTGGCTAGTTATCCTGGGAGTTATTGTCGGATTACTGCAATTAATCTTAGTCATTTTTGCCGCAGTCAAAGCCAATAAAGGCGAGTTTTATCGTTATCCATTCACAATTCGCCTGTTATAAGCAAATCTCTGGTGAAAGTCTGTGAGTCTTGATACTATTTAACAACAAACAGCGATTGGGCGATCGCATCTCTAAGACTAAATCTTTATGAATTTTTCAACCGTGGTATCTTCTAATAACAAAGTCAGCGAAAAATCACCTCTAGGCGTAGCCGTAGTCGGAACTGGTTTTGGACAAAAAATTCACTTACCAGGCTTCCAAGAGCATCCTCGCACCAAACCAGTAGCCGTTTATAACCGGGATCTAGGGAAAGCCCAGCAAATTGCGGCAGAAAATGATATTCCTCACGCGGCTGACAATCTCGAAACGATTCTTTCCTTACCAGACGTAGATGCAGTGAGTATTTCCACACCGCCATTTTTACACTACGAAATGGGAAAGAAAGTTTTAGCGGCTGGGAAACATTTATTGTTAGAAAAGCCAATGACAATGAATGTCAACCAGACAAAAGAACTATATCAGCTAGCAGAGAAAAAAGGTTTAGTGGCGATCGCCGATTTTGAATTTCGCTTTGTTCCCGCATGGCAGTTACTTGCAGAATACCTCGCCGAGAACTATGTTGGCGATAAACGCTTCATAAAAATTGACTGGATTGTTACCAGTCGCGCGAACAGCGATCGCCCCTGGAATTGGTACTCTAGGAAAGATATGGGTGGCGGTGCTTTGGGTGCAGTTGCTTCCCACAGTTTTGATTATATCCACTGGTTGTTCGGTCCTGTCAAGCGTTTATCTGCGAAACTTTTTACTGCGATTCCCGAACGTCCCGATCCCAAGGATAATGGTAAATTAAAGCCTGTGGATGCTGACGATACCTGTATGCTAATGATGGAATTAGCTGATGGTACACCTTGTCAATTATCAATTAGTTCAGTAACTTATAACGGACGCGGACATTGGGTCGAAATTTATGGATCTGATGGTACTTTAGTCTTAGGTAGCGATAATCTCAAAGATTACGTTCACGGTTTCCGTTTATTTGCTGCACCCGCAGGTAAATCTTTAGCTGAAGTAGCGATACCGAAACATCTCGCTTTCACTCATGTTTATACAGATGGACGTTTAGCACCTTTTATTCGGATAGTTAATCATTGGGTAGAAGCGATTGATGCAGGAAAGTCTTTAACACCTTCGTTGCGAGAAGGAGTTTATTCTCAGTTATTAATGGATTTAACTCATCAATCCCACGAAAATAATTCTTGGGTAGATGTGCCAAATTTAGATCGTTTTTTGCTGCGATAATTGGTTAAGGTGGGCAATGCTCACCTTGAAGTTTAAGTTTGTAGTCAGCCCTTTAAGGCTACTCAAAATATGTTTAATGCTAAAGATTTTAAAACTTATTGGAAAGAGTGTTTATTTGCTTTATACATTCTCATCGGAGTATTTAGAGTCCATTCGGAAGAAGATTTATTCTGGTTTGGACTTACTATTCTTGTAATCCATTTAATTCTCAGCGAACTTAAATCTGCTAGGGGAATACATAAAGCAGTCTTAAATGAAAATGTTGAGGCGATTATCAAATATCTAGATAACGGAACAGATATCGACTTAGAAGATAATCAAGGGGCAACTCCTTTAATGTTAACCGTGCAGCATAATTTTCTCAATCTGGCTGAACTACTTATCAACCGAGGAGCTAATGTTAATTACAACCTTGAAGACAAAGACAAAGTTTCCCCATTGTATACAGCAGTCATTCGCAAACATAACGAAATCGCCAATCTTCTACTTGCTCGTGGTGCAGTTTTCGATCCACACTCGGCTACTTTTTTCGGAAAAATTGAGGTAATTCAAGATTATTTAGAACAAGGTGGAAATGTTAATTTACTTGGCTATAGAGACGTAACGCTCTTGCAGATGGCAGCCTGGAACAATCAATTAGAAATAGCACAATTATTAATAGATAGTGGTGCTGAGGTAAATGATCAGGATAAATATGGTAGAACTCCCTTACATTTTGCTGCTTCTAATTCCGATGCAGATAAGTTAGTTGAATTCTTAATTGAACGTGGTGCAGAGTTGAATGTAGTAGCTAGAGGTAATCTGATTTTTGATGGAGACGGTAAAACTCGACATGGAACACCATTGCATATAGCGGTTGGCTATAACTGTTTGAATATAGCAGAAATACTAATTAATCAAGGAGCAGATGTTAATGCTCGTTGTAACGATCTTGGTGGCGATACCCCGTTACACGATGCGGTATCAGGAAGAATAGCTAGATTCGATGTTGTTGAACTTTTAATTGCTAATGGGGCAGATGTCAATGCTTATGAGAAATTCCAAGGTAAAACTCCACTACATGAAGTTGCCTATTGGGGACATATAGATATAGCAGAGTTGTTAATTGTTAATGGTGCAAAAGTCAACTCTAGAGATTTTTCTGGTTATACTCCTCTTTCCTCTGCTGAGACTGGTAGACATAATGATATGTATTGTTTCTTAGTACGTTGTGGTGGGAAATTATAACTACTAATTTCAATCAGTTAAAATTTCGACAATTCCTGCTTGTCCGTCAATACGCACTCGCTGATTATTTTGTAATAAATTGGTAGCATTATGAACGTCCATAATTGCGGGAATACCATATTCTCTGGCAACGATCGCGCCATGAGATAGTCTACCACCAACTTCGGCAATTAAACCACCTGCACTTGCTAGCACGGGCGACCATCCGGAGTCTGTATAAGGAACTACTAAAATCGTTGTTTCGTTAATATTTCCTATTTCTTCCAGGTTACGCAAGATTTTGACTCTACCTTCAGCTATTCCGGGACTAGCAGCGATACCTTGTAAGCGTTGTTGAGAAGGATTTTGGGAAGCAGCAAGCATGATGTTTCTTGCAGGTGGATTTCCATAAATAACGTAGGGAATATTAGTTAATTTTTTGTCTTCTGTGAAGAGATTTTTTCTATTAGTAATTATCTCCGATAAGCGTTGGGTTAATTGGGGATCTGCGTCTAAAATTAAGCGGCGAATTTCGGATATTTTCAGGAAAAAGATATCTCCTTCAGTAGTTAATAAATTGGCTTCTAACCACATTTTTTCTAAAGCGACAAAACTCCAACGTAGATGAGCTAAAAGTTGTGAATAAACTTCACCGGAACTACCTTTAAGATTAAGACGTTTTTGGACAAAACTGGTGGTTAAAGCGGGAGAATCTGGTAAATCTCGATCTTGTTCGAGTTGCGATCGCCGTTGTTCATTCAGCAGACATTGTGCGAAAATTTCTCGTACTGGACGAGGATTTTCTTTCCAACGAGGGATGGCAATATCGGTAGCAACATCACTAAGATAGCCATAGCGATCGAGCCATTGTTGAAACTGTTCTAACACATTTTCGCCATCGGGCATTTCCGCGATCGCCGCAAACAACGAAGGACAACTATCTGTGGTAAGTTGTTCCACTGGGATTAAATTACGAGTATCCGCAGCCAAACGCGCTAGCGATCGCATCGAAGCTATTTCGGGAGTTTGAGAGTTATCTAATTCTGTTTCGGGAACTTGCCAAATTGCTTGTCGAATTGCCAAACTTAAAGGAGACAGAATACTGTAGTAAGTTGCTCGTTGCAAAACTGCTAAAATCTTTTCGATTCTTGCGAGTAAATCTGCCTCAGAAATTGCGGCAGGAATTTCCTGTTCTAAATCATTTAAAGTCGGAGCAAATAACTTCTCGTAATCTCGCTCAAAATCTTTTTCTAAATTCCATTCTTTCGCTAACAAACGCATTAAACCAGGAAGATTTCTAATTGTCGAAAGCAAAGGTGGTTTACTAAATTTCGCTCCTCTAGTCAAGAATTCTAAACTTTCTTCTGGTAGTCCCATGCGGCGGAAAATTTTACCGAGAAGTGTAGCATTAAAATAAGCTCGATGGTAATGTAAAGTAGCCGTAGCAGCGAAATTTAAACCTTTAGCTTGTTTCCCTAAAACCAAAGTAAAAATTTCGCCCCAAACACCACAAGTTAGAGGACGATTAATCGACCAAGTTAGAGGACGAATTAAACCAGGAATTACCTCAGCCGCAATTTTGCGCGTCCAAATTGGTTGTAAAGTAGTAATTGGTCGCGCTTGCAATAACCACAAAGTTTCGCCGTCGTAAGTCCATTCAATATCTTGGGGAATACCGTGATAATAAGCTTCTAAATCTCGCACGAGATAAGCGATATCTTCGAGTAAAGACTTTTGGGAAATTTGTAGCGAGTTTAAATCACCTTCCCCTTCAATGCGAGACTCTTCTTCGATAGTTTCGGGAAGATAAACTCGATATTGTTGAGGTGTTACTTGTCCTGAAACAACTTGAGTTGCATCTCCTGGTAAAGCTTCAATGACGACTGAATTATTGAGATTGTCAACCGGATCGCGACTAAAAGCAACTCCAGAAAAAACGCCTCGAATTTGCTTTTGAATTAAGACAGCCATCGAAGCATCTTTTTGCTGGCGATCGCGTCGATATTTTACAGCACTACGTTGATGATAAGATGCTTGAGTTCGCAGAATCGCATCTCGGAGTTCTTCGCGATTGGTAACATTCAAAACCGTGGTATACTGTCCCGCAGCCGAAGCTGAGTCAGAATCTTCGCCAATCGCTGAAGAACGAACCACTAAAGGCTGTTCTGGTGTCGGATTGAGAAATTCAATCAACGGTTGCGGATCGTCTCCCGCAGGTAATACCCAGCCCTCCGGAATTTTACAACCCCAGCGTTTCAATTGAGATAAAGTAGCCGCCTTTTGTCCAACTTTAGCCAGATCGAGTTGATTATCCAGAGAAATCAGGGCTTTATCCCCTTGGAAAAAACGAAACATTTTTTGAGACTCCGTTTTGGCTTCATTCGCGCGCAGATCGAGATCGTCAGGGATTTTGTGATAAATTCCAGCCAAGAGACAAGCAAGGGCGATCGCGGCAATAATTAAATCAGCTTCGTCAGGATTTCTTAGTGCCAAAATTACGACTAATAGCACTAAAATCCCAATTTTTCCGGCTTGTCGTTCGCGAAAAATGGTAAAACTAACTCCCCCAGTCAGGAAAATCAAACCAGCCGCGATCGGATCGTGAACAATAATACCCCAAACAACATTCGTAGTTCCGGCAGCTTTTCCCAGCCAATAGCGTCCCATAACTAAAGCAATTAAAGCAATTAATTCCCAAACCGGATCGCTAGGAAAAAAGGTACGGGCTAACAAAACCGCCGCAATTCCTTTGAAAGCCTCCGACAGTACCGCCAAAACTCCCACCAGCTTACCGCCATGATAAAATGCTGCCGAGACAGAAACATTACCCGTACCCAGACGACTTAGAGGAGTTCCCGCGATCGCATAACTCAACCAATCGATCAACGGTAGCCCCCCCAAAAGCGGACAAACAAAGAAAATTAATAGAGAACCCCAAATTTCCGGCGCGATCGTCATATTACCTTATCAGTTAGCAGTGAACAGTTATCAGTTATCAGTTACCACTTACGATATATCCTCATTTACTAATTGTAGAGACGTTGCCGATAACCTCTCTACATTAGCGATCGCGTAGCCAAATTAATCTCCCTAATCCCCAAAAGAAGAGTGTTGGGAGTATTGGGAGTGTTGGGAGTATTGGGAGTGTTGGAAATAATCAATATTTACTCCCCCGTATCTTCCATATCCTCCAATACCTCCAATTCCTCCAATTCCCCCAATACCTCCA
>JAWQFW010000016.1:0-26680 GCA_035968095.1 Oscillatoria sp. PMC 1068.18
ACTTGGAGGTATGGTCAGACTTGGAAGAGTAAATGCTTGGTAAGATGTCTGTTGGTAATTTCTAATTCTGACCACACCTCCCAAACCTCCCACACTTCCCATACCCCCAACACTCTTCTTTTGGGGACTGGTTATTGGGAGACTTGGAGAATAAATTGATAACTGATATGGGCGCAATTCAAGCAATCCGAGGAACAAGAGATATTCTGCCAGAAGAAGTTAGTTACTGGCAACAAGTGGAAACAATAGCGAGAAAAATTCTTCAAAAAGCGGTATATCAAGAAATTCGCACGCCAATTTTTGAGCAAACCGACTTATTTGAGCGAGGTATTGGAGAAGCTACCGATGTTGTCGGGAAAGAAATGTATACCTTTTTTGATCGCGGAGAGCGATCGCTGACCTTGCGACCAGAAGGCACTGCGGGTGTGGTACGCTCTTATATTGAACAAAGTCTTTACGCTCAAGGTGGCGTACAACGTCTTTGGTACACAGGAGCGATGTTTCGCTACGAACGTCCTCAAGCTGGTCGTCAGCGACAATTTCATCAACTAGGAGTTGAGGTATTAGGTGCTAGCGATCCCAGAGCAGATGTGGAAGTTATCAAGATCGCTACGGAGATTTTACAAGCTTTGGGGCTAAAAAATTTAGCACTCAGTCTCAATTCTGTTGGTAACAGCGAAGATCGAGAAAGCTATAAACAAGCATTAGTAGACTATTTGACACCTTACCAAGCTGAATTAGATCCAGATTCTCAAGAACGATTGAGCCGTAATCCGATGAGAATTTTGGATAGTAAAGACAAACGAACTCAAGAAATTGCGGCTGATGCACCCAAAATCCTCGATTATCTCGGTCCAGACTCTTTGCGTCACTTCGAGTTAGTGCAGCAATTATTGACTGATTTAAACATTACTTATGAAATTGATCCTCGTCTGGTGCGCGGTTTAGATTATTACACTCACACCGCTTTTGAAATTCAATCCCAAGATTTAGGAGCGCAAACCGCAGTTTGTGGTGGTGGACGCTACGATAAACTAGTATCAGAATTAGGTGGTCCGGATACTCCCGCAGTTGGTTGGGCGATCGGGATGGAACGTTTGATTTTATTATTACAACAGATCCAAACAGCACCCGATCCAGTTATCGACTTTTATCTCGTTTCCAGAGGAGAAAAAGCCGAACCCCAAGCCTTAATTTTGGCAGCTAAGATGAGAAGCGCTGGATTTACGGTAGATTTGGATCTAAGTGGAAGTGGCTTTGCGAAACAGTTCAAAAGGGCTGATAAAAGCGGTGCAGTCGCTTGTTTGGTGTTAGGAGATGCTGAGGCAGAAAATCAGACAGTTAAACTAAAATGGATGGCATCTAAAGAACAAGTGGCGATCGCGCAATCTGAGTTACTTAACTCCACTAACAAACTGCGACAACAAATAGATGCTTTGGTGACAAGTTAGACAAAATCAAACAGGGTAAATAAGGATTGGTAATTAGGGGAAATTGAGAAATTATGAGCAAAATAAACTAAATTTTAACTCAAAAATCTTCAAGAATAAATATTCTCTCACCAACCTTCGATCGCTAGGAAAAAACAATGGAATACTGGGAATTTCTGCTTCAAAAACAAGGTGAACGTACTTGGCAAAAAATTTATAAGCCAAGTTTAGAAATAGAAGAAGGTAAATATCGGGTAGTCAGTCATTCTTCCCGAAACAATTCTGATGTTGAAATTCGTGTCACTCATTTAGACACCGAAGCAGCCCCACCCAAACGCAGGATCTCCAAGCGATCGCGTCGGACTAATTCCCAAGGTTTAATGGTAGTTATCCCTTATACTTATCTTAAACCTGGTGTTTGGGAATTTCGCTGTTGTGGCGATATTATGTCCGATTTACTCGGCGAAAATTGGCAAGAAATTGTTAAATTAAATATCTCAGCTAAAACAAATCAAGAAAGTCTCTCTTTACCTCCAACAATAGTAGAAAATGCTCCCACAGAAGCCAAAAAAGCAGAAACCGAAGAAGTAGAAAATCCGGCTAATATCCCAATTTATTCTCACTCAGATCCATCAATAGAGTTATCAGAAGCACCAGAAATAGATCCCGAAGAACTTTCTTTATTTGCACCCAAAGTAATTGATTATTCTCCTGAAGACAATTCTCCCTCGTTAACAGATATTGAAGGAGAAAATACATTTACCGAAGCAGAAACTCTCCTGACAAATTCTCCAGAAGAAGAAGAAGAAAGTTTCAGGAATGACTCACCAGAATTAAATCCTCAAACCTCGGCTCCAAATTCTCAGTTCGCTTCAGATGAAACCTCTGCTGATTTATCAACAAATTATTCCAATCCGTCTTCCCAAAAAGCCGAAAGTTCACCAGGGGAAATTAGCATTTCTTCACCATCAGGAGAGGAAAAAAGACTAAACTCTAATTCAAGGAAAATAGACTTTTTCTGGGAAGAAAGTAATAGTAATGACTCAGAAATAATAAACTCGGAAATTGATTCAACGGAAGAATTAAGTTGGTTAAACGACTTCGAGGAAATGAGAACGAATGACATAGAAAATTCTCCTCCTGAAAATAACAATAATCCTGAAGCTGACTTAGAAATTGAGTCAAATGAGTCAAATTATTTCGAGTTAAGCAATTTAAATGAAATAGATTCAGAATTAGAAGCAACTACAACATCTCAGTCAGATTTGAATGACGGAAATGAAACTAGCGCAGAGAATGAACTAAGCTGGTTAAGCGAGATTGAATCAAATGATATTAGCGAAAGAAATTCAGAATTAGAAATATCTACAACATTTCAACCAGATTTGACAAACAAAATTGAATCAAATGATGTTATTGAAAGTGATTCAGAATTAGAAACAATCTCAGCATCTCAATCAGATTTAACAGACGAAATTGATCCAAACGATGTTAATGAAATTAGTCAAGAAAATGAATTAAGCTGGTTGAGTGAAATTGAATCAAATAATCTCAGCGAAGCTAATTCGGAAATAGAAATAATTCCAACATCTCAACCAGATTTAACCAATGAAATTAAATCTAATGACGGAAATGAAACTAGCGCAGAAAATGAATTAAGCTGGTTAAACGAAATTGAATCAAGCAATGTTAGCGAAAGTGATTCAGAATTAGAAACAATCCCAGCATCTCAACCAGATTTGACAGAGGAAACTGAGTCAAATGAGTTGAACAAGATCAGCGCAGAAAATGAATTAAACTGGTTAAGTGAAATTGAATCAAATGATGTCAGTGAAAGTGATTCAGAATTAGAAATATCTACAGCATCTCAACTGAATTTTACAGACGAAATTGAATTAAATGATGTTTATGAAAGCGATTCAGAATTAAAAATATCTACAGCATCTCAACCAAAATTAACAGAAGAAATTGAATTAAATGACGTAGGTGAAAGTAGCGCTCAAAATGAATTAAATTGGTTGCGCGAGATTGAATCGAATGATGTCAGTGAAAGCGATTCAGAATTAGAAATATCTACAGTATCTCAACTGAATTTTACAGACGAAATTGAATCAAATGATGTTTATGAAAGCGATTCAGAATTAAAAATATCTACAGTATCTCAACTGAATTTTGCAGACGAAATTGAATCAAATGATGTTTATGAAAGTAATTCGGAATTAGAAATAACACCAGAATCTCAGCAGAATTTGACAGAGAAAGTTGAGCTAAATCCTCTTAGCGAAGATAACTCAGAATTTACTCAAATTTCCTCAGAAGATGAGTCTGCTGGGATTAGCGATGTAGATTTAAATAATAATGAATCAAACGCGATCGCGGAAAATATTGCACACACAGAAACCAATTTATTAGACGAAGAAAAAGATAATTATGAATTATCTGAAGCAAAGATAATTGGGGAAGAAACTAAACAAAACGATGCGACAACAACGGCTAATTCTTTAATTGAAAAGTCAGTGCAAGATTTAGAGCAAATTTTGCAACAAACGGTAGAGCCGTTATTAGCAGAAATGCAAGAAACTCCTAATGATAATTGGGAGACTACAAAGAATACTGAACAAATAAGCGAGACAGAAAATAATCTAGAATTACAGTTAAGTTTAACAGAAGAAGTTGTAGTCAGAAATAATTTAGGTAATCTCGCGATCGCGGGAAACATCGAAACTGTTGCAGAAAAAGCAGAAATACCTAATGCTAATTTCACTGGTAAGTTAATTTACCAAGTACGCGATCCCCAATCTAATAACATTTTAGCGGAAAAAGAACAAGCTTTAGTTAACAAAAATTTACCATTGAGTTTTGGCGATCGCTTAGAGATTCCTTCCGAATGTCAAACTCGCTTACTTTTAGGGGAAGTTATTTTACAGTCTGACTCTGGAATGATTTTAGCAACTCAAAACTTTACGGTAACTGCCGATATCCAAGAATTGTTACAAATCTTCAACGAGGAAAATAGCGATCGCGCAGAAAATCAAATGCAGCTTATCGGATCTTCTTTAACCAATAAGAAAAATACAGTAGCTTTAAGAGAAGATTTTCTTAAATTAGCAAAAAAAAGCGAACAAGTTCAGTCTACCAAACGCTCATCTGGTCAAATTATACCACCCAAAATTGGTCGCTTGGAGCGAGAAGAAAAAACCTTTAAATCTTTACGACTACCTAGCTTCGGGAAACCTCTTGCTTTAAAACCTAATTCCGATCCTGACAACGAAAATTCAGTAGTTTTAAATTTACAACAATTACAAGATTCAGTCGATCAAACTATTAGCGCAACTAACGGTAACGGTAACAAAAATGGTAGTCAGAAAATAGCAAGTTCAACTGCAATTGAAAATAGTTCCGAAAAATCTCTAGAAATGTCTTTGACAAAACAACCAAAAGATAGTAGAAAAAACAAGCAAGAGATAGCTGATCCAGAACCAAAAACCGAATTTAACTCAATTAATAACCAACCAACAGAAACAGAAAAACTACCCTCCCAAACTTCCTCAGAAAACCGAGCAATTCTAGACACTAATCAACAACAAAACGAGCTAGACGAAGAAGATATATTTGATTTTTCTTCCGAAACAGACATAGAAAACGAAGCCGAATTTTCCGAAATTATTGCAGCAGAAGAGGAAATTTCTGGAGATGAACCTTTCAACGAAAACATTTTTGCAGCAGATTTTTCTGATTTTCCTGCTGAAGAAATTAGTCACGAAACTTCCTCAGAAAATTTAGCAGATGAAGATAATGACGATCTTTGGTTTAGCGACGAAACGAGAAATGTTGAAGCTGATTTCAAAGCCTTGAAAATGCAAGAACGTTTCTTTTCCAGACTCAACTTATTAGCCACAGATATCGAGGGAAAAGAACAACTTCCTAATAATTCATTAGAAGAAAATAATCTACCCGAAGCAGAAATAACTACTTCAACCGAAACCGAACTAGACAACTTTACTGTAGATTCGGAAAATCATCTTCCTGACACAGAAATAGAAGAAAATCCAAATCTTGATTCCCAAGAAATTGAAGCAGAAAACATTAATCTTACTGAAGAAACCCCAGAGTTAGCTTCAGCAAAAATTGAACCAGAAAATTCTTCCGAAGCAGCAGCTACAGATTTAATAATCGACGAAACTACCGAAGAAATTGTCATCGAAACCGAAGACGAAGCCAATTTCCGCAACCAAACCACCCCAGTTGACACTTCTGGTTTACCTTATCCCGCAGAAGTAACCCAACTGACATCAAAATCGATAGTTTTTTCCCAGCCACAGTGGAAAGCAGAAATTCCTACTCCGCAACTCAGTATTTCCGAAAAAGAATTAATTCCTGGGGAATCGATGCGGGTGCGAGTGAAATTGTCATCTTATCCTGGTTCAGTTTACGTGAAACTGTGGATTAAAGACCGTCAAACGCGAACCTTATTAGACGGACCGCATGGGTTAGTTGACTTAATTCCCAACCGTTTTGGTGAATTAGAAACCATTGCTCAGATGAAAGTACCGTTGGGTAGTATGGAAATTAGCATTGAAGCGATCGCTATTTCTCCAGAAACTCAACGAGAAAGTCACAAAGCAATCTTCAACCACGCGGTACTTCCTCCAGACGAACTTGATTTGGACTTCGATAATTTCTAAACAATTTGTTTGTAAATTATCGCTAAAAATAGTAGCTTCATTTATCTATTAACCACCCAAGTTTTCACAGTTTTGTCAGCACTTCCGCTCACAATCGTGTTTCCATCCTCAGCAAAAGCTATTGATAAAACTTCTTTTGAATGTCCTTTGAGAGTATTAATTACTTCTCCTGTTTTTAGTTCCCACAACTTAAGATTATTGTCCCAGCTACCGCTAACAAGAATTTTTCCATCGGGACTAAAAGCTAAAGCAGAAACTCGATCTAAATGACCTTTGAGAGTACAAATTTCTTCTCCAGTAGCAATATTCCAGAGTCTAATCTTTCTGTCGAAACCACCCGTCGCAAAAAATTCTCCATTAGGTGAAAATTTTCCGGTTAAAATTCCTGAATTTACTTTGATTGAACGCATAATTTTCCCGTCAGGAAATTTTCTAATTCGGAGAAACTTTTCTAAGCCACTGCTAAGAAAATATTTACCATCTGGAGTAAAATTAATTGATAAAATCTCGGCTGAATAACCTGTTAAATTATTTACTTGTTTTCCGGTAGTTAAATCCCAAACTTTAACAGTTTTGTCAGCACTTCCCGAAAGTAAATGCTTTCCATCCGGGCTAAAAATAACTGAGGTGACTGTATCTGAATGACCGCGAAACCAACCACCTAAAATTTGACTAAGCTTTCCAGTATTTGTTTCCCAAATCTTGATAGTTTTGTCAGCACTTCCGGAAGCAATTAATTTACCATTGGGACTAATAGCTAAACAATAAATTCGGTGAGAATGTCCAGTGAGAGTATGAATTTTACGTCCTGTATCTAGCGATCTTACTAAAATTGTTCCATCATAACTAGCAGAAATAAGGGTTTTTCTTTTTGGTCTAATCGCAACCGCAGTTACTCGATCTAAATGTCCCTGAAAAGTGTATTCATTTCGCCATAAAGCTGTTTTTTTCTTCTTTTGAGTTGAAGATTTGGCTTTTGCTTGTTTTTCAGGATTATTAACTTTTGCTTTTGAAGTAGTTTGCTGTTCGTAACTTGCGGATTTTGATGTTGGTTCTTTAACTTTACTAGAAAGTTTTAATTCTGCGGCTTTACGAAAATCTGATTCTGCTCTTAAATTATAACCTAACTTCTCGTTAATAAATGCTCGGTAATAGTAAGCTTCAAGATAATCTGGCTTAAGTTTAATTGCTTGGGTAAAATCTTCGATAGCAGCAAGAAAATTTTCAGCTTGAGCATTTTCTAGCCCTCTTTGATAGCACGTTTCCGGTGAAGTTGGTTGAGTAGAAAAGTGAGTTTTACTATTACTTTGACTAAAATTCTGAAAATTAGGTTGAGCAGATTTCAAATATTCATAAGCTTCGTTAATTTTTTTAAATTCAGCTTCAGCCTTTTGTTGAAGCTGAGGATTATCTGCAAAACGATCTGGATGCCATTCTTTGGCTTTTTTGCGATATGCTTGTTTAAGTTGTTCGGGTGACGCACCAGGTTGCAGTCCGAGAATTTGATAATAATAAGTAATGTTACTCATTTAAATTATTGAGAGATTGTGAAGATTGCGTTGGCTTTACTTCTTCAAAATAACAAAATAAAAATTATTCGTCGCCTTGTGAAAACTCTCGCTATACTATTAAATAGATACCTGGGTAATAAGAATCGTGTTGAGTAATTTTTAATTGCTAGAAATTACTGAAAAGGATTACCCTAGAAATACACAGGTCGAAGTGGGGACAATTATGGCTTATCAAGGTAGCTTGGGTGCAGGTCAGCAGTTAACTGTGGAAAATCACGGCGATCGCACGCTGATTACTCTAACTAGCAGTAGCGTAGGACAGCAGCAAAGTCAAAGCGTTAGTTTGCAAACGGGTGGCTGGAGTTCACCTCCAAATTTATTCCGTGTTTCTACAGGTTTTGTTTTGGAAATTATAACTGCACAAAACCAATATTTTGTCAAGATTCAAGCTCAAGAAATAATTACTCTCAACACCAAACCTTCTTTAGTAAATGCGGACGTAATGCTCTTAGAAAAAGTTGCTGACGCATCACCAATGGAACCTATCGAATTAATGTCACCAATGTCAGCAATGAAATCCATGAAACCGATGAAAATGGGCGATATGGAAATGAAGCTGAAGCCGATGGAAATGCGTATGGGTAACATGAAAATGGAGATGGGTAAGCCGTTAGAAATTAACTCAGAACGTCGTTTTTGTACTCAGTGTGGTCAGGGGGTACAAAAGAGCGATCGCTTTTGCGCTGCTTGCGGTCATCAGCTTTAATTAATAGCCGCATTTACCAACGATAAGCTAATAATAATTAACCTAAGTAACTAATGACATACTGTTTGGGAATCATCAATAAGTCTGGTTTAGTAATGGCTGCTGACTCGCGCACTAATGCCGGAGTTGACTATATTTCTAGCTACAAAAAACTCTTTGAATATTGTCAACCGGGAGAAAGAGTAGTGATCCTTTGTACTTCCGGAAGTCTTTCGGTAACACAAAACGTAATGACGTTGTTAAATCGAGAGATTAAAAGTCAGGAAGAGGTGAATATGTCCACGCTTCCGAGTATGTATGAAATTGCTCGTTATATAGGTAAAAAAATTCGTGAGGTGCAAGAACAAGATCGTCCTTGGTTAGAAAAAGATAATATTGATTTTCAGTGTAGTATTTTACTTGGTGGTCAAGTTAAAGGAGAAGAACCGCAACTTTATTTAATTTATTCCCAAGGAAATTTTATCCAAGCTACGAAAGAAACACCTTTTTTACAAATTGGTGAAACCAAGTACGGAAAACCAATTTTAGATCGAACTTTAAACTATGAAATGTCTTTAGATGAAGTTGCGAAATGCGCTCTTTTATCTATTGACTCGACGATGAAATCAAATATTTCCGTGGGTCCACCAATTGATGCAGTAATGTATTTAGCAGATAGCTTTGAAATTCAGCATAAATTACAGTTACGATTAGGTGCGCCTTATTTAGCTAAAATTCGGAAACTATGGGAGCAATCTCTACGCAAAGCTTTTGAATCTATGCCTAGTATAGAGTGGCAACACGAACGTAGTGAAGAACAAGAAGACATCTTAATTGACTGAAAAATTTTTCTTTTGATGTTTTGATTTTGACCATTTTTAGTGATTAAGGTAAAAAGATGCAGCGATCGCTGATTACCAGTTTAATTGTCGCCCTCGTTACCATTAGTGGCGTTTTTTGGGTTTATACGACAAACAATGCTCAAGTCGTGACAACTCCAAACCAACCTGAGATAGTAGAAACAGTAGGAAAAAGCGCCCCAGAAATTACTCATATTTCCGGAGAATCCGAAATCAGCCTCGCCAATCATTTACAAAAAATTGGCGCAAAAGTTTATACTGCGTATACTTGTCCTCACTGCTACGAACAAAAGCAATTATTCGGGAAAGAAGCTTTTCGGGCGATCGCCGAAATTGAATGTCATCCTCAAGGTAAAAACTCTCAAACTGAACTTTGTCAGCAAGCAGGGATTCAAGGTGTTCCCGCTTGGGAAATCGAAGGAAAACTTTATCCTGGAGTACAACGGTTAGAAAAGTTAGCCGAAATCTCTAGTTACACAGGTTCCCAGGATTTCAGATATCCCTTTCCTTACCGCTAAAGCAGAGAAGTACGAAGAGTTGGCGATCGCGCGATCGGTTCGGTGAAATGATTACTCATTTTCAGTAACGCTTCAATGATCTACAAGATTGGCACAATGATAATAGAGTGTAAGGGGATTGCTCAATGAGTTTAACTATTTCCGACGAATTCATAGAAGCTTCTGAGTTGACACCAACGGAGTTTTTGCAGGAAATTGCCTTGTATCTCTTCGAGTCGGGACGGTTAACAATAGGGTATGCAGCGAAAATGGCGCAAATGGATATAGAGGCTTTTCGAGATTTGTTGAAAGCGCGTAATATCCCTTTGTATCAATATGATCTGGATGACTTTGAGGTAGATTTACAGAATTTGCGGGAGTTAGGACGTTTGTGATTATCAGCGATACTTCTGTAATCACGAATTTAATTAGCATTAATCATTTCTTTCTGTTACAGCGACTTTACGAACAAGTGATTATTCCTCAAGCTGTTCAAGAAGAGTTGTCTAGGTGTCATCCTCATCTATTCGCTGCGTTACAGCAGCCGGAGAATACAGTCTTAGAAGTTAGAAGGGTAAAAGATTCCGAAAGGGTACAAAGGTTACAACAGCAAGCAAAGTTGGATCGAGGAGAATCAGAGGCGATTATTTTAGCTTTGGAGTTGAAAACGGATTTATTGTTGATTGATGATTTGAGAGAGGGTTGGTAGAGTTAGGATTAAGATTGATAGTTCACCAAATCAAGGGCATATTTCACTTGACTTCTCCGGAAACCCAAGCCATGTTGAAATGGCTAAACCAAAACCGTCGGATGTTGCGACAATTCTATCCAAATCAGAGTGATTGCTAGTCAATGATGTAGAAGAGTAGCACAATGACAATAGAGTGTAGAGGGATAATGAACAACTACAGAATCTATCTTGATGTTTGCTGTCTCAATCGCACTTTGGACAACTTAGATCAAACTCGAATTCGTTTGGAAGCCGAAGCTGTCACGGAGATTATCGAAAATTGCGAGAAGGGTCAATGGATATTATTCGACAGCGATATTATTAAGTTTGAAATCAGTCGGCACTCAGATAGCTTTAAGCGAGAACAGGTTAGGGCAATCCTAACAGTCGCAACGGTTTATCTGTCTATGTCTGAAGCTATTGATTTGAGAAGCAAAGAACTCATCAAGCTCAACTTTAAATATTACGACGCATTGCATTTAGCTTTTGCAGAAACTGGGAACGCAGATATTTTTCTAACTACCGACGACCGACTGTTACGGAAAGCGAGACAGTATCGAAATTTGCTTACAGTAGAAGTAGACAATCCGACAATTTGGCTCATCAAGGTTATGCAAGGAGAAGATGATGAAGATTAAAGAAATTAGACAGCAAGGACATCAAGCTCTAATTGAGGCTTTGGGTATTGCTAACAGTCTGAGATTTCTACAGCAGGTAGGGGCGGGGTATGGTGACTACACTAAAGAACGTCATCAATGGTTAGACCAGCTTAATCTAAAGGACTTTGCTGACTATGTTGAGCAACAGAGAAAAGCAAATTTGCCAGAGGAATAAATTTTACAGGGTTCAATAGCTAACGGTGAAGTTGTGCGCGGCGGCAGGAAATCTTAAACTCGGCACAATCACCGTCTTAACCGTCCGATACATTTGAATCGTTAGACTTTTGCATAATGTTACTTCTAGCTGCTTCTAACTTTCGGCGAATCGCAGCTTGAACTTTCTCATCAAAATCAGGATCGTCAGGACTGGCAACTATTTTGAGCGGAAGAGTTAGCTAGCGACTTTTGGGCGATCGCCGCTAAACACCACTTGGGACACTAACCTCGAATAAGTATAAGTATCTTGTGGTAATTGATTCAATCGTTATTCCCTATAATGCCTTGTGACGTTTAGTTACGCTGAATTACTCCAGCAAGATGCTATAACGATAGAGACTACCTTAGTTATTTTATTTGCAATATAAGCTCCAAGGAATACCTATGCCACAGTCTTCAACGGATGTTCTTCAGGATCGTTTGCAACGAATAGGGGTTGGTCTAATTTTTATTCTCATACCTCTGCTTTACTGCGCTAGCTTAGGGACTTTTCTAGTGAAACTTTATCAGATGGGTAATTGGGTAAAAACTCCAGGAACCATTGTCGAGGTTGACTTAGTTGAAGGTCGTTATGCTTCTGGTCGTGGCGGCGCTAATACGCCTTATAGCCAGTGTCAGGCTCGCTATAGCTATAGCTTTGCAGGGCAGCCATTCGAGGGGACTCAAGTTTCGCTGTATAACGAACCCGATTTTGAAACGAGTAGCTTCCATGAACGTATCTGTCGGGATTTGTTGGAGTATCAGGAGAGTGAACAGTCGTTCCAGATTTATGTTAATCCAGACGATCCGTCTGAAGCCATTCTCTATCGTGATGTTTTCTGGGGAAAGGCAATTTCTCCTCTGGTTTTGATGGTGGCGGTATTATTCGGTGCAGGAGGAATACTCCTAATTAGATCCGCTTTTGTCCCTCAGACAGAGCCAAAACAACAAGACGATCCTTTATCGGAAGCCGTAACTGCAAAGATATTTGAAACGATGCGAGAGGTGGAAGAGGCTCGTAAAAATGAACCCCGAAAATCAGAGGAGCAGGTTCAAGATGATGATTATTATGCAACCAATACGGCTATGTTTCTGGAGCGATTTTTTGACAAGATGACTGAATTGGGGAAAGAGATGCAAGATCGAGATGAAAACGAGCGGAAAAAGTCAGCAGAATGGACTGATGATGATAAGAATTAATTTAAACGAGATTATTTTTCCAGAGAGATATTAGCCTAGATGTTTCAGAACTATTAAACATGAATCCAGAATTCCATTACAAGCTTAAAAATTCTATTGACGGCATTCCTTTTTTTATTCTCATCTTCTATGTAATTTGGGGTGTTTATCAAATATTTGCGATCGAAGAAGAGCCAAATTTCTTTGTCTTCGATTTCATCAGTGCGATCGAAAATGAATGGTTACAGCTTTTGTGTTGGGTCATTCCCGGTGCGATCGTTACTATTCTTTTGCAGATGGCGATCAAGTATTTGTTTCGTCGTCACTTTATCGCCATTTGTCCAACCTGCTCCAAGCCGTTGAGGATCAGTACCCAAACTGAAAGAGAAGTGCGATCGCAGTTGTTATCATCTCTAAAAGATAGTTTTCAGCCAAAGGTGGATATGCAGCAAGTCCCTCCCATTGTTCGCAAACTTATACCGATACTCAACTTTTTT
Source organism: Oscillatoria sp. PMC 1068.18 (assembly GCA_035968095.1). Classification (GTDB taxonomy): domain Bacteria; phylum Cyanobacteriota; class Cyanobacteriia; order Cyanobacteriales; family SIO1D9; genus IIICB1. The sequence goes on from JAWQFW010000016.1 coordinate 12,989, forward strand.
CTAACTCCTAAGAAACCTGGGCGTATTTTTACTCACTATACCTGTCGAGCTTGTGGATATCGCAAATTTTTCGCAACCGAACGTAGCGATAATGGTAGTGATATGCCTCTGTGACACGACTGAAAACCGTCTGGGACTGTTGCATGAGGCGATCGTCCTGATGAACTCAACTTTGAAGTGAAAGGCGATCGCCCTGAGGCGGATTGAGGAAGTTGCTAAAGATTTGTTGGGTTTCCTTTGTTAACTCAACCTGCAATCGGGCGATCGCCGGAGGCGTGGTCATTTGCCTTACGGCGGGATCAATATGATGTGGAGGACTTTGAGGTGGATTTACAGAATTTGCGGGAGTTAGGACGTTTGTGATTATTAGCGATACTTCACAATCACAGTCTTAACCGTCCGATACATTTGAATCGTTAGACTTTTGCATAATGCTACTTTTAGCTGCTTCTAACTTTCGGCGAATCGCAGCTTGAACTTTCTCATCAAAATCAGGATCGTCAGGACTGGCAACGATTTTGAGCGGATGTTGATTAATTCTGTCTAAGTAAGCCTGAAAAGCCGCCTTATCCCCACGATGCTTGAGGAAGTAGTTTCTCAACTCAGGAGTAGACATCGCATTATAGTTAACCTGGCTCATCAGCAAATTCTCCATTAGGTAAAATCTGAAACTCAATCTCCTCATCATATCCAGCTAATATATAAACATTACCTGTCCGGTTATCGACACAAATAAGGTGTATCGGCTGAAGCATGACATAGGTTAATTGATAGCAGATGCGATATAAACTCTCCAACTGTCTGGCAGTAGGCATTCTGGACACTCACTACACTTAGACTTATTTTACTAGATGCTCACTGAAGGCTGGAGTCATTCCTGGTTATCTCGAAAATTCTACTTCCACTTATGTCACTTCCAGAATCTATTTTGGATTCAACAGTTAAAACTCTAAGCTGGGCAACTGATATAGGCGAACCTTACTCTTTACATGGGGAATATTCTATTAAGTATGATCGGATTACTATATATGTTGAATCAAATAAAATAGACTCTTTTGCAAAACAGTTTGAAAATCTAGTTCCTGACCTTTTGAAACACAAATTAGAACTTGGAACTTCAATCAATGACTTTCTCTATGATCCTAGTTCTAGGTTTTACTCTCTTATTTCAACGTTAGATCCAAATTGGTGGAAAGGTTTAGAGGAAAAGCAAAATAATATTCGATATTTACAAAAACAGTTTGAAGATAGCGGTAGCGAAGCCATTTTAAAACAAATACAAGAGGAGCAAAATTCACTTTCTCTGCATGACGAAGTGGCTCCGCCTCCATTCTTTGATTATCGTAAAGTATTTTATACTCTAGCAGATAAGGGCTTGGTACATATTCTTGATCGAGATAAACGATTTTCAGGTACTTTAAGATTGCATTTTAGCGACTTGAACATAATTGAATCCTTAATTAGTGATGTTGGTGATAAGCTAGAAGAATTTTTAAGAACTAATGGACGTATGAGTTCTGAATAGATCGAGATAAGAACATTTAGCAGGCATATAGCTTCTTAGAAAAGAGTAGAAACATCTGAGGAAAACTACGTTTGTCAAATACGCAACCCTATTTTTAGAGGATCTGGTCAATGACTTATCAAATTACACCCATCAACTCATCTATCAATCCTACCCAAAACCCCAACCTTGAGGAACTGAAACTCAAACTCGAACTGGTGCGAGAACAGCAAAACCTCCTCGACAAATCCCAAGTTATTATGAATAACTATGGCGCAGAGACACTTCAACTAATGCTGGGACAAGCCAACTCCCTTCTCCAACCCACCTCTGAAACCGTCTTTGGTCGTTCAGGAAGCCGAATGTGGTTACTCAAAGCCTTGGAAGAAGCCAAAGAAGGAGTCCGCATGGTGTGTCCTTGGCTGAGTCGGCGCAGTGTCGATCAGGAAATGCAACTGAGAATCCGCTATCTACTTGATCAAGGATTATATCTACATATTGGTTGGGGTTACGGCTACGATATCGGCAAAGTGATTAAATTAGAACGAGGTAGTTTTAGTATTAGTAACGATGGTTGCCGAAACTACGACGCACTCTCCTTTTTCAAGCAGTTACGAGACAAATATCCTGAACAGGTACAGCTAAAATTCTTGGGAAGTCATAGTAAATATTTCGTCCGCGATCGCGCCTTCGCCTACGTTGGTTCACACAACTTCCTCAACTCGAATTTAAGCCAACTCAACACCTACTCCCCTGATTTTGCTGGGGATGAAGTGGGGACAATCCTGAGAACACCTAAAGAGATTGAGAAACTGATTCAACGTTTTGATCATCAACCGGATTTAGCCAAACAAAGAGATTACTGGGACTATCAAAGTGTTTGATGTTCAGCGTTTCAATCTTAGATCTGACTTGCTGGTGTAGGGTGTAAAGTCTAAATTCTTTCGATCGCCAAATCAAACCGCAATTGGGACTCAACGATTTTACCTTTGTTAACCGCAGTTACAGTACCCTCAACTGGAGCCGCATAACTGGCGATCGCGCTAGCTACTAAAGCGACATGAGTATCTGCTACTGCTAACCCTAATGTCGGATCGTATCCCCGCCAACCACCACCAGGAAGATAAACTTCCGCCCAAGCGTGAAGATCCTGGTTATTTTGTTCGGGATCTCCTTCCTGATAACCACTCACAAACCGCGCGGCTAAACCCACTGCGCGACACACCTCGATAAACAAAACCGCCAAATCGCGACAAGATCCCTTTTTTTTGCGCCAAGTTACACCCGCAGGATAAGCATCTCCTGTCTGTCGAATTATATACTCGCAACTTTCATTCAAACAGTGATTTAGGGTTGTCAGGAAAGCCACCGTATCCCCCTCCACCTGTTGATAAAGATCCTGCGCGAGTTCCGCGATCGCCCCATCTCCACCCATTCCATAACTTTGCTGATAGGGTTGGAGTTGCGATCGCCAAGAACTCGGATAATCAATTGGTAACTTCATCGCCCAACTTTCTAACAAAAAATCAAACGGATTACTCCGGAAAGTTTCTACCTCAGCCGTCATTTTTATCTCTAACTTTTCCGTCGCTTCCTCAAACCAAACCTTAATAATACTATTCCCATCTAGGTCAGTAATTTCCGACTTTCTTGTTATTTTTGGTTCAATTTTTAAAGCAAAATTATGCAATTTCTGCCCCACATCACAGCGCGGACGTAACCGTAACACATGAGGTTTTAATAATATCAACTGATTATATTGATAAATGGTTTGATGACTAATTTTGTAACGCACTTTTCTCACTTACAAATAATTTTTGATTAGCAATAAACGTAGCTTAACCTAAAAATTTACCTCTAGTTCAACCGCTCTAATTACATCACTTGATCTTGACTAATAACCGAATTTGTGTTAACAACTTCTATCCCAAAAAATGTTTCAGAAATTTTATTTCCAACATCATTAATTGAGCGCTGCATTTGGTCTAAAAACTCATGCAAACCGTCTTCAATGACATCATCCACAGTGAGATAACCTAACTCAGCACACAAACGACCAATTGCCCGTTCTGCGGAATTACACCAAGTCCCACTCGGTGTATTTGTGATTTGATGAAGACATTGTTCACCCCTCCACAAAGAAAAATGAATTGAACGAGGAAAATCGCGATTTAAAATTAGAAACTCTGCTACTTTAGCCGGAGTAATACGATGTTGAACTTTACGATACATTTCATAAGCACTAGCAGATTTCAACAAAGAAATCCATTGAATTTGGTCTAAAGGAGTTCCCACCCATTCGGCTGAAGGAAGCAAAAGAAAGTATTTAACATCAAGAATCCGAGTAGTTTTATCGGCTCTTTCTAAAAATCTTCCTAACTGACCAAAATGCCAACCTTCATTATGAGTCATGGTAGCATCCATCACTCCTGCAAAACGATGACTCGCTCGTTTTACTTGAGTAAAAAACTCAGATAATGTAGTCGAATTTTTAGTTTGGGCTGCATCTTTAACCATCAAGTAAAAATCATTAACCTCTTCCCACATTTCCGAAGAAATAATTTCTCGAATCGAACGAGCATTTTCACGAGCTAGCTGCAAAGATGAAATAATCGAATTAGGGTATTCAGGATCAAAAGTCAAGAACTGAATCACATTATTAGCGGTAGCATCCCCGTAGCGATCGCGGAATGAATTTAAGTCTCCTGTAGTTATCACCAACGGTTCCCACTGTTGAGTAGTTCCTACAGGTAAATCCAGCATCAAGTTTAAGTTAACATCCACGAATCGAGCCACATTTTCCGCCCGTTCGATATAGCGATTTAGCCAGTATATAGAATCAGCAACTCTACTTAACATAATTGGTATTTGGGGATTGGGGACTGGTGATTGGGGACTGGGTAACTGGGGACTGGGTAACTGGGGACTGGGGACTGGTGATTGGGTAACTGGGGACTGGTGATTGGGTAACTGGGGACTGGGTAACTGGAGATTGGGGATTAATAGTTATTAGCTTGTCTTCCTTGTTTTCCTTGTTTTCCTTGTCTTCCCAATTCCTAATCCCCAATCCCTAATCCCCAGTAAGAACCCAGGTATCCTTACTTCCACCACCTTGAGAAGAATTAACCACCAGAGAATCTTTTTTCAATGCAACTCTGGTTAAACCACCAGGATGAACATAAATTTCTTCACCGCGATGGAGAATATAAGGACGTAAATCAACATGACGACCTTCGAGGCGATCGCCAATTAATGTCGGTACACGCGATAAACTAATAGTAGGTTGAGCAATATAATTACGAGGGTTTTCGGTAATTTTTTCCGCAAATGTTTGTCTTTCCACTTCCGTAGCCATCGAACCGACTAACATTCCATAACCTCCTGCTTCATTAGCAGATTTCACCACTAACTTATCCAAATTTTGTAACACATATTCTCGGTCTTGTTCGCGCCAGCAAAGATAAGTTGGTACAATCGGCAAAATTGGTTCCTCACCGAGATAGTAGCGAATCATCTCCGGGACATAAGCATAAACAACTTTATCATCAGCCACACCCGTACCCGGTGCATTAGCGATCGCCACTTTTCCTTGACGATACACTTCCATCAACCCCGGAACTCCCAACCTGGAATCATTACGAAACACCAAAGGATCTAAAAAATCGTCATCAACACGACGATAAATTACATCTACCCGACGCAACCCTTTCGTCGTCTGCATCTGCAAATAACCATCCACCACAACCAAATCTCGACCTTCAACCAATTCCACACCCATCTGCTGGGCTAAAAACGAATGTTCAAAATAAGCCGAGTTGAAAATACCAGGACTAAGAACCACCACCGTAGGTTCTGCTAACTGAGGAGGAGCCAAATTTAATAAAGTCTCTAATAAATGACTCGGATAATCATCTACTGGTTGAATCGCCATTGTTTGAAAAATCTGGGGAAAAGTGCTTTTCATCACCCGACGATTTTCCAAAACATAAGAAACGCCCGAAGGTACACGCAAATTATCTTCCAAAACGTACCACTGACCATCTCGATCCCGAACCAAATCCGTACCCGTAATATGACACCAAACACCTGCGGGTGGCTGCATTCCCACACAAGGTTTCAGGAAACCCGTAGCCGAATTAATCACCTCAGCCGGAATTTTGCCATCTTGAAGAATACGCTGCTGATTGTAAATATCCGCCAGAAACAGATTCAGCGCCATAATCCGTTGTTTCAGACCTTGTTCCAACTTCGTCCACTCAGCCGCCGCGATAATCCGAGGGATAATATCAAAAGGAAAAATCTTTTCGACACCCTGATTATCGTTGTAGACATTAAAAGTCACACCCAGTTTAAACAAGGTAATTTGAGCAGTGTTGTGATGTTGCTGTAATTCTGCCGAGGAAAGACCCTGCATCCACTCTAACAATGGCGCTGCCGAAGGTCGCGGTTGTCCCTCAGCCAGGAAAAGTTCATCATAAAATCCTTGTAAATCATAACTTTCCAAATGCACAGCACCCCTCCTACCAAAACTGACCAACATCGCCAACGATTGCCAATAGTTTAAACGAACCGAGCCAATAAAGCCAAGCAAAAACCGCCAGTTAGAAAATAACTAGCGGCTTTTCTGCTCTTATTCAGTTTCTAGATTGTCACTTCTACAAAGAAGAACCTACACCAGCGTAAGCTCCGTAGAAGAAAATACCTACAACCGCAATTACGCCCATTCCAGCGATAGTTGCGACAATCCATAAAGGAATTTTTCCTTCTGAAAGCATCGATTTTACCTCCTTATTTCTCCCAAAACAATACCCGAATTTTACCAGTTATTTAGTTGAAGAAATAACTGGAAAACAAAATACCTAAAACAAAAACCAGCAGCAATCCCAAATAAAGGGAAGTACGGTTAAGTTCTACAGGCTGCTTATTTGGATTATTTTGTCTGTCCATAATTCAATCCTATCTTTGAATAAATTGCATGGCAGCGATCGCGCCTAAAAAGAATACCGTAGGAACAGCCAGAGTATGCACTGCTAGCCATCTGACAGTAAAAATTGGATATGTAACTTGCTGATTAGGGGTATTGCTAGTCATTTGTCGTTCCTATTCTTAAAAACCTACTTATTAAACCGTTGGATTTGTTGCTTGGCGCTATAGCGATCTTCCACAATTGGTAACTCTTGCCGTTCTTGAGTAAAATACTCATCCGGACGAGGAGTACCAAAAACATCATACGCTAACCCAGTGCTAACAAATAGCCAGCCTGCGATAAACAACATCGGAATTGTAATACTGTGAATTATCCAGTAACGAATACTGGTAATAATATCTCCAAAAGGACGCTCTCCTGTTGAACCTGCCATCCTAGTTTTTTCTCCTCTTACTACAGTTGCAAACTCAGTTTATATCATACGAAATCTACTGACACCTTTCCAGCTAAACTTTTGTTTATGCTGTTGCTGACGGTGGTTCAGATTGGGGGTTGTATTTCAGCAAATAACCTCTTTGACCCAGTACAAATCCTTTTTCTGGTGTCAAAAAGATTATTTTATACAAATTAGTGGGAACTTCTTCTACTTCTCGATCTTTTAACCAAGTTTCACCACCATCTAAGCTACAAAGTAAGTTACCACTACCTCCAGCTACCCAAATCTCTTCTGGGGTACGATAGCCAATATCCAACAATCCCCAGCTAGTGGAAAATTCTGGATTGATTGGGTCTTCCCAATTCTCGAAATCATTTTCAGCACTAAATTGTACTTGACCACCACGAGCAAGTAACCAAATACGCCCATCTTTACCAAAACCCATGCTTTGTAAGCGTCGGGAACTATTTCGGTTATGGGGAGTCCATTGACTTTGACCTGGTTCCCAAGTCGAGTAGAAGTTACCTTTAGCAGAAACAGCTACATATTTACCATCTTGTGAGCGAGAGATATTTCTCGCTACCCCTACCGCTCCTTCAACTAAGGCTTTCCAAGTACGACCACCATCTTTGGTTTCATAAATTGCTCCCAAGTCGGTAGTCATTTCCGCCGAGTTATTACCTAAAGCCTCTACGTTGTACGGAGAGCCAGGTAGTTTTTCACTGAGAGGGATTCGCTCCCAAGTTTCGCCACCATTTTGGGTGTGTAACAAAATCGACGGCTTACCGCTAACCCAGCCTTCTTCGCCCGCAAAGCTGACTGAGGTAAAGCTAACTTTTTCGTCTCCGAGATTGAGATTTTTCTCCTCCCAGGTGTTTCCGCCATCAGTAGTTCCAAAAAGAGCCGCCTTGCTACCCACGAGCCAGCCGCGATCGAAATCCTCTGTAAAAGCTATGTCTGAAAAAACTGCTTCAGTGGGTAAAGAGATCACTTCCCACGGATTGTAGCTCAGAGATGGTACTTGACTACAACCAACCGTCAATAAGGTAACTGCGAAAATTATTACAATTTGTTTCAGCTTTTTCACAAATGAGTTCATAAAATCTAACGCTGATGAAGGAAATTTACTTGTTAGACAGCTTTTTGCTGACTCTCCAGATGGTGAAGAGACAACCAAGCTGAATAAATTAGAGCTATAGTTCTTTTTTTTCTAGCCTCAGCATTTTACTGCAAGGCGTATAAACTCATAAAGAACAAAAACCCTATGGCTAAAGCGCCGAAAATCAGCAAGTTTTTTTGTCCTGGGGTCAGTTTATTGACTCCTAAGCCGTAAGTTAGATTATCCTTAAATCCCGAAGGCGCACCCTTGGCACCAACATTTTCAAAGGCATTACGGCGAGCGCCACAAACTGGACAACGCCAGTCGCTAGGCAATTCTTCAAAAGATGTACCTGGAGAAATGTTGCTTTTGTCGTCTCCTTGGGCTGGCACGTAAACGTAGCCACAGCTACGACATTCGTAGCTTGCTGGCGCTAATTCTGCCAGAGTTTGCTCTTGGGCTGGTTCGCTCATAGACGATTAATCAGCAATTCTTAAAATGTTTGTTACAAATTATCGCATAAATTGAGATTTTGTTAATTGTCACCTGGTAAGTTAATTTTGACATTTGGCGAAAAATCCGAGTAATTTCTCTCAGATTCAAATTCTTAGGGTCACGGGATCTTAGGGAAGACGAGCAAGCCCTTATAATAGAAAAATTGTAAAGAAGTAAGAACAAGAGTTGTTTTAGCTGAGGGGTAGTTAAATAAAGTGTTTGTCCTCAGTGGATATGAGTACCTATTGGGTTTTCTCCTGGCGTGTAGCCTAGTTCCGCTTTTGGCATTGACAGCATCCAAGTTACTGCGACCTACGGGTAGCGGTCCAGAACGACGTACCACCTATGAATCGGGTATGGAGCCGATTGGGGGTGCGTGGATTCAGTTCAACATCCGTTACTATATGTTCGCTTTGGTCTTTGTCGTCTTCGATGTTGAGACAGTGTTTTTATATCCTTGGGCTGTGGCTTTCCATCGCTTAGGACTATTAGCTTTTGTTGAAGCTTTGATTTTCATTGCAATCCTGGTGGTTGCATTGGTGTACGCATGGCGAAAAGGAGCCTTGGAATGGTCATGAACCCAAATCCGACCACAAAAACTGCTGAGTTTGAACAGCAGCAGAAAGAAAAAATTCTCAATCCGATTATTCGCACCAAAGTCACTCAAGATTTGTCGGAAAATGTGATTCTGACAACGGTAGATGACCTTTATGACTGGGCGAGACTTTCGAGTTTGTGGCCAATGTTGTATGGTACGGCTTGTTGTTTTATCGAATTTGCCGCTTTGATTGGGTCGCGGTTTGACTTTGACCGTTTTGGATTAGTACCTCGTTCTAGTCCTCGACAAGCGGATTTAATTATTACTGCGGGAACGATTACGATGAAGATGGCTCCGGCTTTGGTTCGTCTTTACGAACAAATGCCCGATCCGAAGTATGTAATCGCGATGGGCGCTTGTACGATTACTGGCGGAATGTTCAGTAGCGACTCGACAACGGCGGTTAAAGGGGTTGATAAGTTGATTCCGGTAGATGTTTATATTCCCGGTTGTCCGCCTCGTCCCGAAGCGATTATTGACGCGATTATTAAATTGCGGAAAAAAGTGGCAAATGAGTCGATCCAAGAGCGATCGCAAGTTAGACAGCAAACTCATCGTTTCTACAGCACTACTCACAACATGAAGGTTGTTGAGCCAATTTTGACTGGGAAGTATCTCCAGTCGGAAACTCTTCAAGCTCCACCGCAGGAGTTAACCGAAGCAATGGGTATGGAAATGTCCCCAGAGTTAAGCCCCGCAGAGAAACAAAAGGAGGAACGCGATCGTGGCTGAAGAATCGAAGCCAAATGATAATGAAAATGCGGAAGCTGCTGCAATTGTCGAAGCTGGTGCTGTTTCTCGCTGGCTAAGTGAAAATGACTTCGATCATGAGTCTCTGGAGCGAGATAACCTTGGCGTGGAGATGATTAAGGTAGAAGCGGAATTTCTGATTCCAATGGCTACTGCACTTCGCGCTTATGGGTTTAACTATCTTCAGTGTCAGGGTGGTTATGACTTAGGTCCGGGGAAAGAGTTGGTTAGCTTTTACCATTTAGTTAAGGTGAGCGATAATGCTGACAAACCGGAAGAAGTTCGGCTGAAGGTATTTTTACCGCGAGATAATCCACGAGTTTCTTCAGTTTACTGGCTCTGGAAAGCTGCTGACTGGCAAGAGCGAGAAACTTATGATATGTATGGGATTATTTACGAAGGACACCCGAATTTGAAACGGTTGCTAATGCCGGAAGATTGGGTAGGTTGGCCCCTGCGTAAGGATTATGTCTCGCCAGATTTTTACGAGTTACAGGATGCTTATTAAGTAGTCAGCAATTTTTGACCAGAAAGCACTCGCTTCAATCAAGAAGTGGGTGCTTATTTGTTGAGGAGCGATGTTAGGAGCGTCAGAATCTCCCTAGAGCCTTCGCTTCGCTCAGGATGACATTTTTCCAGATTATCGTCTTCTCAATAGACTATCTCAGGACGCAATTTGGGATCAACTTCCCTCGTCTTCTCTATTCCCATACTCCGCACCCCACTGGTGCATCGCTGCCAGAATTGGTTGTAAACTTTTTCCTAAATCAGTCAGAGAATACTCAACTTTTGGTGGTACTTCCGCATAGACTTCCCGATGAATTAAACCATCTTTTTCCATTTCTCTCAACTGTTGCGTCAGCATTTTGTGCGTAATTCCCGTTAAACTTCTTTGTAGTTCGTTAAAGCGTTTGATTCCTGACCACAATTCTTTAATAATTAACGCTTTCCAACGTCCACTAATAAGCTGAAGTGTGGTTTCTGCGGGACAAGTTTTTTGATCGGGTTTTGCTTTGACCATTTTCTTAGTAACTTTTTAGTAACTATCTTACTTGAAAGTACATTCTTTACAGAAAAAAATATTTTTCTTATAGTTGAAATAGCAAACAGAGAACTTGAAAATATTTCGAGAAAAAATTATGAGTAAGCCAATTATTGCTGACAAAAAACCTGTTGTCCTTGAATTAGAACCTGGTACATATTATTGGTGTGCTTGCGGTGCTTCTCAAAAACAACCGTTTTGCGATGGTTCTCACCAAGGAACGGATTTTACACCACAGAAATTTGAGCTAACGGAACCCAAAAAAGTCGCTTTGTGTAACTGTAAATATACAAAAAATGCTCCTTTTTGCGATGGAACTCACGCTCAAATTTAACTTCTCAACAAATCAGGAGAACTCAAGATGATTACTCTCAGAAAATCAACAGAACGAGGCAAGGCAAATATAGGCTGGTTAAATTCTTTTCATACTTTCTCCTTTGCTAATTATTATGAACCAAAATACATGGGTTTTCGCCAGTTGCGCGTCATTAATGAAGACAAAATCCAGGCAGGGCGAGGATTTGGCGCGCACTCGCACCGAGATATGGAAATTATTTCTTATGTTATCGCAGGTGGTTTAGAACATAAAGATAGTATGGGAAATAGTTCGATTATTCGTCCTGGAGAAGTCCAAATTATGAGCGCGGGTACGGGTGTTACTCACAGCGAATATAACCCCTCAAATACTGAATTAGTGCATTTATTGCAGATTTGGATTATGCCCGATCGCGCTAAACTTGAACCTAGATACGCACAGAAATTCTATCCTGACGAGGAAAAACAAGGTAAACTACGTTTAGTGGTTTCTCCTGATGGTCGAGATGATTCGCTGCTCATTCACCAAGATGCGAATATCTATGCTAGTTTACTCGCTGCGGGAGAGCAAATTGAGTATCAGTTAGCACCAAACCGTCATGCTTGGTTGCAAGTGGTTAAGGGAGAGTTAAATCTCAACGATGTGACTGTCGCTGCTGGGGATGGTGTCGCTGTCAGCAATACCGAGAAACTCAGTTTGCGGGCTAACAATGATGCAGAATTGTTGTTGTTTGATTTAGCTTAAAACCTTGTAGAGGCGTTGCATGCAACGTCTCTACAGAATAGTCATCCTCCTCGGTATCGGTTAGGATAGAAACTATAAATTTCTGATCCTAGGGTAATGGGGAATTTACAGCCGCAATTGCTGAGACTTGCTGCTTCGGTGGTTGGGACAACAGTGTATGCTGGTGCTGGTGCTTTTGTTGGTGGGTTGGCGGGCGCTGCTTTTGCGGCGGTTTCTGGTATCATTGGTGGTCATGCAGCTAATGAATTTGGCGCACTCGCTGCTTTGTTACCTGACTCTGACAATGATTTACTGGCTAATCACGATTTGAGTAAAGCGGTGGGTTTGGCTATTGCAGCTATTATCGAAGACACTGCCCGAAAACACGAAAGATTAACTTATCTTCAACCTGAGTTGACAAAACTCGCCAAATGTGCTGTTGGGAATTGGCAGCAAGTCGCGCAACAGACAGAAGCAGATTTCGCCTCTTTGAGCGAAACGCAAATTGTCGCTTTGTTTTCCCGCGAAGCCGCCAAATTTCAGCAAGTTACAGCTTTGGATGAGGAAACTTGGTACAGTTTTTTGCAGCAGCTTTGTCACTTGGTAGCGCTGAAATTCGCGATTAATCCCGAATATTTCCGCATTATCGCCGCGAAACTGTATACAGATTTCCCTAAAGCCTTGCGCGAAGTTTTGAAACAAGACGCAGCCACCGAAGGAAAAGCTTATGCGGCTTTGATGCTGGATTTTGCCGGGAAAATTACGACACAGTTACAGCGAATTGAAACTCAGCAAAGCGCCATCTTCCAGCAAATCACAACTTTAACACCGCAACAACTACCGGATTTGTTATCGAGGGTTGAAACTGGCTTAGACAGGGCGATAGAAACAATTATCGACAGTCTCACCGCCGAGTTGCAAGTTGCAGTTGACGAAATTAAAGCTCATCAAGAGCGACAAACCGATTATATTGTCGAACAGTTACAAATAGAAATCCGGCGCTTACAAAATTATGTCACGCCTACGGGTACTATTTCCGTAATTATCGAAGATGCGCGCCCCTCGCTGCAAAATTTCCAAGGGCGAAAAAAAGAAATTAGCCAACTGCAAGAATGGTTAGCAGACTCAGAAAATATCGTTATTGGGGTTGATGGTTTAGGTGGTTACGGAAAATCTACCTTAGCCGCGAAAATTTACAAAGACATCAAAACTTTTCAGGATAAATTTTGGGCAGATGTGCGCCGGAAACCGAGTTTTGAGCTATTAGTAGAGAGAATTTTACAGCAGCTTGGGGGCAAATCTCAGCAAGAGTTGGCTAATCTCGATAAAAAGCTGTTTGTCGATATTTTAGTGAATTTTTTGTGTCAGGGGCGCTATTTGCTGGTTGTTGATAATTTGGAAACGTTGTTGCAACCGGATGGGAAATGGCGAGATGAGAGTTTTGGTGAATTTTTTCAGTTGTGGTTAGAGCGTGGTAGCAACAGTAAATTATTAATTACGACTCAAATTCGCCCTGCTATTGCTGACACATTCAAGGGTGCGGCTACATTGGCAAAGCTTTCTAGCGCCGACACCCTCAAGGGTGCGGCTACACAAACCAAGCCTGCGAAGGCAGGCTCGACGGTTTCCCAGTCTGCCAACAGCGCCGACACATTCAAAGGTGATTCTGCTAACAACAGCGCCGACACATTTAAAGGTGAGTTTGCTAACAACAGCGCCGACACATTTAAAGGTGAGTCTGCTAACAACAACGCCGACACCCTCAAGGGTGCGGCTACACAAACCAAGCCTGCGAAGGCAGG
>JAWQFW010000016.1:26780-28182 GCA_035968095.1 Oscillatoria sp. PMC 1068.18
GCCGACACCCTCAAGGGTGCGGCTACACAAACCAAGCCTGCGAAGGCAGGCTCGATACAAGCAAAGTTGTGGGGAATGCAATGGTTGGAATTAGCAGATTTAGCTGTAGCAGACGGGGCAGAATTATTGCGAAAATACGGGATGTCAGGAGAAACCGCCGAATTAGAAACTCTCTCGCGCTTGGCAAAAGGTCGTCCTTTGGCGTTACAGTTGATTGCAGTAGCTTTGAGCGAGAAAACTCAAGAGTCGGCGAATTGGTGGGAATTGGATCTCGGTGAATTGCTGGCGGTTTTGAGTAATCCGGAATTAGCCGCGCAACCTGATGCAGCTTTGGTTTGGGGTTTGACAGCGATTTATAACCGTTTAGAAACTCGACTGCAAGAATTATTGTTGAATTTAACGGTGTATCGCGATGGATTTAATCTTGCTGCGGCTGATGCTATTTTACCCGACGCAGAAATAACCGCCGCCGATTTGCAATTTTTGGTGAGTAAATCTTTCCTCCAACTGCAAACTGAGAATCTCACCTGTGATAACAATGTCATCCTGAGCGTTGACGCGCTAGCGGCTTCTCGTAGAGTAGCGAAGGATCTCAATCCCACCCCAAACGACAACCAACAACCCCCAAACAATGATAATGTCATCCTGAGTGTAGCGAAGGATCTCCAAAACCCAGACTACGAATTCCAACCAGAAATCCTCGACTACCTGCAACAAAAAACCACCAACCTCACCGCAGCCCACCACCAAGCCATCACCTACTACCGCAACCACACCAAACCCCGTCAGGAGTGGAAAACCTTGGCTGATGTCCAAGAATATCTGGAAATCTTTTATCATTTCTGTGAGTTGGGAGATTATGAATCAGCTTTTAACACCATTCGTGACGGTAGCGATGACGAGGTAGACACATTCTTAGACTTGGGTGGTTATAACCAAATTCGTGTTGAGTTGTATACCCAGTTGATCGCAAACTGGCAACCAGAAGATAGGGAAGATTGGCGCTACACTGCTTCGCTCACATCTTTAGGCAATGCTTACAATTCATTAGGAGAATATCGGCGCGCGATCGAGTTTCAGCAGCAGTCTTTGGAGATATTTCGAGCAATTGGCGATCGCCGTGGTGAAGCGAATTCCCTAGGTAATTTAGGCAATGCTTACGATTCATTAGGAGAATATCAGCGCGCAATTGACTTTTATCAGCAGTCTTTGGAGATATTTCGAGCGATTGGCGATCGCGGTGGTGAAGCAACTTCCCTGAATAATTTAGGCTCTGCTTACTATTCATTAGGAGAATATCAGCGCGCAATTGAGTTTCATCAGCAGTCTTTGGAGATATTTCGAGCAATTGGCGATCGCCGTGGTGAAGCGTCTTCCCTGATTGGTTTAGGCAATGCTTGCT
>JAWQFW010000016.1:28282-30454 GCA_035968095.1 Oscillatoria sp. PMC 1068.18
CTTCCCTGATTGGTTTAGGCAATGCTTGCTATTCATTAGGAGAATATCGGCGCGCGATTGAGTTTCAGCAGCAGTCTTTGGAGATAAAGCGAGCGATTGGCGATCGCCGTGGTGAAGCGTCTTCCCTGATTGGTTTAGGCAATGCTTGCTATTCATTAGGAGAATATCGGCGCGCAATTGAGTTTCTTCAGCAGTCTTTGGAAATAAAACGAGCAATTGGCGATCGCCGTGGTGAAGCGAATTCCCTGAATAATTTAGGCAATGCTTACGATTCATTAGGAGAATATCAGCGCGCAATTGAGTTTCAGCAGCAGTCTTTGGAGATATTTCGAGCAATTGGCGATCGCGGTGGTGAAGCAACTTCCCTGAATAATTTAGGCAATGCTTACTATTCATTAGGAGAATATCAGCGCGCAATTGAGTTTCAGCAGCAGTCTTTGGAGATATTTCGAGCAATTGGCGATCGCGGTGGTGAAGCAACTTCCCTGAATAATTTAGGCAATGCTTACTATTCATTAGGAGAATATCAGCGCGCAATTGAGTTTCAGCAGCAGTCTTTGGAGATAAAGCGAGCAATTGGCGATCGCCGTGGTGAAGCGAATTCCCTGATTGGTTTAGGCAATGCTTACGATTCATTAGGAGAATATCAGCGCGCGATTGAGTTTCATCAGCAGTCTTTGGAAATATTTCGAGCAATTGGCGATCGCCGTGGTGAAGCGAATTCTTTGTTTAATTTGGGAAATAGTTTAGCTAAATTAAAGCGAAAATCAGAAGCCAATAATGCTTATCTTCATGCTCGCGAATTGTATCAAGGAATGGGATTAGATGCAGATGTTGAAGACTGCAACAATGCCATTCAGCGTCTGAAGAGAAAGTCAACTTTTTCGCCCAGATTTCCCCAATCTCTCTGGCGTTGGTTAAATCGGCTTTGGCGACTGTTACGCGCACGTTTGCGGCGCTGACTCAATTTTTGCCTTGAGTGGAGGCGGAGCCTCTAGAGGGCATTCCCCGGCGGAGCCAGGGAACGAGGAAAACCCATCTACCCTCGTCCCTAGGCTGATTTTTGCCTAAAGTGGAGGCGGAGCCTCTAGAGGGCATTCCCCGGCGGAGCCAGGGAACGAGAATCCCCCATTCCCTAACGTGGGCGAAAGAGGTGATAATGGTCAGGATGGTAGAGACGCGATCGCCCTTCGTTTCCTTTCAAAGCAGGACTAATTAAGTACAATGTTGTCCGAATCAAGTTATTTTCTTGAGTAACTTCTGCCATCTTGTCAAGGGTTGTCAAGAAAATCTTTTCGTCTTCCCAACCGACGCGAAAGCAAACGGCGACGGGGGTTTCGGGTGGATAATGAGTTAACAATTTTGCTTGAGCTTTTTCCACATGACGGGCGGCGAGATATAAACACAAACTGGCTTTGTGGGCGGCTAAACCAGCTAATTCTTCAGTTTCCGGAACTTTTGAAGCTGCGCCACTAATCCGCGTCAGAACGATCGTTTGCACCAAATCAGGAACGGTTAATTCGACGTTTAATTTCGCTGCGGCTGCTTGGAAAGCACTAATTCCGGGAATCAACTCAAAAGGAATATTTTCCTCAGCTAAAAGGTGCATTTGTTCGTGAATTGCGCTATAAAGAGTTAAATCGCCAGAATGGAGACGTACTACGGAGAGATTCTGCTTGACACGGGCGATCGCCAAGGGCAAAATTGCTTCTAAAGTCTTATTACTCGTATTCACCAATTCTGCATCAGCGCGGACAAACTGCAAAATTTGCTTTGGTACTAACGAGTCAGCATAAATCACCACATCTGCTGCTTGGAGAATTTTTACTGCTTTGAGCGTCAGTAAATCAGGATCGCCGGGACCCGCCCCAATAAAGTAAACTGCTGGTTGAAGGGAAGATAAAGAAGCTTGGGACATAAATCAGAGAAAAATTTTCTAAACGATCCGGATTGCAATTCTTAACTAGAGAATAATGTACCAGTAGATGCACCCTGGTTCAGCCCTAGAGTTTCCCCTCTGGGGCTTTTATTTTGGCAATTTTCCGGATTTGAGCAAAATCCCTGGAAGAAAGAAAGTGGTAGATGCACCCTGGTTCGGCTCTAGAGTTTCCCCTCTAGGGCTTTTATTTTGGCAATTTTCCGGATTTGAGCAAAATCCCTGGAAGAAAGAAA
>JAWQFW010000016.1:30554-40137 GCA_035968095.1 Oscillatoria sp. PMC 1068.18
TGGTAGATGCACCCTGGTTCGGCTCTAGAGTTTCCCCTCTAGGGCTTTTATTTTGTCAATTTTCCGGATGTGAGTGCAATTGTCAGAAGAAAGAAAATGGTAGATGCACCCTGGTTTGGCTCTAGAGTTTCCCCTCTAGGGCTTTTATTTTGTCAATTTTCCGGATGTGAGTGCAATTGTCAGAAGAAAGAAAATGGTAGATGCACCCTGGTTTGGCTCTAGAGTTTCCCCTCTAGGGCTTTTTTGTGTGTGTTTCAGTGTTAGTTTACTGTGAAGTTGACTGTTGTTGAGGGGGGACGACATCTGGAAGACGACGCTGGAGAAGATAGAGCCAAGCGAGTCCGAGTAAACCAAAGGCGATCGCTGTTAAACTTACCAGTTGTGCTACCCGTAACGGTCCGAACATCAAGCTGTCAGTCCGCAATCCCTCGATCCAAACTCGACCGCAACTATAAGCTACCATATAAATTAAGGCTAAAGTACCTGTTTTGAGTTTTCCGGGATGGCGTAAACCCCAAAAGAAAAGGTACATCAGCAACGCAAAGACTATTAAGTTCCACAAAGATTCATAAAGAAAAGTTGGATGAAAATAGTCGTAGTTGAGATAGGCTAAAGGACGACGGTTAGGGGGAATATATAACTTCCAAGGTAAAGCTGTGGGATCGCCAAAAGCCTCAGAATTGAAAAAGTTACCCCAACGTCCGATCGCTTGTCCCAAAATTAAAGAAGGTACTACTAAGTCGGCTAAGAGCCAAACGGAAACTTTATTTAAACGACTAAAAATCAAAGTGGCGATCGTGCCACCAATAATTGCCCCGTGAATAGCAATACCGCCTTTCCAGATCGCAATAATTTCTTCTGGACGTTGGGCGTATTCTTCCCACTGAAACAAGACATAATAAAGTCTAGCACAGGGAATCGCCCCAATTACTAACCAAATCGCCAAATCTGCTAAAAGATCCGGGTTGACATGACGACGGGAAGCGAGATATTGAGATAAGGTAACGCCAATTAAGACTGCGGAAGCGATTAATAAGCCATACCAGCGAATAGTTAGCGGACCAAGTTCAAAGATAATTGGACCTGGAGATTGAAATTGAAAGGCTAAGAGTAGCATTAGCGATGGATAGGGTTGAGATTAAATAAAAAAGGCTTTGAGTAATAGTTTACCGACTAATGGGTCGAGATTTTTACTTTGGGACGGAGAGATGTTTCTGAGAATGTTTCGATTGGGTGAGGATGTTGAGCAAATATTTGGGGATTTGAGAGCGAATCAAGTTAATTGTTGAAAAATCGCAGGAAGGGGAATAAATTCGGCTTGATGCTTTGATGTTTACTCAGAATAAGTTTTTTTGGAAAGTGTTCTTTTGATGGGAGAATTAAAAAAGTTGATTGTCTGAGCAAACAAACTTTAGTGCCACTTTTGGCAAGAAGCTTTTACAATTAAAATAAGCACTGAGAGCAAAAGTAAGAGTTAATGGCTATTGAAAGCGAAGAGAATTTAACTAAAATTAGCACGAAAGAACCATTATTAGGTAAATCTTTAAACGAATTAACCGAGTGGATGCAGCAACAGGGACAACCGAGCTATCGTGGTAAACAATTATATCAGTGGCTTTATCAACAAGGTGCGCGATCGCTCTCGGAAATTACGGTATTTCCGAAACAGTGGCGCGAAACGGTGCAGGATTACCCTTTAGGTCGCTCTACTATAGATTACCAGAGTGTTGCTCCGGATCAAACGCGCAAGTATCTGCTCCGTCTGGCTGACGATCTGATTATCGAAACTGTGGGAATTCCTACCAGTAAACGTCTCACGGTTTGTGTTTCTTCGCAAGTTGGTTGTCCGATGCAGTGCGATTTTTGTGCGACGGGGAAGGGGGGCTATACTCGTAATTTGAAGGCTTATGAAATTGTCGATCAGGTGTTAACTGTTCAAGGGGATTTTCAACAACGAGTGAGTAATGTGGTATTTATGGGGATGGGTGAGCCGTTGTTGAATTTAGAGGAAGTTGTCGCGGCGGTGCGATCGCTAAATAAAGATATTGGGATCTCGCAGCGATCGCTAACTATTTCTACTGTCGGTCTTCCTGGACGCATTCGTCAACTCGCCCAACATCAATTACAAGTTACTTTCGCAGTTAGTCTTCACGCCCCTAACCAAAGTTTACGCGCTCAACTTATTCCTAGCGCTAATAAATATCCTCTCGATAAATTGCTAGCAGAATGTCGCGAATACGTCGAAATTACTGGGCGCAGAGTTACTTTTGAATATGTCCTTTTAGCGGAAGTAAATGACTTACCTCAACACGCTTTAGAATTAGCTAAAAAATTACGTGGCTTTCAAACTCACGTTAATCTTATTCCTTATAATCCGATTGTGGAAGTAGATTATCAACGCCCCAGTCAACAACGGATCGAAGCATTCACCGAAGTGCTGAGGCGTGAAAAAATTGCGGTTAGTGTACGTTATTCTCGTGGTTTAGAAACTGATGCGGCTTGTGGACAATTACGGGCTTCTCGTAATTAACAACAAGTGGGATTAATTCCCGGAGCATAAGCTTCAACTACTTTTCCTGTTCGGGAACAATTAACCATTAAATAATCACATTCCGAACATTCTGTTTGGACAAGTTGGTTATTTGTGAAATAATGACGTTGGCATTGACTACCACAGTTAGGACAACGTACTATTTGGGTTAAACGCATTTGTAAACTTGGGTTTTTCTGGGTTGTTAAAGACATTTTAAAAGGCAATTTTATGACTGACTTCAGTCATTATTTATTCAAAAATTGATAATTATCAGAGAAAGAAATATTTCTTTCATCTATATTTATTATTTCAATTTTTTTTTTAAATGTCAATCTAGCTGGAGATGGATTTGAGTTTAAATAATCTTGATCCCCGGCGCTTTCTCCTTGATCTAGTTGTAAAGTAAGGTAAATTTCGTTAGTAAGGCATCTGCTCTGAAAGTTAGTGAGTATTGGCACGATTGAAACTACGCAAGATGAAGTTTTGTTACTTGCTTAGTTAGACTAGGTTATCTACAGTAATTTTTGGCGATCGCGGCAGCAGCAATCTTAAGGATCAATTAATATTCTTACTTCAACCCGAAGTTAGATTTTTCGCTCAAAAGATAATTATACCGACGCGATCGCGCCCCAGTAACTCAATTATTTGATAACCGTTCATAATTGGGAAAAAACACGAAAATTTCGGAATTAATCCGAAAACTTACTTGGTATAACTGTCATGGTAAACTAACTTCAGCGACAATAACTTGATAAATCAAGATCGTGGAAGCTCAACCCAGAGAAATCCAAAACTATCAAACACAAGAGGGAAGAAGTCCTTTTGAAGAATGGCTTGAGTCTCTTAGAGATACTAGAGGTAGACTAATAGTCGATCAACGAATTAGGCGTGTTAGATTAGGTAATCTAGGAGACTATCGTTCCGTAGGAGAAGGGGTATTTGAGTTAAGAATTGATTATGGCTCAGGCTATAGAGTATATTTTGGACAAATAGGAACTACAATTGTACTAATTCTTTGTGGCGGTGATAAAAGTAGTCAAAAGCAAGATATTCTCAAAGCAAAAGAATATTGGAGAGATTATGAAAGACGTAAAAGTATCACCTAGTAAAAATTATCATGAATATCTTCTGAAAGCTCTCCAAGATCCAGAAAGGGCGGCTGGAAATATTGAAGTTGCATTAGAAATTGAAGCAGGAAAACCAGAACCAGAAATACTCCAGTTAACCCTAAAAGATGTTATTGATTCTCGTCTCGCGGCAAATAATCTTTCACCCGAAGCGAAGTTACACTACGAGAAACTAGAGAAAATTCTCTCAGAAACCAAAGGGACAGAAATTTTTACTTTCATTGAGTTACTATCAGCATTAGGCTTTCGGTTAGCAGTTATTTCTAAATAACATAGAAACTTGCCCATGATAATTATTAATACCTTCTTCTCCCGCCGCAAGCTTCAATATTTCCGGCTTCATCTAAGGAGATTTGATTTCCTTGTCCACACTGAAATCCCCCGAAATTTAGGTTTCTTCGGAGTGTACAAAATTCTAGTGTGTTATTAGAATAAAATTGAGCTAAAGACCCTTGTTGACATTCTATTCCGGCAAATCTTCTGTCTTTACTCAGAATACATTTTTCCAAAGTTCCATTTTCGTGTAAACTAATTCTACTAGCCTCTTGACAATAGATACCTTGATAGTTTTGTTCTAGAGCTAAAGTACATTCTCTTAAGGCTCTGTTTGGATATAAACTAATACCAGCATTGGCGTTACATCTGATCCCGGAAATGACGCGAGTAGTAATACTATTTGCTTTTATTGGTTGAGGAAAAACAGTGTTTATGGCGCTTAATCCTAGCAAGCTTACTCCTAAGATTAAACTATTTTTGAAATTCATAATTTCACCCTAATTTGTTGGTTTGATTCCTTGGTGATTTTGGTCATTTAATTAGTTATCTGAGATGTTTGGCTACGCTCAAGATGACAGCTACGCAATTTGCGAATATTAGCATCATACCATAGGAAGAAAAATAGGAGATCGAGCTATTTTTTAAGCGGGATGAAAATAGTTATAAATTTCCTGGGCTAAGACTAAACCAATACCGGGAACTTCTTGTAATTGTTGAAGATTTGCTTCGCGAATATAGTCAATTGAGCGAAAATGTGCTAATAATTCTTTTTGTCTAGCAAAGCCTAAACCAGGAATATCATCGAGACGCGATCGCCGCAACTTACTGGTACGTTGTTGACGATGGAAACTAACGGCAAAGCGGTGGGCTTCGTCTCTCAATCTGCGTAAAAGTTGTACTCCTGGTTGTTCGGAATTAGTGGGTAAAGGTAAAGATTCTCCTGGTAAAAATATCTCTTCTCTTTGCTTGGCTAAACTAACTACTTGCACATCTTCAAGTAAGTTGAAATCTTGTAAAACTGCCACAACTGCTGATAGTTGACCTTTGCCACCATCAATCATAATTAGATCGGGAAAATCAGAATTTCCTTGACGTTCTAAACTCGGATCTTCAGCATATTTCCGAAAGCGACGACGAATAACTTCTGCCATACTCGCAAAGTCATCGGAATGTCCAGCCCTAACATTAGGGTCTTTAATTTTATAATGGCGATAATGTTGTTTTGCGGCTACTCCATCGACGAAAACTACTTGAGAAGCAACTGCATTTGCACCTTGAATATGAGAAATATCGTAGCCTTCAATTCGTTTTGGTAAGTCGGCTAAATCCAGAATTTCGGCTAAATCTTGCATTGCTTCTAAGTTACGTTCGGCAAAACGTTGAGTCCGTTCTAATTCATAGTTAGCATTGCGTTCAACCATTTCGATTAATTCGGCTTTGAGTTGTCTTTGGGGAGCGATAATATTAACTTTACGACTTTTAATTTCGCTCAACCAATCGATGAGAATTTCGGTTTCGGGTAATTCATGTTGGACGATAATTTCGGTGGGGATTTCCACTGCATCAACATGAGAATAATGTTCTTCTAAAACTCGTTGTAAAATTGCTCCGGGTGTTCCTGATTGTGCATCGGCAAAAAAGCCTAATCTCCCGACTAATTTACCAGCCCGAATTTGGAATAATTGAATACAAGCGTGTTTCTCATCGGCGGCGATCGCGATCGCGTCTCTGGATACAGTATCATCAGGTAAGGAAACTTTTTGGTCAGCGTGGAGTGCTTTTAACCCTTGCAGGCGATCGCGGATTTGCGCGGCTAACTCAAAGTTTAACTCGGCGGCGGCTTTTTCCATTTGCTGTTGCAAAATTTCCAGTAATTCTCCTGTCCTGCCTTGAAAAACCATCGCTACTTTCTGCACAATTTGACGGTACGCTTCCGGGGTAATCATGGCTTGACAAACACCCGGACAACGCCCTAAATCGTAATTAAGACAGGGACGGTCTTTAAATAAAGGTCGGGGACGCTGACGCAAAGGAAAAATACGCTTGACAAGATGCAGCGTACTGCGTAATAATCGGACATCTACATAAGGTCCGTAATAGCGGTCTTTTTCTTTGCCTTTGCGCCGTTTACGAGTGATGAAAATACGCGGATAATCCTCTGACCAAGTGATGCAAACATAAGGATATTTTTTGTCATCTTTCAATAAAACATTAAAATACGGCTGATGCTGCTTGACAAGATTCGCTTCTAATGCTAAAGCTTCTGGTTCAGTATCAGTAACAATAAACTCAATTTCCGCCACCTGACGCACCATCATGCGAATCCGATCGCTAAGTTGTTGTCCCGGACGAAAATAAGAACGAACCCGCGATCGCAGTTTCTTTGATTTACCAATATAGAGAATATTCCCAGAGCGATCGCGCATCAAATAAACCCCAGGTTCCAGAGGAATTTCTTTGAGAATTTGCTCTAAGCGTTCTGGGTATTGAATTAAGAGTAGCCCGGTTGTAGAGATTGCCACAGTAGTCTAAATGCTCTTTGCGCTTACCAATAACCATGATAAACACAGCCGTAATTTTTGGGAGATAGTGTTAACCGCCACAATAATTTCACTAAAGAGTCAAAAAATGAAGCGATCGTTCCCGCTACTATTCAAGCCATGAAAATAGTCTTAGGAATTGAGATCAAAAAAAAGCCCGCCTCTGCGGACTCTCATCTAACCATCTAGAATCTCTAAATTTTTCACCGATGCGGATCTGTGACTTAAGCTTTTTTAAATTGGCGACGAGTAGCAAAGACACTACCCACAGCTATTAAAGCTAAAAGCGCTGAAGGTTCAGGAACTTTTTCACTTGGTTCTTGAGGATCGACGTAAAATGACTTGGTAAAATAACCACTATGAGAACTATTATCACTGGAATCCACAGCAAGAACATTTGTTTGTTCTGCACTAAAGCTATAAGCCCAGTTAACTACTCCATCAATAGTTACTTTAGCAACTTCACTCATTTGAATTGGACCAGAAATAAAGCCTAAATCTATAAATGATTTCACCGTCAACATCATCGGATCGGTTACCCAAGAAGCAAAAGTTGCTGGGTTATTGAACATGGTGTTCAAATCATAATGTCCGATCAAACCAATTTCAATTTCTCCGGTTTCTTCGTTAAGAGTTAAGTTAGAAACATTCGGATCTCCAGAACGAGCTAAACCTTGGGTAGTAAGAACGCCAAGTGCTTGTTGATATTGGCTTCCAGTCAGGACATTCGTAAGATTATAAGCACCGAGGAACTCGTCAAGCCATTGTTGACCAAAAATCGCCCAATCAGCCGCCGTAACACTCTCGACACTGACTTGATGAGAACCTAGGTTTGCTGAAAAGCCGACGTTATCAAGAACTTGTTCACCGAAAGCCCAAAGTTCAACATTGGTGTAGAGATCATCGTCGGTTAAAGCTTGAATTGCTTCGGCTTGATCTGCTTGAGAAATATCGCCAATATTTGTACCGTTGTAGGTTTGGAAGTTATCGGTATTAAATTGGATATTAGTAGGTTTGAGAGTTCCCGCCCAAGCCGAGTTTGTAGCGATCGCGCTAAAACTGACTGCGACTGAAGCACCTAAGAAAATTTTTTTAATTGAGTTTTTCATTTAACTATCACCTTAATTTCTGAGTTATGGATCTGACTAAGATGCACTTTTATATTTATTGTTTTACTTTCCCGATCGCACTCTTTACTTTGATGATTCATCAAGATTTTTCCCTGGTTAGCGATTAACCGTTGAATTTGGCGATCGCTAAAATCGAGGTATGAGCAAGACCAAGTTCAAGCTTGACTAACTTTTTTGTTTCTTTGCTTAGTATACAAAGTTTTGTTTTTGAACAGGTGAAGCTAATGTAAATTTTGTTCTTTTCTAGCTTAGGTAATTCAACTATTTTGTTTACTCTTTCAATAAATCAATTGCGTATTTGTACCACTGTAAAAATACTGAGATTCTGGCGACGGCTTGGCGATCGCATTTCTAATTGTGAGTGAGTGGCGATCGCTACGCCGACCTAAGGCTACACATCTGTTAAACTCAAGCTATTCTTCCATTGACTTATCACGGACATTCTGCGCAATCCGAGACAATTCCGTCTTTTCGTCCACAGCGATTCTCGTCGGTGAACCACTAATAATGCGTTCGTAATTGCGGAACGAATCTCTAATCTCCGGACCATCCTCAGTAATTGTATACTCGCGAATCCCCTTATCATGCCAAGAACCGCGCATTTTAAAAACATTAATCGCCCTCGACATTTCCCCACGAATTTCCACATATTGCAGCATAATAATCGTATCAGTAATTGTGGAAATATGAGATTCCGTAATCGAATGTGAACCCATAAATTGATCCGTTGTATTCGTAAAGAAACCCGTAATTTCTTCTTGTTTCGCGTAACCAGTAACACCAATTACAAACTGTCGGAAAGCATTATTAGTCACTCCTCTCGCTAAAGCCGAAAGAGAATCAATCGCAATGCGTGAAGGTTTAAACTCTTTAATCTCAGATTTAATTATTTGTAAATGGTCTTCTAAACCCGCCGATTCTGGGTAAGTACAGAGCAATTTCAACAAACCCTTTTGTTCCATTTCCTCAAAATCAATTCCCCAAGAAGAAGCATTACGAGAAAGTTGAGCGCGAGACTCTTCATAAGCAAACAAAATCGAACGTTCACCTTGGCTACAACCTTCTTGAACAAACTTACTAACTAAAAGAGTTTTGCCAGTTCCGGTAGCACCTGTTGCCAGAATAATTGAATCTTTAAAGAAACCGCCACCACACATTTCATCCAAAGTTTTAATTCCTGAAGAACTCCGCACATTAGAAGAACGTTGAGTTAAGCGCATTGCCCCTAATGGGAAAATATTAATTCCATTATTAGTAATCGTAAAAGGATATTCTCCTTTCATGTGAGTTGTCCCTCGCAGTTTGAGAATTTCCACAGTGCGGCGGCGACGTTCTCCTTCTAAAACATTACGCACAATTGCCACATTATCAGAAACAAATTCTTCGACACCAAAACGCGCAACTGAGCCATATTCTTCAGTTCTTTCGGTAGTAAGAATTGAAGTTACACCAACTTGTTTAAGCCGCGCTACTAAGCGAAAAATTTCCCGACGCACCACAGAAGCACCGTCATATTGATGAAAAATTGCGGTGACTGAATCAATAGAAACTCTCTTCGCTTTATATTTCCGAATTGCATATTGAATCCTTTCGATTAAAGCCGAAAGATCAAAGTTACCGACAACTTCTTGACCTTCAGGATCTGGAGAAGCATCGAGAATAAATAACTTGCCTTCATCAATTAATTCTTGTAATTTCCAACCGAAACTATGAGCATTTTGAATAATATCTGAAGGCGACTCTTCAAAGGTAACAAATACTCCCGGATCGTCAAAGTATTTAATTCCATTGTAGAGAAACTGAATTGCGAATAAAGTTTTGCCTGTCCCGGATGTGCCACTGACGAGGGTAGTTCTACCAATGGGCAATCCTCCATGACTAATTTCGTCAAGTCCTTCAATCATTGTCCGAATTTTTTGGACACCTTGAAGAGTTGACTCGTTTTGCTGTTGTTGGTTAGGTAAGGCGTTATTCATC
>JAWQFW010000017.1:0-39528 GCA_035968095.1 Oscillatoria sp. PMC 1068.18
ATTCAACTTAAACAGATCTGTTGTCTACCGATTATTTTACTCAAACTGGGCAAATTTTGACAAGAGTAAAAATAAATTATTTAAAAATATAGCAAGCGGAGGTTATTTATAAGAATATTTTCTTGTCTGGTGTAGAGAAAAAATGTCAGATTTTTAGATAAAATCTGGAAGATATTTTTGGTAAAATCATACTTCTATAAAAAAAATTGAGCGTTAATTTGTTAACTCAATTGTTAATTCCTTTAAATCTTTCCTTAGCGTTTTTAAAGGCTTCTTGCATAACAGATTGAATTTTTTCAGGATCGGGCTTTTTACCTCCCATGAGATCGCCAAAATAAACACAAGCGCCTTCACCTAAAGCAATTGTATAAGCAGCAGCCCAAGAAGCAGCGATCGCGCTTCCCAATCCTGGCACAAATTTAATTAACTCTCGTCCGATCGCTTGGGCTAAAAATCCTCCCGCGATCGCACTAACCACTCCTCCCGCTTGAGACGGACTTAAAGTTTGTCCGTATAATTTTCCTAAGACTCCCACCATCGATACTTGCAAAGCTGTCAAAGTCGGCATAGTTGCAAAAGGTAACGGAACTGCGGCTAAAGCGGCTGAGGCGATCGCAAATGCTAAAATATAACGTCGCCCCACATCTCGATATAAATTGCCCAATTCTTTACCCACTTCTTCATCTAATAACTGATGAATCGCGCGGGCTTCCGCTTCTGGCAATAAATCGGCTAAAGTATCTCTGAGGGCTTCCAAACCGTAAAAAACCGGATTGTAACCATCTTCAGCTAAAGTAAAATCAATCATCACGCTGCGATCGCCTAAATCTTGAAAATCTTCTTCAATCGCACTAAAAGCACGCTTTACTTCCTCATAATCTGGGGGATACTCTGGATGATCTTCAACGCTGGGAGGATACAACTCATGCAAACAAGTCACCACCAACAAACAAGGAATCTGCGGATAAGAATCACGTAACTCCTTAGCTACTTGCTTCAAAGTATCCGTCGCAAAATCACTAATTTTCACCGTCAGCAGCAAAATTTTCGCATTCCGAGTTTCCTGTTGAAGATTCCCCATCAACTCTTCAATAATCTGCGGAGTTTCTTGCTTAACATCTCCCAATCCCACAGTATCAGTAAAAATCAATAACGGCAGATCGCTCGCAGGATAAGCATAACGTTCGGTATGCTGGGTATGAGGACGAAATCCTTGTCCAACAATCTCCTCAGAAACACCCGTCAGCCCTCTAACAATCGAACTTTTTCCCGTTTGCGGCTTACCAACTAAAACTGCTTCAGTTGTGGGTAACTTCGCCCTCACCCCTGCTAAAATCTCAGCTATCTCCGTTTCGCTAACACTAAACCAGCCAACTACTGTCTGGGCTGCTTTGTCTACAGGTAAAACTTTGCTGAAGCGCGTTGTCGTATTCTTCCAGACATTCGTAAAACGATTTTGCCAAGACTCTTTTTCCGACTCAGTGGTTACTTCCTCAGTCGGTTCGCGAAAACTTTCACGAGATTCTGGCTCATTCATGCACACCCAAGTAGTAAATTAAATTAGTTCAATTGACACTCTCGCCGCCAATTCTGGAAATATTTTAGCGAACTAGATTCAAACTGACACGATTTTGTGGTTTTGAGTCTAGTGGTTTGGGAACGGAAAAAACAAAACCTCTGTTTGCGAAGGGCAACAGAGGCTAGTTCCGATTACATTACCATCATTGCTCGAACAGTCTTGACTACCATACCTTGCTTTGGATCTCCCACTTATCTATCTTCAGAAGTAGTTACTTGTTCAACTTTAGGATGAGAAGTTCACATTCATGCTGACTCTGAAAATGTTGATTTTTCCTTGTCTTTCCTAGCTTTGAGCGTTTTTTGATGTTAATAAAACTTTAGGAAGAGGGAGAAAGTAATTAAATCGGTCATAATCCATAGCTAAGTAGTAGTTTTCACAATACTTCCCTAGAGAGAGGCAATTGAGGCTGAAAGGGGAGTTTATTTTTTTTTTAACAGTCAATTCTCTTACCGTTGGGTTTGATCGCACCACAGAGTAAGGCTCCTTCTAAGTCAGCATCATTAAAATTTGCTTCTGTGAGATTAGCGTTTCTCAGATCGGCGTTACGAAGATCGCTATTGCTGAAATTAGCATCCCTCAAGTTACTATTGCTTAAGTCGGCTCCTCTTAAGTCGAGTTTACTTAAGTCTGCACCGACGAGGTATAAACCACTGAGATTGGCTCCAGTTAAGTTTTCGCTACCGATGACGTTGAGTTGATTGTTTTGCCAGTAATAGTTATTCCAGTCGGCGCTAATCAAATTAGTATTGATTAAGTTGGCGTTGGTTAATCTGATGTTAGCTAAGTTTGCACCTGCAAGATTGGCATCATACAATAGGCTATGGCTGAGAACCGCGCCTTGCAAGTCGGCATTACTAAAGTTAACTCCGGTGAGGTTAGCGTTGGTTAAATTGGCGGCGACTAAACTGGCTCCACTGAGGTTAGCACCACGCAAGTCGGCTCTTTCGAGAAAGGCATCTCGTAAATCGGTATTACTTAAGTCAAAAAATCTCAGGTTAGCGCCACTGAGATCGCAGCCACGACATTCGCGTTGTTGAAATAATCTGGTAAGGTGTTCTGGGTTGGCGGCGGCAACTGGTGTAGTTAGCCATGCGGAAGCGAAAAGGAATGTGGTAGCTAGGGTTTTTAGTTTCATTGCTTGGTTTCTGAGGTGATTTGGGTGGGTATTTCTTTTTAATTATGCTCGATCTAGTTTTCTAGTTGATATTCACTGATGCTTAGTGCTATTTTTGAGGCGATCGCTTCTGCGGCTGGAAGATCGCGTCGAGCAAGTTTGAGTTTGATGTCGGCTCGATTTGTACCGGGAATTTCCTTGACTGCTTTCAGGCTCCGCGCTCTAATCAGGAGGTAGGTTCCGAAAAGTTTTTTCTCAAGTTTGACTGATTCTATTTGGGCGATCGCCAAATTTGCCTGTTTGATTTCGAGTTCAGATTTGAACAAGCCTATTAATTGAAATTCAAATTTTAATTGGTTGTTCTCAAATTTAACAATGCCTTGGGCTTCGGTTAAGTCACTGACGGTAATTGAAAAAGGAAGGGTTTCGATCGTCATCGGCTCTGTTTGCAACAAAGGTTAGGTTATTTTCTCTCTCTACAATCTTAAGTTGCCTCGCTTCCGATTAATTTAGCTCATTTTGAGAAAATTTGCGGTAATTTAGATCACTCCAATGTGAGGTACTTGCTCACTGGAAAGTTATTGCTGCTGTCACGCTCCACGGCGATCTAATTCACTATTTTACTGAGATGGCGATCGCCTTATTTGTTCCGAAAACAGGAGATATTGAAATTATCTAGTTTTGGCTGAAAAAGAGGCAATCGAAATGTTTGAGAGTGCTGTTACGTTTTACTTCATGGTCGCGATCGCGGTTAGTTCTATTTGCTTGGTAGCTTTTTTCCAAGATACCACTACACCAAAAACGGATCTAATCTCTTGGATTGCTATTTTCGTCGCTACCTTATTTTGGCTCCTGATTGTGCCAATTTCCTGTTGGGAACTTTTTAATAAGAAGAGTTTCGACACGATTGCTCCTCCAGAACAAGATTATTTTCTCGCTACATCTAAGCCGAAAAAACACTCACCCACAATCGTGCTATACTGAACCATTTTCACTTAATTAATCCTCCCAGAACGACAAATTTCTCTCCTTAGCTAAGGCTACTGGAGAGTTTTTCTTTTGGGTTGGCGAGTAAGTTATTTTTACCAATTATTGTAGCACATTTTTCTTTAATAATAACTTTTCTTTGAGATTACTTAATAATTGGCTGAATAGTTAAAAAAAACTTATCAGGACTAAAAGAAATTTAAACCATTCAAGTGAATCAAACTCAAGAGATTGGTTAGATAATAAGAAAAAGGGAATCAATAACTAAGAATAATCTAAAATTACACAAAAGAGGAGAAAAAGTTATGGATATGATTTGGTTTTATTTAGTGCTGATGACTCTGTTAAATACAGCGATTTGCATTTTGTTACCGAGATTGCTGACATTGAATTGGTTAGAGGCGATCGGCGTATATCTCACCAAAACTGAAGAGCGACAACCAATTAAGAGCCAGGTGGTATCAGAAAATATTGCTCAGTCTTAATCGCAGGCTTAATCGCAGGGCGAGCGAGTGAATCAAAGCGAATGTCGGCAAATTCGCGGACTTGGGGAAAACCCGTCACTAAAATAGAGAGAAACAACTTGCCATTACTTCAATCGCTTCAAATTGAAAGTAATTAGCTTCTGGTGGTGATGGCGATGCGAACACCCAAAGTTCGACTGCTGAGATTCCCTAAGTACAGGCTAGTGGGAAAATGCTTCTTTTTCGCGAGATTCCTGGCGTACTCTACCTTCCATTGCTTCCCATTGTAGCTTCATGAAAGCCTCAAAATCTTCTAGGTCATAATGCTGAGAAAGGAGATTGCGGAGTTTTTCCTCTGCACTTAAACTTAGATAGCCAGTGGTGATTGCTTGATTAGCGAGATCGCGAATAGAAATCATAGTATTGTACCTAACCGATAATAAAGATCAATTACTTAAGCGAGAGCGGAAATTTGTGCTGCGACTTTCACTCGTCCTTTGAGAACCGATCTTAGCAGTCGGTTCACAGATCTTCTTTCTTCTTCGTCAAGGGAATCATCTAAGGAAGCTGCCATCAGTCCATAGCGATCTGCTTGAGTTAAGATGCCAGTATCGCTAACAGAAACTAGGATTTCAGAGATTGCACCGGGAAGAAGAACAAGTTGAGGAAACATGGCGGAACTGATTAGCTCTACAAATATATAGTCCCATTTATTTCTGGGTAATACCGTGATTTTACCCATTTGTGTCCAGTGAAGATTATCAACTCTCAGGGCGATCGCGGATCTCCTTTCGACGTGACTGGAAACTGAAATTCAAAGTGATTTGTGTCACCAAAGCCAAATTTGCCTGAATTGCCCAACACAAGGCAAATTAGAGAAATACAGCGCCAGAAGAGGATGAAATAATGGCAAAACAAGCTATGGAAGCAGCGATCGCCAAATATTTTGAAAATATGACCGCAATGAATTCACAGGGTTGGTTAGAAATTTTTGCTGAAAATGCTCTCGTGTTCGATCCGGTAGGAAAAATGCCTGTACGAGTACATCAAGACTCGGATAATTTTTTCAGGATGTTGTCTTCTTTCTTGGATTCGATGGCGATCGCGAAAGACAATCTTTTTATCTGCGGTAATGAAGCAGCAGTCAAGTGGACGATGACGGCGATCGCCAAAAATGGTCGTCAAGCAACTGCCGAAGGTGTTAGCACCTTTATCTTCAACAAAGACGGCAAAATTCAAAAAGTATCTTCCTACTGGGATGATGCGGCAGCGATCGCCCAATTAAAAGGATAATACCCTCCCCAGTCCCCAAAAGAAGAGTGTTGGGGGTATGGGAAGTGTGGGAGGAATTGGAGGAATTGGAGGAATTGGAAGTGTTGGAAGTGTTGGAAGTGTTGGAAATAAACAGCGATAGTCTGATACTCTCCCGTGTCCTCCGTGTCCTCCGTGTCCTCCGTGTCCTCCGTTTCCCCCGTTTCCCCCATATCTTCCCAGTCCCCAATCACCAATCACCAATTCCCAATCACCAATCACCAATTCCCAATCCCCAATCACCAATCCCCAATCCCCAATCCCCAATCACCAATTCCCAATCACCAATCCCCAATCGCAAAGGATAAAGATCAAATTATGGTTCAATCAACCTTCTACGTCAACCCGAAAACAGGCAAAGATAATGCTACAGGTAGGATTAACGATCCCTTAAAAACGATCGCCAGTGCGTGCGATCGCGCCCAAACTGAAGATATCATTCGTTTAGCACCTGGAAACTACGACACAGCTAACGGTGAAACCTTTCCCCTTGTCATCCCAGAGAAAGTAACAGTTATCGGTGACGAAACCAGCAAAGGCAGAAATATTTTAATTATCGGTAGCGGTGAGTACGATAGCCTGACTTTCAAAAGCCAAAATGTCACCCTCCTCCTCAAAAATCATGCTCAACTCAAAGGCGTAACCGTTACTAACCCCGTAGAAAAAGGTACTGGAATTTGGATTGAATCTACTAAACCAACAATTACTAACTGTAGCTTAATTAATTGTCGTCGCGAAGGAATGTTTGTTACAGGTAACGCCAAACCAATTATTACTGAATGTCTTTTTACTCAAAATGCTTCTAGTGGCTTATTTTTAGTTCGCAATGCCAAAGGAGAAGTGCGGCGCAATATTTGTCAAAATACAGGTTACGGTATTGCTGTTAGCGACCAAGCTGCACCGTTACTTTCCGACAATCAACTCATGAATAATAAAGCCGGAATTTATCTTTCGCGCCAAGCGAATCCCGTTCTCCGACGTAATTTAATCGCCAATAACAGTAACGGTGGCTTAGTAATTACAGGCGAATCTCGTCCCGAATTTGGGAACGCTGAAGATCCCGCAGGTAACATTCTCCGAGATAATCTGCAAAGCGATCTCCGTAACGAAACCACTTTGACAGTTATTTCCGTCGGGAATCAACTCAACCCCGCCAAAGTTAGTGGGAAAATTGAATTTCCGGCGGCAATTGTTGCAAGTCGTACAGTCGGACCAAGTTTATTTAAAGATACTTCTGGTCATTGGGCAGAATTATTTATTAATCAATTAGTCGATCGCAATTTCGTCTCTGGTTTTCCCGACGGTAGTTTTCGCCCCGAAGCTAACTTAACTAGGGCAGAATATGCCGTTTTAATCGCCAACGCCTTTAATTTACCCCGACAAGTCGGCGCAGAATTTGGTACATTCAAAGACATTCCCGAAAACTTTTGGGCTGCTAGAGGGATTCAGAAAGCGGCGGAAATGGGCTTTATCGCTGGATTTCCCGACGGGACATTTCGCCCCCAAAGTAAACTTACCAAAGTGCAAGCGATCGTTTCGTTAGTCAACGGTTTAGGACTCAGTGGGGGCAATCCTAACTTACTGTTGTTTTATCAAGATCGGGCGCAAATTCCCAGTTATGCCACAGTAGCGATCGCCACTGCTACGGAAAAACGCCTCGTCGTCAACTATCCTCAACCAGAGATTCTCGAACCTCTACGAGACATCAGCAGAGGCGAAATTATCGCTTTAATTTACCAAGCCTTAGTAGCAACAACTCAAGCAGACGCGATCGCCTCTCCCTACATCGTCTCTCCCACCCTCGATCTTCCCTCCTTCAGCGATCTTCAACAACATTGGGCAGCAAGTTTCATCACTTCTCTTGCTAGCATGGATTTAATCAGTGGCTTCGCTGATGGCACATTTAAACCCGATTTACCCCTTACTCGCGCTCAATTTGCCGCCTTAGTCGTCAAAGTCTTTAACCCCACCCCCATCCGCCCCGCAACCCAATTTCTCGACATTCCGGTAAATTTTTGGGCAAAAGACGCAATTCAACAAGCTTATCAAGCAGGCTTTTTCTCCGGCTTTCCCGATCGCACTTTCCACCCCGAACAACATTTGCGACGCATTCACCTCATTGTTTCCCTCGTTGCTGGCTTAAGTTTACCCAGCGCCGACGAAAACCTCCTCCAAATTTACCGCGATCGCACCGAAATTCCCACCTATGCTGATTCCGCCGTCGCTGCTGCTACCCAAGCACAAATCATCGTCTCTCATCCCCAAACCAACCAGCTACAACCTTTACAATCCGCTACCCGCGCCGATGCTGTTGCTTTTGTTTATCAAGCAATGGTTTATCGAGGACGAGTCAGCAGCCTCAACTCGCCTTATATTGTAAAGATTAAAGAGTAATTATCCCACCCAACTATAACTTGATCTAAATTTCATGACCGATCCGCTCTACCAATCAAAAATTGCTCAAGCTGTCGCTTTACTCAGCCACTACTGTTTTGAAATGAAAGGGTACACTGCTGAAGAATTGATTTTTCAATGGCGAGAAACTTATTCAGCCACTTGGATACGTTTAGCAGTCATCGAAGCTTTATATCAAGGACGCTACAAAGCAATTTCGGTTGAGCAAATCCTCCATTTTTGGGAACGGCGAGAACAATCTACCTATCATTTCAACCACGAATTTGAACGCTTGATTTGTCGCAAAATTCCCCGCGATTTACTTGCTTCCCCAGAAGATTTAGCGGAAAATCTCGTCCCCGAAGATTGGTATTTTACCGAACCTGAACCACCAATCATTCAATCTTCCCAACCTGAGCTTGAAACCACTTCGCCAACAACTAACTTGTCTGATAATTCTGCACCTATTTCTCCTGAAGAAACTCCTTCAGCAAAGCAAATTTTCTCTCCCGAACTTCTTCCCGAAACAGAACTTCAACCAGAAACAAAAAGTGACAAAAATAAGCTTTCATATCAACCTGATTGGACAAGAGTAGAAGTAGTTCAAAGTCCTATTCATCAATTTACTCCCTCTGACGAAGCTTCGGAATTTTTGCTGAAACTAAAAGCCGTCGCGCAACGCCATGAACTACGCAGAAATCGTAATCGTTAATCGTGAATTCTGAATATATTTCTAGTTAGTAGTAAGCGCTAAAACCATTTCCGGATTAGAAACATTGCCACAGAAAATACTTCCTTATCTAGAAACATTATTTCAACATCTCTATCTTATCTAAATCAAGAAATAGAGGTATTTTAGCTAAGTTTTCTTCCAGCACTTTAGCTAAATTAACTAAAGCTAAAACCATAAAGATAAACTCTAAATTTCACTCTTTTTTTTGTGATTTTTTTTTCTTTTCTATTGCGGCAATTCGCTCCTGAATTGCTGTTTCCATAATTTGCAGATTTTCCGGAATTGGTTCGCCTTCAGGAGTGCAAGGTGGCGGATAAAAAGTTGCTTCTGAGTCAGGAGTGCGACGGTTTACTAAAGCTTCTAAAGTATCCAAATCTTCTCGATGTGTTAATACATACCGTGTTAATTCTGCTGTAGAGATTTTCTCAAATTTTGCTTTCATGAATAAATCTCCAAAGTCTGTATATAAACTCTTAATTTTCCTCTTCTTTTGGTTGTTGTTTTTTCTTTTCTATTGCGGCAATTCGCTCCTGAATTGCTGTTTCCATAATTTGCAGATTTTCCGGAATTGGTTCGCCTTCAGGAGTGCAAGGTGGCGGATAAAAAGTTGCTTCTGAGTCGGGAGTGCGACGACTGTATAGAATTCGCAAAGGTTCTAAATTTTCTCGATGTTTAAGTGCATATTTAATTAGTTCTTTGTTCGTCATTTTTTCAAAGTTCGGTTGCATCTAAAAACCTCCAAAGTCCGTTAGGATAAAATGTTAAACCTGATGTCTTCTTTACTCATCTGTTTGAGTTCGTTCTTTTCTCTCTTCTGCTTCAGTTAGTTGACGAATATTCTCTTCCGCAATGCGAATATTTTCTTCAATGGGTTGACCATCCTTAGTAAACATTGGAGGAGAAGTTTTCCATTTCAGATTAGGACGATAAAATAACGCTCGAATTGCTTCTTTGTCTTCTCGATTTGCTAACACATAAGCTCTTAATTCAGTAATGCTCATTTGCTCAAAATTCGGCTTCATCTTATCCACAAGTCAAATTATAAATAAAATGAGCGCAAAAGCGCTCAGGAAAAAGATTGATTATTGAGAAGTTATCCGTCTAATTTCTGAATAAAAAGCAGCTTGATTAAAGCCTGTGTTATCTTTAACTAAACTCATCCGCATCCGCAAATTTTCGCTAGCAAACCACTGTCTTTCTTCTGCGTAAATGTTGCTATCTTCTACAATTAAGGTTAAAGATTCGTCGCTATTAATGAGATAACGACCTGTTTGAAGTTGGGAGGAATTGTCACTTCCTTTACGGAATAATTTCCCGGTTTGGGGATTTTCTTCGTTAGGAATCAGAATCAGAAAAGTAGCACCTTTTTGTTTGGTTTGCCCCCATTCTGCTGAGTTATCCCAAGTGATTTTTGCCCCTAGGGATGTGGGAGTTATTTGTAAATTATTTGCTTGACAAATTTGCCCTAATTGTGTAGTATTGGCATCAATGATTTCAATAGAAACTTCTGATTTTTTATTCTGGGTTTCTGGGGGATTTAATTCATAGTTGCTTCGCTGGGAAAGCCATTTGCCTGCACTTAAGTCAAAAAATTTTTTGATGTCCATTATGTAAGTTACTGTGCTGATGTTTACTTGAAATCAAATAGTCAGGGATGGGAATTCCTGACTATCAGCGAAAGTTCTCGTCTTTGATTTTAGGCGATCGCCTCCCATCCCATCCCATCGCCCCACTTATCTATTTAAGCTTCTCTGGAGGCTTTGGCTAAACGCTGGAGGGAGATAGTCGCGGCTTGGCTAACTTGAGCATGGCTATCTTTCTGCAAGAATTTCAGCGCGGAAAGGCTTTTCTCGGTGTTGAGGTTGCCGAGGGCTTCTGCTACTCTTTGTCGAATCAGCCAGTCGTCTGAGTCAGCAAAGCGTAAGATATCCTCAACGGTATCTTCTGCCTTAATTTCTCCTAAAGCCGCGATCGCCGCTTGCTCCAAAACGGTTTCGCCACTATTCAAGGCTCGCAGCAAGACTTGTTTCGCCCTCGGATCTTTCAAGTTTCCCAAGGATACCGCAGCACTAAAACGCACTAGCCACTCGGTATCTTCGTAAAAGGCTCTGACTAAGGCTTCAAAGGCTCTTTCGTCTTCTAAATAACCTAAAGCACCTGCGGCATCGGCGCGAATTCCGTAGTCGGGATCTGTTTCTAATAACTTCACCAAAATTGGATAGCATTCCTCTGTGGGTTTCACTCCCAAGGCAAATACTGCCATCGATCGCACTTGTAAGTTATCGTCGTTTAAAACTTTCTTAATTAAAGGTACCGCTTCTGCGGCGGGTACATTTCGTAACCCCGCAAGGGCGATCATGCGATCGCGCGAGTTCTCACTTTCTAGTTGACTAGATAAATCTGCTAAATTTGGTTTATTCATTCTATTTTTGATAATTTGCTGAAAGATAGAGTCTTTAATCTTCACTGATTCGCTGCTGGAAAAGTTCAATCACTTTCGGACTTAACTCTGCTTCTGGCTCAACTATTTCTCTTAATTTTAAAATCTCTTTAGCTTCTCCCACAGAATTTCCTCCTCTCCTGCTCAAAAAATCACTAATTCTTGTGGAGTCATAACTTGCAAGTTTTCTCAAATCAAAGCTATTTCAATCGAAAATGACCGAAATGTTCCTCTCCTTGTCGCGAGGGAACTGAATTCGTTACAGGTTTGAGAGTCAGAATTTCAAACTTAGTTGCAAATAACTCTTTAATTTCTTGAAAAGTGGAACCAAACGGAGGTCCACCGGGACGACTATGAGTGAAAAATATGCCGATTAATTCTCCTTCCGGTTTCAGGATTGAACTAACGACTTTAAGATATTGAAAACGTTTTTCCGGAGAAATCGCACAAAAACAAGTGTGTTCGACAACGTAATCAAAATAACTCGGAAATCCTTTCGGTAAAGCGAAAATATCACCCAAAAGAAACTGGGCTGGTACTTGTTGCTGTTTAGCTAAAGAAGTAGCTGCGGCGATCGCACTCGGAGCAAAATCAAACCCGATCGTGGCAAAACCGTGACGAGCAAATAAAATCGTATCGTAGCCTCTACCACAACCCAAAACGGCTGTCTTACCTGGTTTTGGCGCATCAGGACTAGCCAGAAAACTTGCCAATGGTGGCGTTGCTCCCCCCAAATCCCAGCGAGTTGTACCTTCTTGATAGCGAGATTCCCAAAAATCTGCCTTGTCGCGATCGTTCATATTTTTTTCTGTCTTGGAAACAGACGTTTTCAACTTACTTGCAGGTTATTATGAGGATAAATATCTGCTTTTTTAATCCAAATATATTCTAGCGTTTCTTGATAGCTTAGATGAATATTTTTCCAAAAATAATCGGCAATACTTACCGCTCCACTTCGACCAATTCCGGCTCGACACTTAACCTCGACACTTAACTAAGACTTTCTTTCCTTCCTTAATTTGTGACTCGATTTAAATTTTCAACCCGGAGTGCATTCTTCAATCTGAGCAAAATTAAATTCTGACTTGCTAGTCATGCTAAAAATACTCAATCAGTTAACTTCCATTCTAGCGCACAATTAAGATTGATTTTACTTCTCGTTCAACTTTCTTTCCCTCCGCAGATATTTTACCATAATAAGTATTACCTTGATAATAAATTGTCGCCGAACTACCTCCATCTAAATTCAGTGCTTTTTCTGCACCCAAGGATTGCATTAAATTTGCTAATTCTGGTAAAGTAACTCCCGAAGGTTCACTAAGATTTGGTTTTTGTGCAGCCATTACTAAGAGTAAATCGCCTTTTACTGTAATCCCAATCGCGCTACGAGCATTGCGTTGATTACTTCCTAAAGCATCTCTTTTATTCACAGGATCGCTGAAAGCTTCTTCCTCTAAATTCAGTTTCGGAAGTAAACTCGGACCCGCACCTAAAGCATTAATTAATTGACATTCTGGAGGGACGATTTCTTGACGTAAAGCAATTGTATAATGTCTGATTTCACCACATTGATAGTGTCGCCATTCACTACGGTTCAAAATGCGCGGTAAATAAGCAGCTAAATGAGGATTATTAATTAATCTTTCGTTTTCTTGCGGATTGGCGACAATCTCTCCATCTCTGATCATATAAGAGGTAGTTTTCTGATTATTTGGGTCAAAAAATCCGCCGTTAATCGCCGCGATCGCGTTTTCTTGATTTGCCAAATTTCTTACGGTGTCTCCTTTTGAAGAAACCACTGGAGTTACTTCGTATTGACTTGCGACGGGAATTAACAGTACATAAATTAAACTCTCAGGTAAATCAAGCTCACGAAATTGCATTTCTATTTCTACATTAACGAAATTTTCAGTTTGGGAAGAAGACCAACTTCTTAGGGAAAATATCCCAGCAAACAACAAGATTAGTAAACTAATTACAGTTAATTTTATTCGTCTAAGCTTTGCAGTCATTTTTATCTATTGACAATAACTGATTAGGGGAAGTATGAGTTGAAAAAAATTAAACTTTTCACTGCATATTTTAGCTTAATTTAAAAGATAATCAAAAAAAATACTCCTAAATTTTTATTTTTTGACTATTGAGAAATGAGTTTATTAACTTATTTTGTTTCAAGATTCAATAACTAATTACGAACAGATTGCTGCTTTTTCTCAAAATACTGCTGATGGCTTTCATCAGCTAAATAATAATCTTTCGCAGGCTGTATTTGCGTAACAACTTCTTGGTCAAATTTGCCAGAACTTTGCAGTTGGCGTTTTGATAATCTCGCTACTTTTTCTTGCTCAGAGTTGTGATAAAAAATAACTGACCTGTATTGTTCGCCTCGATCGGGACCTTGACGGTTAAGCTGTGTAGGATCGTGTATTGACCAAAAGATTGCTAACAATTCTTCGTAGCTAATTATTTCTGGATTGTACTCGATTTGAGCTACTTCTGCATGACCTGTAATTCTCGATAAAACATCCAAATAGCTAGGGTGAGGAAAATGCCCACCCATATAACCGACAGAAGTTGAAACTACTCCTTCAACTCGGCTAAATGCTGCTTCTACGCCCCAAAAACAGCCTGCACCAAATGTTGCTTTTGCCATGTTTGTGCGAAATCCTGTAACTACGAAATTTTCCTAGCTTTAGTTTAGCTCAAATATCCTAATTCCGGATATACTTGAGCAATAATCGCCGGGAAAAATTGAGAGAAGATTAGTTTCGTGAAAGTGGAGCATTTGAATTCAACATTATCCCAGAGAATTTTTGACGCGATTATGCTCGAATCTTGGTAGAAGAGAAAGCAAATTAATTTATGTCTGAGCAATCTGATTTTAAAATTGTTAAATTAGCTCCGGAAAGGTGGGAAGAGTTTAGGGCGCTGAGACTAGAAGCTTTGAAACTACATCCACATACTTTTGTCTCTCTTTATGAAGAAGAAGTTGAATATAATTCAGCTAAATGGCAAAGTTTTTTAACTCAAGATAAGTATACATATTTATTTGCACAGGATAATCAACAACAGTTAGTTGGGATGGGAGCTTTAGTTCGGCATCCGGGCAAAAAGTACACTCACATCGCGGAACTTGGTTCGGTTTTTGTCAAACCCGAAGTTAGAAGACAGAAAGCTTTTACTCTAATTTTAAATTCTTTAGAAGCAGTAGCTAAAAGAGATCAGATCGAAAAACTAATTAGCTACTGTGTTAATAGAAACGTAAATTCAGTTTCAGCTTATCTAAAAAATGGCTTCAAAATTGTCGGAAATTTCAGTAAGCAAATGAAACATAATGGAGAATATTTTGATGAATATATTTTAGAAAAATTTCTTTGATTGCAATTATAGCCGACATCAAAATATTGCTCTTGCCATATTTATGTAAAATACTGTGACTAAAAAAGGCAAATGACCTCAGTTTCTTCTGAGGCTTTGCTGATGAGTTATGGAATTATTAGCGAACAACTGTTAGCTGACAACGAATGTTACTAATGCTAAAGCGCCTACTAATAAGCTAGCAAATACGCCTTGGATTACATAGCTACGCTTTTGTTCCTGGGAAGGAGCTTCGGCGTGATAGACTTTGGTTTCTTTGGCGAAGTTGTTGAGTAGTCCTTGGTCGTCAGTTGTGCTGTACATCTCAGTTTTTCCTTTGTTTGTTACGTTATGTAAATATTATGTAACAATCTGTAAAGTTTTGTCAAGGGGTAAAGCAGATTATGGTAGAGAAAATTTTGCCTGATGTGAGTAAGTAGAGTCATCAGACAAAGACAAAAGCTTATGGAGTGAGGATTAGAGTGATTTCGACCTAAGCAGAAACGACGCGATCGCGTCC
This sequence comes from Oscillatoria sp. PMC 1068.18, assembly GCA_035968095.1. GTDB lineage: Bacteria > Cyanobacteriota > Cyanobacteriia > Cyanobacteriales > SIO1D9 > IIICB1. Next base: position 14,903 of record JAWQFW010000017.1, read on the forward strand.
CTGTGCTTTCGCGCAATATAATGCAGCATCAGCCGCGTTAATTAAGTTATTGGCAGTTTGACCGTGTGTGGGGAAACTAGCTATTCCTAAAGAGACAGTCAAGGAACCTAAATATTGACCTCGATGCTTAATTTGCAAATTTTTGATGTTTTCCCAGATTTGTATAGCTCGCTTTTCGGTATCTTCTAAAGAAGTTTCGGGAAAAACTAAGGTTAGTTCTTCACCACCGTAGCGACAAGCAAGGTCAGAAGCGCGAATAGTTTGTTGCAATAATTTGCCAATCTCTCTAAGTACCGTATCCCCAGCTTCGTGTCCCCAGGTGTCGTTGAACTTTTTAAAATGGTCAATATCGAGCATCACGACCCCCAAAGACTGCTTTTGCCGAGAAGCGCGATGTATCTCTCTTTCTAAAGATTCTTGGAGATAGCGACGATTATATAAACCTGTGAGTGGGTCGCGTACACTTTGATGTTGTAAGGTTTCCCACAGCTTTAAGTTAGCAAAAGTCAGGGCGAGGTTTTCAGAGACAGTTTTCGCCAACTGCTTTTTAGCTTCGTCGAGTGAATCTTTTTCAGAGAAACTTAAATAAAGCATTCCCAAAGTTTCTCCCTGCGCCATCATGGGAATACAAACCGATGCTACTTGATATTCATGAGGACAAATGTGGTGGCAAAATAAACCAGGATGTATTTGGTCAGCTTGATGTATTTTCCCGCGCCGTAATGCCCAACATTGGTTGGGAGTAAAAAGGGGATCGCTAATCGTCTTTTCTCCCCAACTGGCTACGGCTTCAACGAGATTTTTTGAGTCATTAAGGATATACACTTTACCTTGAGAATTGGGGAACAAAGGTTTGAGTAATTCCGCGATCGCGCCATAAGCTTCTTCCACCGTTAAACAAGCTTGCAAAAAGTCGCTCATTTGCGATAAAAGTACCATTTCTTGGTTACGTTGGGAAAGCGTATCTACCCAACCAACTAACTGTTCGTTAGCTTGCTCTAATTCCTGCTGAAATTCCACACGGTAAGTAATATCAGTTGCTACACCAACTATTTGTTTAACTTTTCCTGTCGCAGTGCGTTCAAAAACTACTTCCCGACTACACAACCAATGCCATCTTCCTTGAGCATCTTTGATTCGATATTCAATTTCATAAAGTTGGTTATCTTCAAGATTTTGGCATTCTTGTAAATGTTGCTTAACTCGCTCAATATCCTCTGGGTGAATTAATTCTGGAAGCATAAATTTACCCATTCCCTTAATTTTTTCTGGTGAGTAACCGAGAAGTTCATTAACGGAATGGTTGATATAAACATTGCAATCTGTACTGAGGTCATAAATATAAAGAATACTAGGAATTGTTTCGGCAATTTTTTTACAAAAAAGTTGACTTTCTTGTAAAGCTTCTTCGGCTTTTAGCTGTTCAGTAATATCGCTATCTGCACCGACAATACGAACAACTTCGCCTCTTTGATTTCGCAAATAAATAGCTCGTGAAAGAATATAAATAGTAGTACCGTTTTTGTGGTGGAAGCGGTGGGTACTTTGAAAGCGAGATTTCGCTAAATTAGCATTAGTAATCAGTTTTAAAATCGCTCTTCTGTCTTCAGGAAAAATCACTTTCTCCCAAGAAGCTAACTCATTAGGTAACTCTTCATCTGAGTAACCGAGCATTTCTTTCCAACGTTGAGAAAAATAAATTTCTCCTGTAATTAAATTCCAGTCCCAAAAACCATCGTTGGCAGCTTGGAGAACTAATTCTAAACGTTCTTTGGCAATTCTTAACTGTTCTTCTGCACGCTGGCGTTGTAATTTTTGTTGATAGGCATCGCTGATATTACGAATAATGCAAACGGCTTCGTTTTCGCCACTTTTAACGATTCTGGCTTCATAACTCCGTAGTTTTTCTTTGTCTTCTAAATGATATTCGTAGGTTTGTAATTTTTCGGTTTGGACAGATTTTTGAATAGCTTGTAATAAATTTTCTTTGATTTCTGAGGGTAGGGGTAAATCGAGTAAATTTTTTGCTGGTAAAGTTTCTACATTCGTAGTTAATTCATTTTCCTGGAAATCTAATAATGTGCCGTCGGTGTGGTAGCGAAAAATGCGATCGGGAATTGCATCGAGTAAGGCTTGGAGACGTTGCTGGCTGTGTTTTAAGTTTAACTCAGTTTGTTTGCGATCGCTAATATCTCTTAATGACGCAAGATAAGCGGTTTCTCCTTGCCAAGGTATTTTGGTGACTCGCATTTCCGCAACCAAATGTTTACCTGTAGGACGAGAAATTTCTATTTCTGTTGATTCGCCAACGACGATAGGAATGCCGAACTGTTCGCCTAATATTTCTGATTGCTGACGACCAAAAAAGGCTTCGGCAGCAGGATTGATGAAACAGACTTTTCCTTCGCGATCTACTACTAGCAAACCGTCACAATCAGCAGTAATAATTGCGTGTAAACATTCTTGGCTTTCGGAAAAATTTACTTGGCTATTGTAAGATTTTTGTTGCTTATTTCGTAAACTAAATTTGTTCAAACTTTTTTGGGTAATAACTCCGATTACTTCAGCATTTTTGCCCAATATTGGTAAGTGACTGATTTGCTGTTGATGAAATAATTTAAGGGCGGTATCAAAACTTGGTATTTCTGTTTCTTTCCAAGTGATTACCTGCTGTTTCATTACCTCACCAACTTTAACTTCTGTGGGGTTAATTCTTAGTGCTACTAATTTACTTAATTCTCGTTCAGTTAAAATTCCGACTAGCTGGCTTTCAGCAATTACTAATAGGTAATCTTTTTCTGCTTCTCCTGAATAATTATTTGTGTCGCAATTATTATTATTTAAGTTTAGATAATTATTACTTGCACCGCAACTCATTAACGCGATCGCTTCCGCTACAGTCGTTTCTGGGGTCACTTTTAAGGGATTCCAGTCGATTGTATTTTTCCAACGCGAGTAAGAAGTCGATAGGTTTCTGAGTTGCATATCCTCACAATTTTCTATTAGTCAAGTAAATTACCCAGACAACTACTTTTATTGCTGCACTCGTTTATTTGCTCAACTTAGCTGTTGGGTAAATTTCATTTTTTACTGAGCTTAACATGATTGCTGCCGCTCTATTTGACGAACCAAAGTTATACTTTTTTCCTTCGGTATGAGTATTTTGGCGACAATAATCAACTGGAGTAAATCAGGGTATCCTAGCTTAAAAATTTGATTAATTTAGCTTATTAGGGTATAATTAAACTAAAAGTATCTATTTTTTTTCTAAAGGATAAACTTGACAATTTCTAGTAATAATTTAATTTTTAACGAATTCTTAGCAATTGACAAGAAGTTGATAAAATTATTTTTGTTTCTTAAAAAAAGTAAACAGTCAAAAATTTCCCAAAGTTTTTGGTACTTTTGGAGTTTAATCTGCGGTTATTTTTTGGTAGAACGTTCTTGGAGTTCCAAGCGAATTTGAGCGTGAAACTCACGAGTTATGGGATACAAATAAGTAAAAACTAAGCCAGCAATTAAAGCTAAAGTAGGTAGAGGACCGATCGCGAGACGAATAGCGAGTAAAGCGCTTTCTGGTTGAGTAGGAAGGGGTTGTCCAGAAACAGACTCCACGAAACCAGCCCATTCTAAACCAATACCAACAACAAATAAGGCGATCGCCAAACCTAATTTTTGCAGCAAGACCATAAAACCATAAAATATACCTTCGCGACGCTGACCAGTTCTTAATTCATCAAGTTCGATCACATCAGGAACCATCGACCAAGGAATTAGATAAGCCACCGAAACGCCAAATCCTGCCACAATAGCTAAAAAATACATTAAACCTGTTTGACCCGGTTGCACCAAAAATAAACCTGCTTGAGCAATAATCCACAGTCCAGTTCCCAGAAAATAAACTGCTTTTTTCCCAACTTTTTCGCTTACTTGTTTCCAGACAAAAAGCATCACCAAAGCAGTTCCTTGTACCGCTAAGGCAACTATGGTTGATTGTGCTTCGGATAGTCCCATCCAAATTACCACAAAATAAATCAAAATCGAAGCAGTTAACTGTACAGCCAGCCACGAACTTAAATAAATTCCAATGACACACAAAAAAGCTTTGTTACTAAAAACAATCCGCAATTGTTCCGGAAAAGATAAAGATTCTGTCGGTTCAGTTCGCTCAGTTACAGAAGAGTCATTTCTCAAATAAGCTTCAGGACGATAAAATAACAGCGTTAACCCAAAAACGCCGAGAAGTAAACCGATAAGAATAGCAACAATCCCATTCAAAGCCAGTTTAGACGTAACCACGCTGGTAATGCCGTAAACATCCGCACAAGCCGCGATCGCCAGCAGCACTGAACCAAGAATCTTTTTTTGTTGTTGGTTTAGAACGGCTTTTGCACCTCGTTCTTGCAAAATAGAAACACACCAGAAAATCGGAATTACACCCAAGACGCTAGTTATTAAACCTAAAATTAGATATTGTTGTTTACCATCGTTAGGAAAAGCTGCAAAAATTAAACCTGCTAATATTAAAGATAAAATTGAAGCGCTAATGGAAAAAGCAAAACGAAAACTGTTTAAACTGGTGCGTTCGTTGTAATCTTGAGTTAGTTCTGGAGTTAAAGCAGTGTAAGGTAAATTGACGACAGTGTAAGCAATATTGAAAAGAACAGCAATTAAAACATAGTAAGCAAATAGCCACCAATTATTAACTGCATCGTTGTCGCTAAACTTAGGAACAATCCATTGTAAGAAAAATAGTAAACCAAAAGGAATTGCACCAAACAGCATCCAAGGAATACGACGACCCCAACGAGAACGAGTGCGATCGCTCATTACCCCTACAATCGGATCGTTAATCGCATCGGAAATTTTCCCAATCGTCAGCACACTACCCGCTAAACCCACAGGTAAACCTGCCACATTTGTAAAAAAAGGTAATAGGAAAAAAACTAAAACATTTGCAGTCAGTGCAGCACCCATATCTCCAGCACCAAAAGCTAGTTTAGTAGTAAAGTTAAGCTTTTCCTGCTGGGGCTGCTTGGCTAAGGGAACATCGTGAGAATTGGAAGGATCGTTCATAGTTAAAAGCGAGATTAGCTGAGGTTAAACGAAGATGAGCTTTTTAGTTGGGAGTTTTCTTGCTACTGAGAAAGTTTATCATTACAGAGATGAAGACGCGATCGCCTATCTGTACTTAGTTGTAACATTTTTCCTTACCCAATTTGGAAAGCTACTGTGCCAAAATTTTAATCATAACATCCTGAGTCATTAAACAAAACTTACAAATATTAATCATCTGAGTTAAGTGCATAATCTTTTCAATCCTCAACACAAACTTGGTAATTTTGGCTTGTTAATTTGGAGAAGAAAAACAATAAATTGAGTTATAATTAAAACTAAAAAAGCCATTTTAATTTTAAGATATAGAGGAAAAAATGAGATTTATTAGCCCAAAAACCGACTTTGCCTTTAAAAAAATCTTCGGCTCCGACCAAAGTAAAGATATTTTAATTTCTTTTCTTAATGCCATTATTTACTCAGGAAATTTAGTCATCGAAGATTTAGAAATTATCGATCCTGCTAACGCTGGTGATGTTGTTGAATTAAAAGATACTTATCTTGATGTTAAAGCAGTGTTACAAGATCGCACCACCGTAATTATTGAGATGCAAGTCTGGAATGTTGAAGCTTTCGAGAAAAGAATTATTTATAACTTATGTAAAACTTATGGTAATCAACTGAAGTCAGGACAAGGATATTTCGATCTTAATCCTGTAATTGCTTTGACTATTACCGATTTTAACTTATTTACTGCAACCGAAAAAGTAATTAATCGTTTTTACTTTCAAGAAGAAGCTGAACACTTTTCTTATCAAGAAAATGAATTGAAAATGGTGTTTGTAGAATTACCTAAGTTTCACAAAAAATTAGAAGATTTGGAGAATGTAGCAGATAAATGGATTTACTTTATTAAAGAAGCTCCTAGCTTAGAAATAATTCCTCCGAAAATGAGTGAAGTACCTCAGATAGAAAAAGCACTAAACATAGCAAATCAAGCTAGCTTAAGTGTTGAAGAATTGGAGAAGTTACACAAACAAGAACTATATATAGAAGACAGGCGAGGTGCAATTACTTTTGCGAAAAGAGAAGGTAGGGAACAAGGCAGACAAGAAGGCAGACAAGAAGGTAAACTTGAGGGCGAAAGAAACTTAATTCTGCGCCAAATAGAGCGTCGTTTTGGAAAAGTAAGTTCTTCAACAAAAGTGTCAATTGAAGCCTTTAATTCTGAAGATTTGGAACGTCTGGGAGAAGCAATGTGGGATTTTGATACTAGCGATGATTTAGCCACTTGGCTAGAAGAAAACTCTCCTTAAGTTTAGCTAAATTTTGCTTAAATAATGAAGATTACGAGGCTTATTGGCAAGTTTATCTTAATAAATTGCCTAGCAGTTACTACTACCTAATTTTTGTTAATTCAAAGGCATAATCCTTTCTGGAGGCCAATATATTTTGTAAGCTTTGCCAATAATTAACTCGTCTGGAAGAAAACCCCACACATGAGAATCGAAACTACGATTGCGGTTATCTCCAAGGACAAAATAAGCACTATCTGGGACTGTTTGTGCTTCCCATTCATAAAGGATATCTTCTTGAAGATAATTTTCTTGTAAAACGCGATCGTTAATATATACTCGACCCTGATTAATTTGAACAGTTTGACCTGGTTTGGCGATGATTCTCTTAATATAATATTCTTGTTTTTCGTTACCTATTTGAGTATCTAATTCAAAAGCTTTTGGGGGTTCTTGAAATACAATTAAATCTCCCGTTTGCGGTAAATAGTTCTTGGTTTTGCGAACCAGAATTTTGTCTCCTATTTGTAAAGTTGGATACATAGATAAACTAGGTATTTGAAAGCGTTCAATTTTTGTTTCTAGCCAAATAAAAGAGTATTTAGTCGCAACTCCGCTTGTCAGCACTAAGATAGCGATCGCTGCTACGATCGCGTTTCCGGAAAATTTTTTCTCTTTGGGGAAGGTAGTATAAGCATGGTAGGTAGCGACTGCACCCACAATCGGGGTTAACATCCCTAACGCTAAAACAACATCGTCCGCGATCGCCAAAAATACCGTTACTGATAAAAAGAAAATAGCAGCGATCGCTTGGTGGTTGTAAAGTTGACCTAAACCTGGTAAAATACGCGAAAGCAAAACGGCAAACCAAGGACTTTTGTTATTTCTCGGTATTTTCTCCTCTCTCGGATTAGATTCAAAAACTGAAGCATGAGCATCAAAAATATTGACTAGGTAAAGAGCCGCGATCGCCAACAACAAACCAATTGCTACTAAAGTATTTCCCCTCGCAGCGAAAAACGACCACAAAGCAAAGCTAATTAAGCTTAACTGACTCAAAAAAAAGCAAATACCTTTTGGGTATTTCTGGGCATAAATTTGCCCAATCCCAGGAAAAAACATCGAAAGATTGACTGCTAACCATAAATCTTTTTGAGGCATTTTTCTTACCAAGTAGTTAGCCGAAAAATGAATTACCAAATAAAAGGAATTAAACGCGCAGTATTAAAATAGTTAAAACTTTAGCGAGATTAATCGCTGTAAGTTGAGTTATTGGTTAAATATTAGCTGAATTAATCTTTTGCATTTACATATCTGAATAACTAAACTTGCTTGCTCTTAATTGTAATTCAAATTTTTTCAAGTCGGACAATTTAATTATTTGTGAAACTTGTTAGATAATTGTACTGATTTAGCCTTACTGGTGAAAATTGATTACATGGCGATCGCTGTCCGAGTCAGTCTGCTCAATCTGTTATAACGGAAATTGAGGGGTAAGACCCCTAGCATAAATCCAGACAATTTATTATAAAATAATAATAAATCTTGCATCGTAGCAAATTAATGTCGCTACTATTTAACATTTTTGGTGGACTAAAATTAGGAATAATTATGGTAAGTAACAGGCAAGATTTTTGTGTCCTAGACAACAAACAAAACTCTTAGTCCGTCCTAAAATGAAAAGTTAGATACGATTGGGGTTATGACTAAGAAAACTCGAAGGCTACAAAAAGCGATAATCGCTGGTTCGGCTCTCGGTTTATTAGCGCTTGGTACAATGATTGCTCTAGTTAGCCTGAAACCCTTATACAGATATCTAAAGCAAGAAGAAGAAAGAAAATTGCTGGTTAGCGCGAAAAACCATTCTTTGGCAGTAAAACAATGGATTGATAGAGCCAGAGATGTGAGCTTTCAAATATCTAGAAGAACTAAACTCCGGGAAAGTTTATCAGCTTATAATAACGGAGAAATCACTCTTGCTGCATACGAATATTTTAATAAAGCTCAGTTAGTAGATGCGCTCAACGAATCAGTAGTTGGAATTAGCCGCTTTGATGCCAAGGGTAACTTAGTGGTACAGGTAGGAATGCCAATTCCACAATCGTATTGGCTGCTTCCTACTGGCAAAGATGAAAAATCTTTAATTACAGGTCCAATAAAAATAAACCAAGAAAGTTATTTAGTAGTTAGTACCTCAATCGTCGAGCAAAAACGCCAAGGTACAAACCTAACTTTATTTTTAGTTTCTAACTGGCAAGAAACAATTTTTGACAAATCAAATTTAAACGAATTAGGAGAAACAATACTTGGGAAAACTAATGGAAAGTACCTCCAGATGTTAGTTCCTTTCCCCAGCCCAAAAGCAGATTCAACTATTAACAATTTACGAAATAGTAACGCAGCAACCCAAGCACTCAGAAATGCTAGTCAAGGCAAAGAAGGAGCTTTATGGGGCGATAGAGGTAAATATTTTATTGCTTATAGTCCAATTGCGAAAAGTAATTGGGATCTTCTTGTTGCTCAAGAAAGAAATGAATTGTATGCTCCTGTTTATCGGCAAATCTTCAACGTAGGTAGCTCAATCGTAATTTTAATTGCTGGAGGAATGACCAGTATTGTCTTGATTCTCCGTAACCTGACAGGGAGAATGCAAAACGAAATTGAAGAACGGCTCAAAGTAACAGTAGCATTACGCAAAGAAAGAGATTTTACGAAAACTTTATTTGAAGCTAATCCGGCTTTTTTTGTTGCCCTTGACTCAAAAGGAAAAGTAATTTTGATGAATCCAGCGATTCTCAATGCTTTAGAATATACTTTAGATGAAGTAATAGGCAAAGATTACTTATCTACTTTTGTCCCACCAGAAGATCGAAAACTAGTAACAACAACTTTCAGAGAAGTAATTAAAGAAAAAAAATCTAGCCATCAAGAAAATCATTTATGTAAGAAATCAGGTAGTAAAATTTTAGTTGAATGGCACGGACGAGCAATTGTTAATCCGGAAACTAACCAAGAACAAGTCTTTTTTGGTGTAGGTACAGATATTACCGAACGGAAACGAGTCGAAGAAGAAATTCGCCTTTTACAAAGAATTACCCAAGCAGTTTTATACGCTGAAGATTTTGATTCAGCTTTAGAGTTAGCGCTATTTATGCTTTGTGATGCGTCTGGTTGGGCATTAGGAGAAGCTTGGATTCCTAATGATGAAGAAACCCAGCTTGAATGCAGTCCGGTTTGGGATTCTCCTCACTCAAGTTTGAAGCCATTTCGCGAGGTAAGTGAAAAGATTAGCTTTGCCAAAAATGTGGGTTTACCGGGAAGAGTATTTGCTAGTCAAAAATCAGAGTGGATAGAAGACGTTTCAAGTGAGTCAGAGAAAATTTTCTTGCGCGCTCAAATTGCTGGAGAATGCGGATTGAAAGCAGGTTTGGGAGTGCCGATTATTTCTCAGCAAAAAGTGTTAGCGGTACTGGTATTTTTTATGTTTACCGCTCAAGCAGAAGATCAACGTTTAGTGAAAGTAGTGTCTTCAGTAGCAATGCAGTTAGGCTCAGTCTTTGAGCGAAAACAAGCAGAAGAAAAATATCGTCGCTTATTTGAAAATGCAATTGAAGGTATTTTTCAGATTACTCCAGAAGGGCGGTGGTTAAGTATTAATCCTGCGTTTGCCAAAATCTTAGGTTATAGTTCACCAGAAGATGTGAAATCTAAGTTGACTAATCTGACTGAACAGTTATATGTTGAGCCAAATTGCTATGCTGAATTTCAGCGTTTAATGAAAGAAGTAGGAATTGTCTCAAGCTTTGAAGCGCAGTTTTATCGTCAAGATGGAAAGCTAATTTGGGTGTTAATGAATGGTCGTGCAGTGTACAATTATCAAGGAAAAATGAGCTACTATGAAGGCTCGATTATTGAGATTAGCGATCGCAAAGAAAAAGAAGAACAACTGCGCTACCATGCTTCTCACGACGCTTTAACCCAATTGTGGAGTCGTAGCTTTTTCCTCGAACAAGTAGAACAAGCAATTTTGCGTTTACAGCAGCAGCTAGACAATCGTTTTGCGGTACTTTTTCTCGATGTGGACGGTTTTAAATTAGTTAATGATAGTTTAGGACATATTATTGGGGATCAGTTGTTAGTAGCGATCGCGCAACGACTACGTCAATGTTTGCGAGGTAACGATACCTTAGCTCGACTTGGAGGCGATGAATTTACAATTTTAGTGGACAAACTTCAGAGTATTGACGACGCAGTTGCGATCGCCAAACGTATCAAACAAGCCTTTCAACCTCCTTTTGCGATCGCCAATCACGAAATCTATTCTGGAGTTAGTATTGGGATCGTCGAAAGTAATCCTGACTACCAAAAGCCTCAAGAATTACTGCGCGATGCTGATACTGCCATGTATCGCGCTAAACGACAAGGTAAAGGCGGTTACGCGATCTTCGACGCTACCATGCGTATAGAAGCCATCGAACGGCTAGAATTAGAAACCGATTTACGGCGAGCGCTGAAAAACAACGAACTCGAAGTTTATTATCAACCGATTGTCTCAATCTCCACCGGAAAAATTAAGGGATTTGAAGCCTTGCTTCGTTGGGATCATCCCCAGCGAGGTAAAATCTCCCCAGCGCAATTTATTCCCGTTGCTGAGGAAGCTGGTTTAATTAGTTCCATTGGTGAGTGGGTGTTGCGGGAAGCTTGTCGCCAAAACTCTTTGTGGAATCAACAATTCTACCATTATGGTAGTAACGGTAACGGCAAATCCGCAGCTTTAAAAATGAGCGTTAACCTTTCAGTACAACAATTTACTAACGACTTAAGTCAAATCGTTGCCGACATTCTCGCCGAAACAGGTGTAGACGGACGAGATGTAAAACTAGAAATTACTGAAACCGCACTAATGGTAGATCCCAATTCCGCGATCGCCATTTTAAGAAAATTAAAAGAGCAAAATATCTTAATCTGTCTCGATGATTTTGGTACAGGTTACTGCTCTTTAAGTTACCTACACAGTTTACCCATCGATATCTTAAAAATTGACCGCTCCTTTGTCAGCAGAATGAACAACAATGGCGAAATCGTCCGCACAATAGTTAATTTGGCGCACAATCTTAACCTCGATGTGATTGCTGAAGGAGTCGAATCAGTCGAGCAACTCCAACAGTTACAAGTTCTTAATTGCAAATATGCTCAAGGTTACTTTTTCTCCAAACCACTGAACAAAGAAGCGGCTACTGTACTCTTAGCCCAGCAACAAATGAGCGAAGCTAGAGCTAGTAATTAGAGTCTCTGGTATTTAAAATTAGATTGGGCTTATTTTTCGGGAACCGGAACCGAATCGCTTTTTCGCAGCAAAAAAATTACACCCCCAATAACCAAAAACCCAATTCCCCACCAAAGAGAATTACCGGGCAGAATTTTGAGCAAAAGAGTGACAATTCCCGACGTAATCAGCGACGAGGCAACTGTTGTTTGATATTTCATTGTTAATAAAGCTTCTTCGATATCTATCTTTTCATGTTCTTCGATATTAGAGAGAAAATTAATTCCTCACCTCCATCAAGAGAGATAAGTAGATGAAAATAACGAAAATAAATGAACTGCAAATAAATTTTTCGTGCGTTGCAGTTAAAGCAAATTTTTTCCTAAATTTAGTTTAGCCCTAAACCTATCTACTCAATAGCTCGAAATAGCTTTAGCAATCAGGGGCTACGATCGCAGCCCCTAGGAAAAACTAACTTGACACCAAGAAACTACCTCACCGCAGTATTACCCACCACGTGCAAACGTTGAGAAACAATCGTCATCCCATCACCGCGAATTAAAATCGCCGAAACCCAGCGATCGCCAGGTCGATCGGTAATTCTCCCCACCTTAAACAAACCCCCAGCCGGAAGCAAATCCAACTCCAACTCCGCAGGTTCAAGATAGCGATCGCCACTCACTTGTTCTTCGATCGCCGCTCCCATCAATAAATCATCTGCCAAAGGTTCAGTCACGATCGCATCAAAATTGAAAGACTCACCCAAACGAACTTGCTCTGGTAAATTCAACATCACCTGGGGCGGATTATTCCCCGCACTTACCTGCGTCGTTTCCGCCAAAATTTCCTGAGCCACAATTTCCTCATTCTCAAGACGCTGACGCGATCGTAAAGTAGACTCCATCCTGACCATTCTTCCATCCCGCAGCACCGAACCATCCACATAAGTAATCGTTTCGGCAACGATCGCCTCACCTGACTGCTCCCAAGACACCAATTCCGTGCGATAGTTTAATTTCGGATACTCTTCCCAGAGTTTTTTCAGCGTCGCGATTAACTCTCGACGATTCAAATCATCAGAATTCGTGAAACTCGAACTGTAAAAATTCTCGATCCTTCCCAAATCGCGATCGTTCGCCGCCGCTTCAATTTCACTAATCACCTCCCGTAGTTTAGGAGGCGCAGTTTCCGCCTCAGCCGCCACACTCACCGTTCCTAAACTCGCACTCAAACCCAAACTGAGGAAAAAAGAAATTGACCAAGCGATCGCTTTTGAAGGCGCTAGGCTATGCTGCGAGTTCTCTTTCCCAGTCTGTCTCATCACTGCTTTGCTGCTTCTACGACTCAACCAAAATGACCATTTCCCAAATTCGTTAGTCAAAAAAATTTGCTGAAGAGTTCCAAAATTGCCCATCGGTGCTAGTTTGAATAATTGAACAATACTGATTAATCATTGTCTCGATTGTAGTCAAAGACAAACTAAAAAAACACAAATGACCAAAACACCCAATCGCTTGCTGATCGCTGCTAGCGGAACTGGAGGACATCTCTTTCCCGCCCTCGCAGTAGCAGAAAAACTCACAGATTATCGGATTGAGTGGCTTGGCGTTCCCGACCGTTTGGAAACCAGCCTCGTTCCCAAATCTTATCCTCTACATACCATCGCTGTCGAGGGATTTCAAGAACGTTTTGGCTTGAATACTCTCCGGATTTTCCAACGCCTTGCAAGTTCAATTCGTCAAGTACGCAGGCTCCTCAAAGAACGTCAAATTCAGCTTGTCTTTACCACAGGTGGTTACATCGCCGGACCGACAATTCTCGCGGCTCGTTCCCTCGGCTTACCCGTTATTCTCCACGAATCTAATGCTATCCCCGGAAAAGTAACTCGTTGGTTTGCTCCCTTATGTAGTTCTGTTGCTCTGGGTTTTCAAGAAGCTGCCCAGTATTTACCTCGTTCCCGTACTGTTTGGGTAGGAACTCCCGTGCGTGAGGCTTTTCTAACTCCACAAAAGCTCGATTTACCCGTTCCCGAAGCTGCTTTTGCGATCGTTGTTGTCGGCGGTTCCCAAGGAGCAGTAGCAATTAATCAAATTGTCCGGGAATGCGCTCCGGCGTGGTTTGCGGCTGGTGCGTATATTATTCATATCACTGGCGATCGCGATCCTGATGCTCACCTTCTCGAACATCCTCAGTATTTATCTTTGCCTTTTTATCAGAATATGGCAGCCCTCTTCCAAAGAGCAAATTTAGCTATTAGTCGCGCTGGGGCAGGAACTTTGACTGAATTAGCTGTAGCGAAAACTCCCGCAATTTTAATTCCTTATCCCTACGCGGCTGAAGATCATCAAGCTTACAATGCCGCCGTTTTTCAAACTGCTGGTGCGGCTTTGGTTGATGCTCAAGCCCAGCTAACACCAGAAATCTTAAAAACTCAGGTTTTAGACTTACTTGCTCATCCTGAACAACTCGCACAGATGGCGAAACAAACTGCTGCTTTAGCTGTCACCGACAGTAGCGATCGCCTCGCTAAACTCTTGCAATCAACTTTAGATGCTCAGGTTATGAAAAAATAATTAGCGAAATTAATGGTAATTAGTATTCGATTGTAATTAGTCCGATTGTAACTCGCGGACAGAGGTGAGGTGAGAAGTTTACTTTTTTCCTTCTCGTCACTAACCGCTAATAGCTTTACTTAGATTCAGCTAAATTAACCAGCATTTAACTAGCAAATAATCCTTCTTTTTCTCTATTAAAAATATAGTCGTAATCAAAAATTAAATGCTTAATATTACGACCAATTGAAAATCCTAATTCACAAACAGCTTCCGTGGTAAATGTTACCAGAATTAGTTCAATTAGTTTTTTCGGAGAAATTTCCGGTTTCTGGACAAAATAATCCCGTTTGGCAAAAAATACGCGCTCGTCTTTAGGAACAATAATTCCATTGAGTCGGTGAGCGTACTGAATTGGCTTAATATATTTATTGTAAAATTCTTCCTGATTGATTTGAATTCGATACAAGCGTTCGTGTTCTTGCCAACTCATTTGAAACATCATTTTGATGATTTCAAAACCTAAAATGTAGTTCAGAACGTGGGTTTGTTCTTCTGAATTCACGACTAATCTTAAAGCTGACTCTAAATATTTGTCTGGCTTCCGACTAACATCTTGAGCAGAATGAATATAAAATTGTCTAATATATTTTCTTAAAACTAAACCTGTTAGCTTAGTATCAATCCGAAAAAGCCGGAGATAAAACTGTACTCTTTCTTGAGCATCTTGGTCTTGTAAAATTTTTGCAATTAAACCATCAGCCGTATAATCATCGAGAAATTTTGCTTGTATTTCTGGAGATGCTGCACATAAAAGATGGCATAAAGATAAAACGTAACGTCGTTCTTCCCACGGCAAACTTTCTGCCCACTTTTTAACTTCAATTGGTAATTTTTCTAGCATTTTGTCTGCCTTTGAACCTTCTTGTAGAACGGCGATTTTGTTTTTTAACTGTATGATCATTTTGCTAATTTATAAGCTAGATTACATCATGTTATTTGAGAAATAACCAGGGATATATAGTTATAAATCTCTGGAAAGTTTTTTTGATAAGTACAGCAATTGTTAGTTCTTTATTGATTATTCCCAACTCAATTAGGAAAATGCGGTTTTGCTGTACAAAATTTTACTTATTCAAGCGACGAAACTTTTACGACTATTGCTCAGTACCCGAAAGTGACTACCGCAAGCGGAATAGTTCCTACTATTATTATTACTCAGTTGATCCACTTTGGAGTAGTCAGGAGTCAATTTTCTTAACTGTCACAGGAGTTTTTTTTTACTCGTTCGCAGAAGAATATAGTTAAGAAGATGATTTGCAAGTTATCTCCGTAGATTCTCGGAGAATACATGATTAATTAATCTGGTTGTAGTTAAATAGCGATCGCTAGATTTTTTAAGGTAATTAATTAATAGTTAAGAATACGGATTTCAAGTTGATTCTTACGTTAATAGTCAGTAATTTCAGCTTTTCTCAAATAATTTGCTCGGAAAAATCGCAATTGCGTTTGACCACAGCAACTTTTTTACACCCTAAAAAAATAGTTGATGAAGTTCTGCTCAATTCTTGATAAAGTGTATTCATAAATACAGAAATGAAGTTGAATTAGCAGGCGAAAAAAAGAAAATTTCGCCTCGGAAAACTGATTGTGCTACAGATTGTGGCTAGAATCGAGAAAAACCAACCACAAGCCCCACCAGTGGTGTACTCTAAAAATTGAGTAATTAGAAAAAGTTTTCCTGTCTGTCCTTCCTTATGGTTGAAATTCCGCAATCTACCGCCGAACTGGCTGCGCTCCTGGAAACGCCAGTAGACCTAAATTTTGAGCTTCCCGATCCGGAAGACGAAGCAATTCAAGAGAATGAATTTAACGATCGCATCGAATACGCTTGGAAAGTTTGCGATCGCTTCGATCTCCAAACCGACATTTGGCGAGGCAGAATTATGCGGGCGGTGCGCGATCGCGAAAAAAAAGGTGGCGATGGACGCGGAACAGGTTTTCTCAATTGGCTCAAGAACAGAGAAATTACCAAAAGTCAAGCTTATGCTTTAATTCAATTAGCTAATAGTGCCGATACCCTCCTCGAAGCAGGACAACTCGATCCTGAAGCAATCAACAACTTTAGCAAACGGGCTTTTGTCGAAACGGCGAAATCGGCTCCTGAAGTGCAAAAATTAGTTAGCGAAGCCGCCCAAAACGGTTCTCGGATCACTCGTCGGGAAGTTAAGCAACTTGCTGATGAATGGACAGCAATGAATTCCGAACTACTCCCGGAAGCAGTAAAATCCAAAGCAGCCGAAGGCGCATTACCTCCCCGTCACTTAGCGCCTTTGGTGAAAGAATTAGAAAAACTGCCTAACTCTCACCTCAACCAAATCCAACGCGAAGCAGCCGAAAATCCTGACGTAGAGACAGTCAAACAACTCACCACCGATGCTCGTAGTTTAGCGAAATATCTCGATGCGGCGGCTCAAGTACAAACTTTGCGAAGTTCTTCCCTGGACATGGAAATGGCGCTTGATGAAGCTTTACGTCTCGACTGTTTAAATACGGCGGCTGACTTAGTTAAACAAGCAACTCAACTCGAACAAACCGTCGCTAAATTGTATACCACTTGGAAGCGTCTTGGTAGCCTCAGCGATCGCCTTTACGTTGATACAGGAGCAAGTAGCCCTCATCTGCGATCGCTCCTTACCAGTTTACAAACCCTTACCAATGAGGTTATCGAAGTCCATTTGGATGAAGCAGGTGAACGAATAGTTCGCTTAAAAGTTATGGATTCTTAACAAATTTGCTCATCCCCAGTTCCTAATTCCGAGTCGGCAAAATTATTAATTTTTCATTCCCGTACTACCAATACCACGAATAAACTGTCGCTGACCGATTAAAAATAAGCAAATAACAGGTATTGTCGCAATCACCACAGCCGCCATTAACAAAGACCAGTCATTAGTAAACTGTTCTTGAAACTCCGCCAAAGCAAGGGGTACCGTTCGTAACTCTGGTCTAGTAGTAAAAATCAACGGCTTAAATAAATCGTTCCACTCACCAATAAAAGTAAACAGAAACAAAGTTACTAAAGCCGGACGAGACAAAGGTAACATAATCCGCCAGAGAATTACCCAGCGATTAGCTCCATCTAAAGTAGCAGCTTCCTCCAACTCCACAGGTACAGTGCTAAAATATTGTCGCATCAAGAAAATGCCAAAACCATTAGCTGCTGTGGGTAAAATCAACGCCGCATAAGTATTAATTAAATGTCCCCACTTCAAAACTAAAAAAATGGGAATCACCAAAATTTGCAAAGGAATCACCAACGTTGCCAAAATCATTAACAAAATTGCTTGACGACCGCGAAACTTGAATCTCGCTAAAGCGTAACCAGCCAAAGACGAAGTAATCAGTTGAAAAGCCGTAACTGCTAAAGCAACAAAAGTAGAATTAGCAAACGCCAGCAGAAAATTACCTCGCACCCAAGCCTCTTGATAATTAGCAAAAGTGAGAGCATTCAGAGGAATCGACTCACCAGTCGTAATCCCCCCAGGAGTCAAAGAAGTAAAAAAAACTACTCCTAGAGGTAGTAAAATCAAACCCGCTCCTAAGAGTAAAAGTAGTAGAATCCAGAAAGTGTTGTTCCCAGCAACAGACTTAAATAAATATTTTTCAGCCATTGATAAGTATTAATACTGATATTGCTGTAATCTGATAAATTATTCTCGGCTTTGGGAACTATTTAAACACACAAAAGTACAATTCTAGGCAAAAGACGAATAATTGAGGACAGCCCAAATGCAGCAAGCAGCAATTCTAGAAGCATTTGCTGACTTACCAGATCCCCGAAGAAAAGCAGGTCAAAGGCATAGTATTTCTCTATGTCTAGCTTTATTCACCTTAGCGATCGCCGCAGGAAACAGAGGATTTTTAGCGATCGGCGATTGGATAGACGCTTACCAAAGCGAATTAATTGAACTACTTGGCGTAGATAAGCAAAGACTACCCTCATACAGCACGATTCGTCGGGTACTACTTCAACTCGACTATCAAAAATATGCTCAGTGTATCGTGAAGTACCTAGGCTTACAGAACGTTAACGAAGAAAGAATCGCCGTTTATAGTAAAGCTTTGCAGAAATACGCTCAACCAGATAGTAGCAATTTTAACCTCGAACCTCATCCTGCCATTAACCTCGTGAGTTCTTTCCTTGCAGAACGGGGTTTGATGTTAGAGACAAACGAAATCGATGCTCGACCATACGGAATCAAAGGTTTACCAGAAACTATTAAGACAATGGCACTCAAAGGCGTAACCTTTGCTCTTGATGCAATTAGGGCGCAACCAAAACCTAGCCCAGATCATTATCAACAAAGCAATTAGCCCAGAAAACGCCATTTTTCTGCAATTAGGTCAGTACAAGGAAATTTTTAGAATGAAATAGCCCGATCTCGAAGACACCGATAACATAAAAAGTGGTTAAGAAAAAACTTGCAAAACCCAGAACTCACCAAAAATGAGTTCAGCCACTCAATATTGTTAAGGATAAAACCATAGGAGACAATCAACCTATGCAAGAACTAGCAGTCAGCCAAAAGCTAGACTTCAGCAGCGAAACTTACAAAGATGCTTACAGCCGGATTAACGCGATCGTGATCGAAGGCGAACAAGAAGCTCATGAAAATTACCTTCAACTAGCTAAACTGCTGCCAGAACACGAGCAGGAATTGATTCGCCTCTCGAAAATGGAAAGCCGTCATAAAAAAGGATTTCAAGCTTGTGGAAGGAATTTAAATGTCACTCCCGACATGGATTTTGCCCAAGAGTATTTTGCTCAACTCCACGGTAATTTCCAAGAGGCACTGGCTGAAGGTAAAGTAGTTACTTGCCTGCTGATTCAAGCGTTAATTATTGAAGCGTTCGCGATCTCAGCTTACAACATCTATATTCCGGTTGCCGATCCTTTTGCCCGTAAAATCACCGAAGGTGTAGTCAAAGATGAGTACACTCACTTGAATTTTGGCGAAGTTTGGCTGAAAGAACACTTTGCTGAATCCAAAGCGGAACTAGAAGCAGCAAATCGCCAAAATCTACCGATTGTTTGGAAAATGCTTAATCAAGTAGAAAATGATGCTCGCATTCTGGCAATGGAAAAAGAAGCTTTAGTTGAAGACTTCATGATTAGCTATGGCGAAGCTTTAAGCAATATCGGCTTTACCACTCGTGAAATTATGCGCATGAGTGCTTACGGTCTTACAGCAGCTTAGTCTAAAGTTTAGGTGTCATTTGTCTTTGACTACTAACGACTAATGACCAATGGCAAGAGCAGCTTTTTGCTACAGCCGCTCGGCAAGAGCGGCAACTTCGTGTCTCTTTTTAAAGAGTCTTTCTATTTTCTGAATCTAAGATTACTTGTTGTCCCATTCAAGCTAAATAACAGCAAAATAATTTATGTTTGGTCTTATCGGTCACCTTACCAATTTGGAACATGCCCAGGCAGTTGCTAAAAACTTAGGGTATATGGAGTATGGTAGCGAAGGGTTAGATTTTTGGTGTTCTGCACCACCTCAAATTGTTGAGGATCTCACCGTTACCAGTATTACTGGTCAAGTGATTAAAGGTCGCTATGTAGAATCTTTCTTCTTGCCCGAAATGCTTGCTAATCGTCGGATCAAAACAGCGATCCGTAAAGTTTTGAATGCAATGGCGGCTGCTCAAAAGTCTGCTTTAGATATTACTGCTTTAGGTGGTTTTTCCTCAATTATTTTTGAAAATTTTAATCTTAAGCAAAATAACCGGGTACGAAATGTAGAACTCGAATTTGAGCGTTTTACTACTGGCAATACTCATACAGCTTATATTATTTGTCGTCAGGTTGAACAAGCATCAGCCAAGTTGGGAATAGATTTGTCCAGCGCCACAGTAGCAGTTTGTGGGGCTACAGGAGATATTGGTAGTGCGGTCTGTCGCTGGCTGGATGCGAAAACAGATGTAGCGGATTTGTTGCTAATTGCTCGTAACCAAGAACGTTTACAATCTCTACAAGCAGAGTTAGGTCGTGGCAAAATTCTCGGATTGGAAGAGGCATTACCTCTAGCTGACATCATCGTTTGGGTAGCTAGTATGCCTAAAGGTGTCGAAATTGAGGTTGCCGCATTGAAGAAACCTTGCTTATTAATTGATGGGGGTTATCCGAAAAATTTGGACACCAAAATTCAACATCCTGATGTTCATGTCCTGAAAGGGGGAATTGTTGAGCATTCCCTCGATCTTGACTGGAAAATCATGGAAATTGTGGAAATGGATGCTCCAGATCGCCAGCTATTTGCTTGTTTTGCTGAAGCGATGCTCTTGGAATTTGAAAAGTGGCACACTAACTTTTCTTGGGGACGTAATCAAATTACTGTCGCTAAGATGGAACAAATTGGTCAAGCTTCGGTTAAACACGGTTTTAAACCTCTGTTGACTTGGTAAGTTGGTAGTTATTCAAAATTTTAACTTTGTGATGACTCAAAAAATGGGAGGATATTTTTAGTTACCTTTGAAAAATAGCTTGCATGACCGAATTTGATGGCAATTGTCAAAAATTAAGCAAGCGGGTGACTAATTTTTCCTACCTATCAGTTTTTACTAACTACTAATTTCCAGTCTCAAATCACTAATTATGGCAACGACTGAGCGCAAAACCTTTCTTCTTGACTTTGAAAAGCCACTTTCGGAATTAGAGTCGCGGATTAACCAAATTCGGGAACTGGCAGCCGACAATAATGTTGATGTATCCGAGCAAATTCATCAGCTAGAGGCAAAAGCAGTACAGCTTCGCCAAGAGATTTACAGTACCTTAACTCCGGCTCAACGCCTGCAAATGGCACGTCATCCCCGACGACCTTCTACTTTAGATTATATTCAAGCAATCAGTGATGAATGGTTCGAGTTACACGGATCTCGTTCTGGAAGTGACGATCCGGCTTTGGTAGGAGGAGTTGCTAGTTTAGCAGGTCGTTCTGTGGTTATGTTAGGACATCAAAAAGGTCGGGATACGAAAGATAATGTGGCGCGTAATTTTGGTATGGCTTCCCCTGGTGGCTATCGTAAGGCGATGCGCTTGATGGAACACGCTAATCGTTTCGCAATGCCAATTTTGACTTTTATTGATACTCCTGGCGCTTGGGCTGGTGTAGAAGCGGAAAAACTTGGTCAGGGAGAAGCGATCGCTTATAATCTTCGGGAAATGTTTAGTCTTGAAGTGCCGATTATCTGTACGGTGATTGGTGAAGGTGGTTCTGGTGGAGCTTTAGGTATTGGTGTGGGCGATCGCGTTTTAATGTTGGAACACGCTGTTTATACCGTTGCTACTCCGGAAGCTTGTGCGGCTATTCTCTGGAAAGACTCTAAAAAAGCCGATAAAGCTGCCGCCGCTTTGAAAATAACCAGTTGGGATCTCCAAGAGTTGGGTATCATCGATGAATTAGTTTCCGAACCCACCGGAGGCGCTCACTCAGATCCTTTGGGAGCAGCGTCTCTTCTCAAACAAGCAATTCTCAAAAACCTTGAAGAACTATCGATCTTGACTACTCAACAACGTCGAGATTTGCGCTACCAAAAGTTTCGTCAGGTTGGGGTTTTTCTCGAACTCTCAACTGAAGTTAGTTAAAGGTAAGCAGAAAAATAAATTGTTGTCAAAAACTGCTTTTTGTGCTATTGAAATAAATTTTTTCTGTTTCTGCGAGCTTATTCTGAGAATGATATAATTCAGAAGTAATAAAAGTTTACCTCGAACTAAAAATCATTTTTTAGTTCGGCATCTCATGATTAAGTTAAGTCTGGGATGTTGGTAATTGGCTGGGAAATTTTTTAGTTTCTCACACCGCAAAAGTTCGAGAAAAAATTTGTCAGGTAAATTAATCGCTCGCAATCGCTTTGACTAACAGTTTAGTTAGTAAGAGTTTGCGTGCTTGTGTCTCGCTTGAAGTTATCAAGCTAAGAGAAAAACGCCAGAAACTACTAGGAATATTAATCAGGGAGCAAAGCTAAGTTTTTTTCGCTGATTTTAGCCAAGATTATCCCCAGAGTTTTCTCGTATTTAGCTTGAAAATATCTAGCTCTTAAAACCATTTTTTTCTCGTAAAGAGTAGTTAACACAAAACCACAAAACCCAAAATTGCTATGACTTCTTCTCCAAATAAACCACGTGCCATAATCACCGGGGCAAGCAGTGGAATTGGGAAAGCAACAGCTTTGCAATTTGCTGAGGCAGGAATTGACTTAGCCTTAATTGCTCGTTCAAAAGAAAAATTAGCAGCAGTAGCTAGTGCTGCTCAAAAAACAGGAGTAGAAGTAAAAACTTACAGCTTGGATTTAGAGAAAATCGAGCAAGTAAAAGCCAAAATTACCGAGCTAGCTGCTGATTTTGGCTCTATTGATATTTTGGTCAATAATGCTGGCATCGGCTACACAGGAAATCTTAGTGAAACGCCTCTGGATGATTGGCAACAGGTAATAAATTTGAACCTGACCAGTGTTTTTCAATGTATTTTAGGGGTTTTGCCCAGAATGCGCGATCGCCAGAAAGGTACAATTATTAATGTTGCTTCAGTAGCAGCAGCTAATCCCTTTCCTGGTTGGGGTGCATACAGTGTTAGTAAAGCAGGATTAGTTGCTTTGTCTAAAACCCTTGCCGCAGAAGAAAGATCCCACGGAATTCGTGTCGTCGTTATTTCTCCTGGTGCTGTTAATACCCCCATTTGGGATACACAAACAGTACAAGCTGACTTTAACCGACAGGCAATGTTAACTCCTGAAACTGTTGCTCAGTCAATTCTTCATGCCGCACTACTCCCAGAGCAAGCAGTCGTAGAAGAAATGACGATTATGCCTAGTGCTGGGACTTTATAAAGTTTTAGTTGCTACCAAATTTATTTAATCTCAACGAGATTTTTAGACACCTACGAGGACGAATTTTAGTTTTTTCTAATCATGACCATTGTTTCTTCTAACGGTTCCCATCGCTCTCAATCTACTTCCCTCACTAACGAAAAAAATACAGTTGTGCAGAATCCATCCCCATCTCTTAGTGCTAGACCCGACCGCAATACTCATATCGGCAAACAAACAGAACTAGAAACTGCTTCCGAACCAGAAAAGGCAAAAATGATGGAGGCTGTCCGAGACATTTTAGACGGGGTTGGCGAAGATCCAGAACGGGAAGGATTGCTGAAAACTCCGAAGCGAGTAGCAGAAGCAATGCAATTTCTGACTCAGGGCTATAATCAGTCTCTCGAAGAAATTGTCAACGGAGCCATCTTTGATGAAGGACATAATGAGATGGTGTTAGTGCGTGATATTAACTTTTTCAGCCTCTGCGAACACCACTTACTGCCTTTTATGGGTAAAGCTCACGTCGCTTATATCCCTAACGAAAAAGTTGTTGGCTTGAGCAAACTTGCTCGGATTGTGGAAATGTATGCTCGACGCTTGCAAGTGCAGGAACGCCTCACTCGCCAAATCGCCGAAGCAATTCAAACTGTGCTAGAACCCCAAGGAGTTGCCGTCGTTATGGAAGCGACTCATATGTGCATGGTGATGCGCGGGGTACAAAAACCTGGTTCTTGGACTGTCACCAGTGCAATGGTAGGTGTATTTGAACAAGAGCAGAAAACTAGAGAGGAATTTCTCAGTTTGATTCGCCATCAGCCGAGTTTCTTTTAATATTTCTACTTAGCAAGACTCTTATTGTTTAGCCGAACAGTTTTTTCGGTGCTGTAGCCGAGCGAACAATTGAGCTACTTTAGCTAAATCTTTATCACCGGGCGATCGCTCAACTCCACTTGATAAGTCGATTCCGTCCGGTTTCACTTTTTCCAGGGCAGATAAAATATTTTCTGGTGTCAGCCCTCCCGCTAGCAACCAAGGGCGCGTTGGACGAAAATTGCTTAGAGCTTCCCAGTTTAAAGTTTCTCCTGTACCACCGAGCAATTTTGGATTATAAGCGTCTAAAAGCAACGTATCTGTAGAATTTGTATAAGCTGACTCAATTGCTAAGGATTCCTGATTTTGCACTCGTAGAGCTTTGATAATTTCAATATTTGGTAGCAGTTTCTTTAATCGCTGACAAAATTCTGGTGTCTCGTCACCATGAAGTTGTACACCTGTCAAGGAAGAATCTAGAACAATCTCGGTAATTTCTGGTAAAGTAGCATTAGCAAAAACAGCAATCCTCTCAACAGACAAAGGTAATTCGTTAACAATTGCTTTGATTTGTGATCGATCAACATAGCGTTTGGATTCACGCACACAGATGAATCCCAGTGCTGTAGCACCTAAGTTAGCGATCGCAATTCCTTGTTCTGGTTTAGTGATCCCGCAAATCTTAACTCGCATTGTTAAATTTTTGTTGATAATTGTCCGTTTTGTAGCAAAACTTTGAATAACTGTTAACTCTTGAAACAAATTTAAGTTTTATCC
>JAWQFW010000018.1:0-5651 GCA_035968095.1 Oscillatoria sp. PMC 1068.18
GGGGGAATTGGTGGTGTTGGGGAACTTGGAAGAGTAAATGGTTGGTAATTTCTAATTCTGACCACACCTCCCACACCTCCCACACTCCTCTTTTGGTGACTGGGGATTGGGTGCAAGATTGCCAATTCCTCTTCATTAATTTTGCCAACAGAAAAGGGTGAAAAGCAGTTAACGCTTTCCACCCTTGGGTTATGGGAACTAAAAACGAGCATGACTCGCTTATGATGATTCTTGGCTGCTTTTACGACGGCGGGAGACGGCTAAAGCACCTGCGACTAACGCCAAACCAGCAACAGTAGCGGGTTCGGGAACTTTTTCCGCTCCGGCGATCGCATAATCGCTATAACGGAAGCTTTCTCCGGCTTCTTGGGGAGATGTTAAGGAAACGCTAGCAACCTTAATATCTCCAAAGGGATTGGTAATACTCCATAAACCACCACCACTACTGTTAGCAGGGCTGGTTGCGTTTACTATTTGGCTGATCCCATCCCAATTCCAGACAGCAGTGAAAGCATCGATCACTTGTAAGGTTCCAGTAATTCCATTAGCGGTAATTTGAGCAACTTCGTCAACGAAATCGCCAAAAGCCTTTGAAAAATTACCTTCTTTATACAAAAAAGCGATATCTAGAGACTGAAGTGCTGTTGCTTCATCCAAAGTTAAGAGCAGTTCTTCACCAAAGTCAACTTCTTGTTGAGAACCTTCACCAGCACTACTTTCGTCTCGGTAAATTCCCACACCAGTGACTCCGTTAACTGTTTTTCCAGTTAAGACACCACCAGTATTTGCCGTTAAGGTGAAGCCGTCATCAGTAGTACAGGTAGAAACCGTACTACTAGGAGTGCCTGTTCCCACATTTTCAATGGGGATCGCACTACAACTTCCTAAATCTGTACCACCGTTAAAGCTAAAAGCATTTGCTTCAGTACCGGAAAAGGCGATCGCGCCTCCTGTAATTAAGCTTGCCAAAATTAGCGTTGATTTGAATTTCATCAGCGTTTTCTCCTTTTGTGAGTTCCTAAATTTATACTTCTTTCTCAAGTATGCTACCTACTTTTCCAGAAAACCGCGATCGCGATCGCCATTATCTTTGATTTCACTCATCAAGTACAGTATAGTTCTCTACAATTCTCTTTAATCGTTTTCCGGTTTTCAGTATTTTCTCTGACTAGATTTTTAACTTCTTCCCAAAATCGCTCATTTTTCCGAGAAATTACTTATTTTGAGAATTCGCTCCGCCAAGATGACTACTGTCACTTCTTTTTTAATCTTTTTCCAGAATTTTTGCCTGTACTCTGAGTCAGAATCTTCTCAAAAGTTAACTATCTCTTCCGATAGAGTTAACTTCAGAGAAACTAGATTAACCAAATAGATTAGTAATAATTTTTTCAGCAAGAACCTAGTTTACTTAACAACAAAACAATCTCATCAATTGCTTGTCTCTGCGTAGCTACAGATTGCTCTGATTGATTGACAATAATGCTAAAAACAAGCGAACGATAGTCTGAGACATCTAAATATCCAGAAAGAGCAGAAACACCAGTCATTGTCCCAGTTTTTGCTTGTAAATTACCTACTAAGACAGTATCAAGAAAGCGTCGCTTGAGTGTACCATTTACCCCAGCCACAGGTAAAGATTCGCGATAAATTACCCCATCTTTAGTTTTACTCATTAATCTCAAGGTTTGCACCACAGCTTCAGGACTAACTAAATTATGGCGAGACAATCCCGAACCATCACTTAAATTATAACTTTCTGGGTCAACTCCCAGACGAGTTAAAATTTGCTGAAGCGTAACTAAACTATTTGTCCCAGAATTTGCCCCAAGGGTTTTTAATAAAGCATCAGCATAAAGATTATTACTTGGTTGATTAGTTTGTTGAATTAATTCAGCTAAAGTCGGTGACGAAATTTCCTCAATTTCCCATGCAGAATTACTCAATTCTGGGGTAGTAGTAATTAATTTTTCCTCAACAATAATCCCTTCAGTTTCGAGAATTGTGTACCAAGTTTCCAAAAAATAATTAGCGGGATCGAGAATCGCTAAACCCCAAGGATCGGGTTCGGAATCAGCCGCTAACTCTCCTTGAATTTGTAAGACTGGTTTACCGAGAACTCCGTTAATTTCTATTGCGTAAGAAGTTCCAGGAGTAGCTGTGACAGCTTCGTTTTCCACTAACCATTGTTTTCCAGCAAGATCGTCTGACCAATTAAGCTCTACTGGTTGACCGACTTGTTGAGGTAGTAAGGTTAAAGTAACAGCATTTTCATTAAGAATTAAACTATTAACTGCGGTTCCATAATAAAAATTGACATCTTCCCATTCCCAACTAGGGAGAATCGCTGGTGACTCAAAATAGCTATCTTCAATTATTAGTTTCTCGATGCGTTGTACACCTTGATTTTTTAGTTGTTTTGCTAAATCTTGTAACTTAGATGTAGTCAGTGTAGGATCGCCTTTTCCGACTAAACGCAAGGTAGTTAAATTCGGAATTGTTCCAGTTGCAGAGACAGAAGTGCGAATGCGAAAATCTGCACCCAGATAGCGAAGCGCAGCCGCAGTGGTGAGTAATTTGACATTAGAAGCGGGGATAAAGTAATTTTGGGCATTGAGGGCGTAGAGAACGCGAGATCCTGTTTGAGATTGGATCAGGATACCCCAACGCGATCGCTTCCATTCTGGACGATTGATAATTGCTTCAATTTCTGTTCCCAAATCTCTCGGACAGATTTTTGCTTCTACTTCTGCATCTGCGGAGACGCTATGCGTAGCTTGTTGGTCGCGGATGCGAGTTTGTCTAATCGCGGCACTGATTTTAGGATACGCCCTTTTTGTTGCTGGCGCTACCTCGCTAATTGTCGCTTTTGTAATTATCTGTTCCTGACTCCAGCTTACTTCTATCGAGAAACCCAACCCCAACAGCAATAATATGAAAGTTTTTCCTAATTTTAAGTAAAAATTTCCCATTCACTTCTAATTGATCAGCTACATTTTCTCTGACTGACTGAATTATGCTCCTGTTCCAAATTACTAAAGATTGTCAAAAAGAAAAAATGAGGCATATTGGCTGCACTGGAGTAACTACGATTCAGACAAAGGTAAATAAGAAATTGCTAAATATTCTTTATCTATTAAAACTATTTTTATACTTTAATATCAAATAAAAGCCAAAAGATTTAATGATCATTTTCAAAGTACATTTTTGCTTTTATTTAAGTTATATATTTAGTTTGTTGCCAATTCCATTTTAGATTCAACTTGAGTTTTTAAGTTTCATAATTATCTTACTTTTGCGTTTGAGTCCACTCTTATTTTTGTCATTTTGAGTTGCTGAAAGAGATTTGGAATTAATACCATTTCCCTAAATGAATACTACGGATACAGACCTTGTAGAGACTTTAAATGGAACGTCTCTACACAATTTCATGTTATACGGCTAAAGCAAATTGGTATAAGTTAGCGTAATTTACGCGATCGCCGTTCAGAACGCTAATCTTACTGCGTCAAGCACTCTTTCTCACTATCTTCTTTGTTTAAACCCACCTAATTAAGAGCAAAAATCCTCTCACTTCTCAACATTTTTACATAAGCAAAATTAGCGATTTTATTTACTCAAAAATATTTAGAATTGCTACTTTTTCGCAGATTTGCTAAAAAAATACTCTTCATAAAAAAGCAAATGCTAGAAAATAATTAACCAAAGAAAACTTAGCTAAATCATAAAATTTTTTCCATAAATTTCGCCGAAAAACACCTGATCTAAACCAAAACGTCCACCATATTCTTTAAAAGGTTCTTTAGCAAAACCCAATGCTAACAAACAACAAACATCCACATCTTCAGGAATCTGAAAAGCTTCTTTCACTTTTGCAGTAACAAACCCTTCCATCGGACAACTATCAACACCAAAACTTTTTGCCGCAATCATAATATGAGCAACAGCAAGCATTGTTTGACGATTTGTCCAAGCTTCAGGGGAACCAAAACTAGGCATATTTTCAAAGAAAGAAGGAATCGAATTACGCATATAATCAGCGTATTTATCGTTAATTGCTTCGAGATCAGTTCCTAATTCAATCACAGCTTCAATATTTGCTTCCGAAGCAGCATTTCTTTCCCCACAACAAATTAAAACAACAGGCGCTTGTCCTACTTGTTCTTGATTAAAAGCACAAGCTTTAAGTTTATCTTTATTTTCTTGTTCCCTAACCACAATAAAGCGCCAAGGTTGTAAATTAAAGCCCGAAGGAGCGCAAATACCCAAACTGAAAATTTCTTCTAAAAGAGCATCAGGAATTGCATTACTGCGAAAAGCTCTTGCCGCGCGACGTTGTTTAATTGCATCTTGTAATCCGATTGAGGGACGAATTTCTATAGGCATTATTTACTCCTTAATTGATTTTATTTTTTATTTCTGAAACTATTTATCGAATATGTGTTAATTGGCTTGTCTAGATATCTACTCTAGCTGTAGCTGGGGAGATAGAGATATTGATCCTAGGATTGATTTTTTCAGGTTGTGTGAGTGTAGCTAAGAGTAACTAACCTAAACCAAGTTCGCGTTTGAGCAAATTAATTGATTTACTACCGATATAATTTTCGCTGCAAATCACATCTGGGGGACGAATAATATCTTGTTTCGCGGTTTGAATTCCTTGTTTAACGATCGCATAACTTGCTTGGTCGCAGATAATTGTTTGAGCAGATCTGACCAAAGCGTTAAGCTTGTAAATATCGCTAACTTGGGCAGTCATGACCAACAAATCATCACCACGCAAGCTGTGAACAAGAATTTCAGCCACTTTGAGAATACCATCACTCAAACTCACAATACCGAGGATATTATTTTTCGGCAAGTCTTTGACAAGTTCTAATTCTTTCCCATAGTCGTAAATATCCACAGGAATAACTCGAACCGACTTTGGTGCAACGATCGCTTCCGCTTCACCGATAAAATAACGACTGGTGACAACTGTCCCCGAATGAGTTTGGGCGAGAATTTTACCTAATTCTTCCATTGGTACCAGTTGCACCGGAATACCGAGAGATTTCTCTAATTCTTGCACCATTAACTCACCAGCCCCCAAATCTCGCGAAGGAACTGTGACTAATACTCGCGCGCTACAGCGCAAACGCCAGTCAATTTCCGAGAGAAACAATTCTCTCGCTTGAGTGAGGGTACAGCCTCTAGCTAAAAGGTCATCGAGACTTCGTTGGACGAGTTTTTGCGCTTCTGGGTAAGCATTTTGGAGTTGAGAACTAACTTGTGTCCCCCCTTCGTGACCTTGCGCTTTAACGTAGATACCCGACCCTGCTTGAGATTCAACCAGTCCAGTTTCTTCGAGTTGTCGGTAAACTTTGCTGATCGTATTGCGGTGTAAACCAGTAATCATCGCCAGTTGACGGGTACTCGGTAAGCGATGACCAGGGGGATATTGCCGCGAGGCGATCGCAAACTGAATTTGGTCGAATAATTGCTTGGAAGCGGGAATTTCGCTGTCTGGTTGAATGTTAAACTGTACTACCTTCCCAGTGCTGATGGAAGAGTCTATATCCATAAATTGTCAGTGTTTTACTGTCGATAGCGACATTTTAACAGGGAGGGAGGGGAGTGGTTCAATCAGTGAACAGTTATCAGTTACCAGTTAC
>JAWQFW010000018.1:5751-37942 GCA_035968095.1 Oscillatoria sp. PMC 1068.18
CAGTTACCAGTTACCAGTTACCAGTTACCAGTTATCAGTTACCAGTTACCAGTTATCAGTTACCAGTTACCAGTTACCAGTTACCAGTTACCAGTTACCAGTTATCAGTTACCAGTTACCAGTTACCAGTTACCAGTGAAAGGTTAATTTGCTAATTGCTTCTTGTCTGTAATATCTACTGATAACTGGTCAGGTGAAAACCCTCTCCTCTTTGTTACCGAAGTCTTCCCCCTCTCCCAAGTCTCAAATTTCTCAATCCCTAATCCTTAATCCCCTAAAATCGAAAAGAAGCGATCGCATAACAACAAGATGGAAATTAAGACAGATTGGGTTAAGGTGAAAAGCGGCGATACCGAGATTGACGCATATTTGGCGATTCCGTCAGGAGAGGGTAAGTTTCCTGGTGTGGTGGTCATTCAAGAAATTTTTGGGGTTAATGAACATATTCGCGATGTAACTAATAGGTTAGCGAAAGAAGGATATTTGGCGATCGCACCAGCGATTTATGATCGTTTTGCACCTGGTTTTGAAGTGGGTTATACCGAAGCAGATTTGAAAATCGGGAAAGAATATAAGGCGATGACGAAAGCTTCAGAGTTACTTAGCGATGTCGAAGGTGCGATCGCCTATCTGAAAACTTTACCTCAATTGCAACAAAATCAGGTGGGTAGCATCGGCTTTTGTTTTGGTGGTCATGTTACCTATCTCGCAGCTACTTTACCAGATATTCGCGCCACAGCTTCATTTTACGGTGCTGGGGTTGCAACGATGACACCTGGTGGTGGTGAACCGACGATTACTCGCACTAAAGATATTACTGGAAAAATTTATACCTTTTTTGGTAACGAAGATGCTAGCATACCTAGCGAACAAGTAAACCAAATTGAAGCAGAATTAGAGAAATACGAGATTCCGCACCAAGTATTTCGTTACGATAATGCAGATCATGGCTTTTTCTGCGATCGCCGCAGCAGCTACAATGAAACCGCAGCCGCCGATGCGTGGCAACAAGTGCTAAATTTATTTAATCAAGAACTAAAGTCGTAGGTGACGCTTTTCCTCAGCCAGCCTACAGTAGTAAATGAGAGCAGGGAAAATAGCCTAATTTAACTTTGCTCTCAGTGTTCCCAAGCGGTGAAAAACCCATCATTTTTTCCAATAACCAATCTCATGACTTCAAACTCAACTCATCCTCAAGAACCGACAGCATCCTTTTCTTTAGAAGATTTTGACAAAGCTTTAGGAAATTACGATTATAATTTTCAGAAAGGACAGGTAGTGCGGGGTAAAGTATCTGCCTATGGTTCTGATGGAGCTTATGTAGATATCGGTGGTAAATCTCCCGGTTTTGTTCCTCTCCAAGAAGCAGCTTTAGAACAGGTAACTCATACGAATTTAGCTGAAGTATTACCGGAAAATGAAGAACTAGAATTTCTGATTATTCGCGAACAAAATGCTGACGGTCAAGTGTTGCTTTCTTGTCGTCAATTGGCAATTAAACAAGCTTGGGAAGAGTTAGCAGAAATGCAAACCGAAGGAAAGTCGGTACAGATGCGCGTTACCGGGACAAACCGAGGTGGTGTTACCGGAGAAGTGAATGGAATTCGAGGCTTTATTCCGCGATCGCACCTCATTGAACAGAATAATCTTGATTCTCTCGTCGGTCAACCCCTGACTGCGACTTTCTTAGAAGTCAACCAAGAAAATAATAAACTGGTTTTGTCACAACGGGAAGCTGCGCGTGCAGCCGCGATCGGTAAACTAGAAAAAGGCGCATTGATGGAGGGTAAAGTAGTTAACATCAAGCCTTATGGTGCATTTATCGATCTTAATGGTGTTACTGGTTTATTGCACGTTAAAGAAGTCAGCAGCAAGCGTTTAGACTCTTTAGATATGTTGTTTGAGATCGGTCAAACTATTCAAGTTATGATTGTCGAAATCGACGAATGGAATAATCGTATTTCCCTCTCAACGAAGATTTTAGAAGAGCATCCCGGAGAAATGTTAGATAACATGAATTTAGTCATGTCTACTGCTGAGGAACGCGCTGAAAAAGCTAGGGAAAGATTAGCTGAGTCATAGTTTATTTTGTAGAGGCGTTGTCCGCAACGTCTCTAAGTAAGTTTAGTAGCTTGATAATTTTCATTTCAGATCGGAGTCAAAGCTACCTAGCAAATTTACCTACAACTGACATTTTCTCACATCCGACCCAGGCGATCGCAGAAATTAGCCATAACTTTTGCATAATTTTTTGACATCTACCCAATAGATATTTAGAAACGAACTAGCGAGTCAGTCTTGTTAAAAGTATCGTCATACCTTCAAAGACTGTCTTCCGGTTCCTCAAACTGTCAAAACTAGCAAAATCCATTATAACCATGAATCGCACTCAACTTATCAACAATATCCTGCAACAACGCCTACCTCTCGCAAAAAATATTGAACGAGTAGAAAATATTCTCCGACAAAAACGAGAAAACCTCAAAAACTTAGAACAACTTCGTCTCGGAATTCTTCCCAAAATCGACAATAGTAATCTAATCAGCACTTTACGAAAAGTTGATTTGAAACCCCTCCAAAATACAATTGAAACTGAATTAAATTCTTTAAGTAAACTCAAACGTCGCTTCAAAAAACATACCCTGAATATTGGTGTAGTCGGAAGAGCAAGACAAGGAAAAAGTCGTCTTTTACAAAGTATTAGTGGCTTAACTGCTGCGGAAATTCCTGATGGAGACGGAGAACATTGTACTGGAGTTCGGAGTACAATTTATAACTTACCTCCTGAAAAAGGAGAAGCTTATGGTGTAGTCTTTTTTCATACTGAATCTAGCTTTGTCAAAGAAGTTATTACCCCTTACTTCAAGCAGCTACGCTTAGTTAATTATCCACAAAATATGAATGATTTCGCCAATAGTAACTTACCAGAATTACCTAATGAACTCAAAAACTTTGCTGAATATAAAGCTAAATATGAACATCTTAAGAAATACAAAGATAATCTAGGTAAATATTATAAGCTCTTAGCAAAACCAGAAGATAAACCTTTAAAAATAACGCGAGAAGAAATCCGAAAATATGTCGCTCAAGATGACGAAAATGGTCAACGAAATTACTTCAATTATTTAGCAGTTAAAGAAGTTAAAATCTTTTGCTCTTTTCCTCAAGCAGATTTAGGGAAAATTGCTTTAATTGATTTACCAGGATTAGGAGATACAGGAATTGGAGATCAAGAGCGTTTAGTAAAGACTTTAGGAGCAGATGTCGATGCAATAATTTTTGTAAGAATGCCAAAGGTTGGTGGTGATTATTGGGCTGATGTAGATGTTAAACTTTATGATACAGCAAAAAGTGCTTTAACTGAACTTCCGATCAATTTGTGGTCGTATATGATTCTCAATCATACTCCTACAAGAGCAGATAACTATCGGAATTGTCAAGATTTACTACAATCTATTAAAGCTAAACATATTGATGTGCGTCAATGTTCCATCGTCAATTGTGCAGATATAGATAACGAAGTTAAGGTTTTTCTGAATCAAGTTCTCAATGATTTAGTGAATTCTATTCAAGACTTAGACAAAACCTATGCTTCGGTTTGTGGAAGCCGATTAAGAGATTTAGTAAACAACCAAAATCAGCAATTAAATGAAATTAATTATATTTTAAATGAATATGCTGATGTTCCTCGTCAATTTTTAAGCTTGTTCAAACAGTTCATTGATGATTTATCAACTAACATGACGAGTTTAGAAAATGAACTAAAAAGTCAAATTGATAGCATAGATGAAGAATTTCAAAGTCAAGTCAAAATAGCCCTTGACAATTGTAATATAGATCGAGGAATTCCTACAGAAGAAATGATTACGAAGCGCTTTGGAACCCCTGACTGTAAAAAGTCTTTTAAAATAGTTTATTACAAACATATTGTTGAATTGCGCGCTCACCTCTCTCGACATTTTTTGTCTCTTAATCAAGGATTATATCAGTCGATGAATAGTCTAAAGATATCTGTGTCTGCTTCGCTTTCTCAACAACTTGGTCATTTAACGGAGGAAAGAGGAGTGGATTTTTTGAGGTTTATGGCAGATATTTTTCAGGCTAAAAATAATCGTCTCGAATTAGGATTTAGAACCTTTTATGAATTTGAAATCTCTTACGGTTCCCTCTTATTATCTCTACTTCGTCAACATTTAAATGAATCGCTTTCTGCTGATATAAATGAAATAGAAATTGAGGATTTAACCCCAAAAGCTGTTCAAGAAAGTCTACAATTTCTTTACGAAAAAACTATTGAAAAATGCCAAGATACTTTAAACGAATGGTTGACTAAACCTTCGGAAGTTAAATACTTTATGTTTGAGGAATTTCTAGACCGAATTTTATATGCTGAAGGAATGGAGGATGAATGGTTTGCTTTCTTAAACGATTCTGAAATTCGTCCTCAAGTCTGGCTAGAATTTAAACAGTTGGAAGAAAGAAAAGCTCTACAACAAAGTTGGAAAATGCACGTTCAACAATGTAAGCTTTCTAGAGAAGATGTTGTTTTTTAGGTAAGACTATACCAATAAGAGATGATTGGTAAAAATATTTAATTATTTTTTGTAGAGATGTTGTATGCAACGTCTCTAATTTATTTCTGGAATTAGTCTGAAACTTGAGAAATAAGCTGACCATCTTCAATATGCACTTGGCGATCGGCGATGTCCAAAATGCGATGATCGTGAGTGACCATCAAAATAGCAGTCCCGTTTTTTCGGGCGAGGCGGTACATTAAATTGACCACCTCTCGACCCGTTTGACTATCTAACGCGGCAGTGGGTTCGTCTGCTAAGACTAACTGGGGTTCATTAACCAAAGCACGCGCGATCGCCACTCGTTGTTTTTGACCCCCTGAGAGATTTTGAGGATAGTAGTTGACCCGATCTTCTAAACCCACTGCTTGAAGTATAGCTTCCGACTTAGCCCGCGCTTTTTTGTCAGAAACGTACCGATGAAGTTCTACCGACATTTGCACATTTTGTCGGGCGGTCAGAAAAGGTAATAAGTTATGACCTTGAAAAATATAGCCGATCTGACGACGGACTTGAATAAGTTGTTGGTTAGAAGCTCCTTTTAATTCTTTTCCTAAAGTGACTAAACTGCCTTTTTGCAGAGAACGTAAGCCGCCAATTAAAGATAATAAGGTCGTTTTCCCTGAACCGGATGGACCTGTTAAAACAACTACCTCTCCAGGATCGATAGTTAGATTAATATTAAATAAAACTTGTCTTTGTAATAACTTCTTGCCGTAAAAGTGGTTAAGATGATGAATATTAACAGTAGGTGTCATGTTCGTTAAACTAAGAAATATTCAAAGGTTGATCGGCTGTGCGGCATTTAAATTAAATAATCGGTAATTGAGAAATTTATGTAGTGCGAGCCGGAGCGATCGCTACCTATATTACCTATATATAGCATTTTTAAATGAGTCCTAAAAAATATCAGCCGGATCGGCATCTTTCAATTTACGAACCGCGATCGCGCCAGCTAGAAAACACATCAAAATGGTTAAAACTAAGACAATAATGGCTCGTGCTGATGTCATTTCAATCGGGAGAGAGGTTTTATCTCTAGAAATTCTGTAGGAAAACGACGCAATCACAATTCCCTGAATATAGCCCAATATTGCCAAAATAATTGCTTCTTGAAAAACGAGATAAAGTAAATACCGTTGAGTATATCCTATTGCCTTGAGGGTAGCATATTCAGGCAAATAATCAGTAACGTTAGTATAAAGAATTTGATAAACTACAACAATCCCAACAATAATTGCCATGCCTACGCTCAAGTTGAAAACAAATCCAATCGCTGTACTACTTTGCCAATAGTCTTGTTCAAATTTAATAAAGTTTTCTTTTGATAAAACTTTGACATCTTCGGGTAAAAATTCCTCAATCTTAGCGACAACACGCTCTGTATTTGAGCTAGGTTTGAGTTGAATTAAACCAATTTCAATAAAACCTTTGCGCCGTTGACTAAAAATCCGCAGAAAGTTTAAATCACTGGTGATTAAATTGCCATCTGCACCAAAAGATGTTCCTAATCTAAATAATCCCCCTACCTCAATCTGACGATTTCCTTGCGCTCGATTACCAATTTCGGTAATGACTGTCCCTTTTTGCTCAAACTGCTGCACAACTGGACCAAACTCAGTCCGTGAGGATTCATCAAATAAAACTACATTCGGACGTTTCAGTTGAGCCAAATTTTCCTGAACTCCGGGTAAATTAAACACCCCTTCGGCAACTTCAAATCCAATCACATAAATAGGTCGCCAATAATCTTTGAGTTGAGGATTTTTCCATTGACCAAACCCCAAATAAATCGGAATTACGAGTTTCACTTCTTCAAATCCGAGAACTTGATCTAAGCGTCTTTCTGAGAAACTTTCCATCGCTGTTAAAGAAGTTGAGCGAGGACTGATTAAAAAGATATCCCCTTGCAAACTTTTGTGGAGATGAACCGCACTCTCAAACAATGCTTCACGAAAACCCAGTTGCATAAAGATCATCATCACTGCAAAGACAATCCCTGATAACGCCACCATAGTGCGACGATAGTCATGTTTAAGTTGTAACCAAGCCAGAGGAAGTGCAAAGATCATGGTTGCGAGGACACATCTATCAGTACGTCAACGGTTAAATTGGTTAAGCTAGCGACCTTTTCGCTATCATTGAGGCGAATCCTTACTTCGACAACTCTGGCATCAACCTCAGCAGTAGGATCGGTTCCCAAGACATCCTTTTTGCCAATTTTTAGTCCAATTTCATCCACTTCTCCTTCGATGAAGCCGTCTAAACTATCCGCTTGAATAATCGCCTTTTGGTTAACTTGAACTCGATGAATGTCAGTTTCATAAACTTCAGCAACAGCATACATTTGTTGAGTTTGACCCAGTTCAACAATACCGTTATTGTTAACCAACTCTCCGGGGTAGGTATTAATTTCGAGAACTTGACCTGCTCGGCGGGTTTTCACAAAGGCTAAATCTAAGTTAGCTTGGGATTGTGCTACGGCGGCGATCGCCTCTGAAAGTTCAGCACGAGCTAAATTAAGATCGACGGGTCTAATTTCGGCAATTTCTTCTAACCGCGCTTCGGCTTCACGAATTTCTCTTTCTA
Source organism: Oscillatoria sp. PMC 1068.18 (assembly GCA_035968095.1). Taxonomy (GTDB): domain Bacteria; phylum Cyanobacteriota; class Cyanobacteriia; order Cyanobacteriales; family SIO1D9; genus IIICB1. The sequence goes on from JAWQFW010000018.1 coordinate 12,915, forward strand.
ATGTGGTTTGAGTTCGGCTTAAATTTGCCTGAGCTTCCAGAATATCCTGAGAGAGGGTATTAACAATGCGGAATAAAACTGATTGTGCTTCCTGTCGTTGCTCCCGTAAGGTTTGCGCTTCTAAACAAACGCTATCATATAAAGATTCAGCCACAGCACCGTTGTTGTACAAATCTCGATAGCGACGACACTCGGTTTCCGCATTGTCTAACTGAGCTTGCAAACGTTTAACGATCGCCTCTTGTGCGGTTTGATCTCCCTCTAAACGAGATTTTAAGCTGTCGATGGTCGCTTCTTGTGCTAAGATTTGTCCCGCGAGTTCTGCTTTTAAACGTTCAATCGTGGCTTTTTGAGCATTAATCGCACCTTGTTTGGCTCCAGCCTGCACTTGCTCTAGACTAGCCTGAGCTACTTTTACTCGTTGTTGAGCAATTTTGAGCGCTGCTTCTAGGCGATCGCGGTTATCCAAAATAGCAATGACATCTCCTGAGGAAAGGTAGTCTCCTTCTTCAACTAATAACTCTTCTACTCGCGTCCCTTCAGCAAAAGCAGGTGCAGAAATCGTGATGACTTCTCCTTGGGGTTCGAGATAACCTGAAGCGGAGACTGTATCAGGAAGTAGGGGAGTAGCTAAAGGGGTTGATTGCGCTTCAACCCCAGACTCTCCCAAGCGGTTAGACATTGCCAAAACGGTAATCCCTGCGGTCAGCGCGATCGAGACAACGGCGGTTAAGACAAACCATTTACCTTGACCTTCCCTCAAGGATTGTAACCATTTTCCCATATTTATCTCTCCCCGCTTGCTCTCAAGGTTATACCCATTCGCACATTTTTGAATGGAGATTTGCTAAAGGTTTTGTAGGCTGTAGGTTGCATTTTCAGATCGGTGGAAGGGAAGCGGACTTTGTTTGTCTAGCCTCGGTGATTTCGCTCTATTGCAGGTAGTGTAGATTTTTCAGCTTATTCAACCACAATGGCGATTAATCTTTCTTTCCCCCGCGTCAATTGTATCGGGAAAGCGATCGCTTTTTTCGGAGAGTTTTGCACCCCAAATAAGACTTGCTCATCTACCCATTTTTCAACGATCAGTCCGATCTCTTTTCGTGGAAGTTGCGCCTTGATCAGTGCTTCTACCGCCGTCCAAATTCGCATTCCTGCATATTCTAGCGGATCGTTTCCCTGGATTAGCTCTTGCAATAAAGATTGACGAGAATTCCCTAATAGTGCGATCCATTCTGTCTCTGTCTTTACCTGAAGCGGTTCTAGGTCGCATCCTTGAGAACCAGATCCACACACACATAGACAGACGCGATCGTCATGGGAAAGAGAGACATCAATATTTTTCCCAACTTCCCCCGCAACACGAGGTTTACCCGATTCTAACCATTCAATGTCAAAGTTTTCCGAGTCTTTCCCCTTCCCATTGAGTAATTGGCGCACCGTTTTCTCTAAAAGGGGAAGCTCCTGCTCATGTCGTTCCTGAAGCGGAATTTGCTGTAACTGAGATTGATTCCAGATGCCAATCTGCGGGGTAGTCACGCCAAAGTTAGCCGCGATTTCCTGAAGCTTTTCAGCAAGCAGTCTTTCATCCCGTCGATCGGGATTGACCAATTCCTCAGCAGTGGGATTAGTTTCCTGATGATCTAGCACCCGCAAACGATAACCCGTTAGCTTTTCTGCGATCTGACCCCCTTCCTCAGTCATCACCACTGTTGCGTGATAATCCTTTCCTTCCTGGTTGTCGAGGGTAGCCATTCCTTTGAGAGAAAGAGCGCGGTGAGCGGTATGATAGATTTCTAAACTATCGATACCAATGGGTAAACATAATTCTTGTGGAATCGCTGCTTGACCCGCCTGGAGTAAAGCATCTCGAAAATAAGGATCTCCCAGTAACCATTCTTCATCACTAGGGTGAGTGGGCTGCTCCTGTCGCGCTGAAAAGATGCAGTGTTCTGGAGTAATGCTATAAAATTTCTCCAAGCGTTGGAACATCGCCCCCTGAAACAAAATCCCACCGTAAAGATCGTTTTCGGGTTGAATATCTAAAGGTAACTCAGATTCCGGAATTTCCTCAACTGGGACTTCTGCTTGGGGACGCAGAATGAACGTTGCCGAGAAATGATCTTTCGTAAATCCCGTCAGTTCACTTCTAATCGAGGCTTTGACTTGTCGCGGTTCGTCTTTGCTTTGCCGTTCGATCGCTTGAGCGCGAAGTTCGATTAAAGTTCCCTGACTAGATTCAACGGTAATGCCACGATCGAGACGAATATCCTTAATCTGGACTCCAGCAAAATTTTGTTCCCCGGTCAAAAATGCCACAGCTTGAGCCATTGCTTCCAGACCAAAAACAGTCGGGAATAAGTACGAGCCTTTATAGCAATGATCTCTCAGATAGGGATGACTTTCTACAGTGAGGTGAGTTTGTCCTACCACAAGCACCCCCGGTTCATAGATTTTCTGAAGTTTAGCAAATTGCGATGCCGAGGGAAACTGTTGCAGAAACTTGGATGCGGTAGGGTACGGAAACAGTTTCGGTAGCCAAGTATCAGACGGAGAAGACGCGCTCATACTTCTGATCGGCGTGGTCACAAAAACTCGGCTTGTCCCTGGATCATGCTCAATTAACTCCAAAAAGCGGCGCGCCCCTTCTTCTTTGGGAATAGCGTCAATTCCCATTTGTTCGAGGTGTTTTACTGCTCCCATTTCAAAGCCCATTCCGACTTCATTCCAAATGCTATAGCCAATGGTTAATACCTGGGTTTGAGGGTGTCGGTTGCCAAAGTTTTGGATAATTAACTCCATTGCTTCGTTAGAAAAACCATACCAACCGTTGCGAGGCATTCCGGTGAAGCCGATGATCGAGGAGATCCCGACAAGTAGTTTAGGGGGATGCTCTTCTAGGACTTGGGTTAAGTTGATGATTCCTTGCAGTTTGGGGCTAATCTCCGTCAGCACCGCTTCTACTGAAGCCCGATCTAAGTTACTGGGGCGATTAATGGCAGCACCGTGGATCACTCCGGTAATTTCCCCTAGCTCCTGACGAATTTGAGCGATAACCGCTTCTACAGTAGCCAGATCGCTGATATCGGCTTGGTAGTAGCGACAGGTTAGGTTTTGCGCTTGAAAGCGTTCTAGGGTGCGGGCGACTTTCTCGTTTCCTGGCTCTAAATCGGGATGGGGAGAACTACCCACTAATGCCATCTGGACTCCGGTGGCGCTGGCGAGGGTAAAAGCACATTCGGCAGTAATGCCCTTAGCTCCTCCGGTAACGAGAATCACATCATCTTTCGACCAAGAAAGAGAACGAGGGGTATAGTCGGCAAGTTCTTGGACAACAGGTCGCGGAATGCGTCTTGCTAAATCTGGGGTATATCCCACTGCTTGACAAGATTCTGGGGTGGAGAGTTCGGCGATCGCGCTTTTGGCTATGTCGGCAAGTGCTATAGTTGGGGAAAAATCCAGGACTCTCACTTTGAGGTCAGGTCTTTCGAGATCGAGAGTTGCCGCGAGAGCTTTCGCACATCCTTGGTTGAGAGAGATTTCTGAATCTTCACTTCCAAAGTAGCCCCCCCCAAATTGAAGATAAGCAACGGTTGCTTGGCTGTAGTGTCGTTCTTTCGGGGCAGGAAGAGTGTTAAAAATTTGTAAGCGTTTAACGATCTTACTCAGATCGGGGTTCTCGTCTCCTTGGCGGGGCAAAATTGCGATAAAATGGGAGAACTTCCCTAAGTAAGTCTCAGACAAATCTTCTGCATGGGAAAAAGACAAAAGTTGAGTCAAACTCTTCTTTTTTCGGAGAACTTTCACAAGCTGATTAGCCACTTCTGTCTCTTGGGCTTCACAAATGACTAAACAATTCGCCTCTGACCACTGAATTGACTCTTGAGTTTCCTTTGGTAGAGCTTCGGGGAGATACTGCACTGCAAAGTTTCTCACCACTGTTTCTTTTGCACCTATACTAGAAGAAGCGATCGCCTGCCCTCCTTTGTCGTCTCGAATAGCTTGGCGAATCGCTAGGGCAACCTCGGTAATCGTACTATTAGCTAGCTCTGAGGGTTCAATTCGTCCTGCTACTCCAAATTGAGTCGCAGTGAAACCAATAATTTCACCCACTTTAATTGATTCTAGGCGCAGATCGTCCAGAAGGCGGGCAGAAAAAGGAATACTTTCTTTGCTATATCCGGTTTCTTCCACAATTTTCTCAACAATCATCTCTTCAATGGATTGACGAGAATCTTGTTTTGCGACCACTTTCGTCTCGACTTCAACCACAACCTTAGTTTTTTCTCCCTCAAGACTCTTTTGCGCCACCGCGAGTTCGAGTGCAGGCAAGTTTGCTAAGTCGGCTTTAATCACTTGGGCAATAAAGTTTTCTCGGTGTTTGAGATAGTTGGTAAACTCTTGAGATGAGAGATTAGTTAAGCTCGCTAATTTTGAGGATTGAACATTGGGTAACTCTAACTCCTCTACAGATATCTTTTGGAAAGGAATCTCGCAAGGACTGACAATAAATTGCCGAGACCAAACCCAAGGACGCACTAAACGATTTTCGTAAAGATATTCCCAGTTAATGTTGCCTCCGTTCACAAAAACCGTACCCAGGACAGTATTAAGATCTCGATCCCGTTCGGCTTTTGATTCAATCGGGAAACAGGACACTCCCTCTCTACCGTTAATACTACTCACTAAACCCGATAACACTTTTCCCGGTCCGACTTCAATCAGGAGATCGCACTGAGAGGACATTGCTTCGACTAAGGTGATCAAGTTCACCTGAGCGGTAACTTGCTGGCAAAAATGCTGATGCAAATTCATCCCCGCTACCACTTCTTCTCCGTTCATGCTGGAAAATAAAGGCACAGTGGTTTGTTTTAGTTGTTCGGGAATCGGGGCAGTATCATGGATGGTCTCGGCGGCTTGGGCAACAAAGTGCGAATGAAAGGCGTTAGAGACGGATAATAAGCGAGATTGAATACTTTCTTCTAAAGCGAGTTCGACCACCGCTTCTACGTCCTCCTGAGCGCCGGAAATGACGGTTTGAGTGGGGCTATTGATATTGGCAATAACCACATCTCCCCCCACGGCGGCTAAGATTTCCTCGGTTTTGGCAACATCACAGCCTAAACTTGCCATTGTCCCAGTGGTTTCTTGAGGCGCAGACATGGCTTTTCCTCTTACTGAGGCTAAGGTAATTAACTCTTTTGCGTCAAACGCTCCAGCAACGTGAAAAGCGGTAAGTTCTCCTAAGCTATGACCTCCCACTGCTACAGGTTCGATCCCCAACTTTTGCAGATAGCGCAACCAAAGCAGGGAAGCAAGACAAAGGGAGGGTTGGGCGGTCTGAGTTTGGGCAAGTTCTTTACGCCATTCCCGAATCTGGTCTTTGTCTTTGGCTCTGTCCAGGGGACGATAAATGAATGAGCTTATGGGGGAAACTTCACAACTGTTTACCCATTCATCGGCTTGCTGAATTAGTTCTCTTGCCCAGTCGTAACGTTGTACAAGAGTGCGCCCCATGTTTAACTGTTGCGATCCCTGTCCGGGAAAAAGAAAACCGACTCGACAGGGGCGAATTTGATGGGAAAGCCAGACGGTTTGTAGTAAGTTGACTTTCACTTCTCCTGGGGGCGGGGGGCTATCTAATAAGCCTTGAAGGGTTTGTAGTTGTTTGGTTAAGTCTTTGGCACTACTCGCGAGGACGGCGGCGCGAATGGGAAGGGTTTGGTCAAGACGCTGAGTTTGATCGGCGGCGAGATCCACTAATTCTGCTTCGCTGATTTGAGGGGCAATTGTGCCTAAATGGGTGATTTGTTGCTCAAGACTGGCGAAGGTATCGGCACTAAAGATAAATAGTTCTGTTTCTTGAGAGGATACTAATAGCTGACGCTCTGATAAGGTGGGTGCTAATTTCTCTGAGGGAGCATCCCCAGATTCTAAGGTGACATGACAGTTACTTCCCCCGAATCCCATTGCGGAAACTCCTGCCCGCAACCGCTTCTGTTGAGGATGGCATTCTCCCTGTAAAATTGGATAAAGTGCTGTTGCGGTGGTTTCAAACAGTTCGTTGGGTTCTTGACATCCGGCAGTGGGGGGCAATACTCTGCGATTCACGGCGATCGCGGCTTTGATAAAGCCTCCAATTCCGGCGGCGGCTTTGGTATGTCCAATAATGGATTTGAGGGAGGTCAGACCACAGAAGCGTTTTTCTGGGGGGTTATCCATTGCTAGGGCGATCCCCTTAAGTTCAGCGCGATCGCCGACTGGAGTTCCTGTACCATGTCCTTCGATAAAGTCTAGGGTTTGAGGGCTATACCCGGCTTGGGCGTAGGCGCGACGCAGAGCTAAGGCTTGTCCTGAGCCACTGGGGGCGGTAATGCCGACTCCTGCACCATCTGAGGAAATTCCCCACCCTTTCAAAACCGCATAGACATAATCTCCGTCGCGTCGGGCATCTTCTAAGCGTTTCAAAACGACGAAGCCAGAACCCTCGCCGGGAATGAAGCCACTGGCGTTCAGGTCATAGACGGACATTTCCTCAGTTGTTAAGGCTTTGGTTTTGGCAAAACCCACGACCTCAAACGGGTCAAGGCTGATATCTACTCCCCCGGCTAAAGCTAAATCTAATTGATTATTGGCTAATCCTTGGGCGGCGGTTGACAGGGCAATTAAAGAAGATGAACAAGCCCCATCAACGGTATAGCCTCCCCCATGCAGGTTCAGGTAGTTACAAATTCTTCCGGCGATCGTATTAGACAACACCCCGGCTAAGGTATCTTGATTGGCTGGGGGAAAAGGCTGCTTATAGTAGCTTTCCATCACTGTTTCTAATGCTTCTACCATTTCTTCAGCAATGCCTAATGATTCTCCTGCCGAGCGTAGGGATTTCGCTACATAGGGCCAACGCAATCGTAGCCCTCGGGAGCGACTGACTTCCCCCGATAAGGTGTTTCCAACCAAAACTCCGGTAGCATCAGAAGGGATTTCCTGAAGGTTATAGCCAGCATCGCTAAAGGCTTGTAAGGCAAGTTCTAAGGCTAACCAATGGACAATATCGGTTGCTTCAAATGTAGGTTTGGGAATCCGTTTTGTTGACCAATCAAAGTTAAATCCATCAATCAATGCCATAAAACTACAGTAGGTTTTATCCGGCACTCTAGGGTCAGCATCTTGGTAGTCTGACAAAGGTAAACGCTCATTGGGAGTCCGTCTAAATTGACGACGTTTTGTCAGAATATTTTCCCAAAGTTCCCTAGCATTTTTTGCTCCAGGATACCAACACGCCATGCCGATTACAGCAATTTCTGTGTTCATTATGCTCTTACTGCCTCATATTTACGCTTTGACTTGAAGGATGAAACCAATCGAAGGTTTTTCCCGCCTCAATTCCTAAACCTATTCCCCATCCCAACACACACCATAATGCCCAACTGATGCTTCCCTCGACGATGAAATTAATAATGAGGAGAAAAATATTTACAAAAAGATAGCAAAGAAAATGGATTTGAAATTGTCTCCGACGACGCGATCGCCTAATTTGCCGTCTCTGGCGCTGTTGCCATTTTTCTACCGCATTCTCTAAAATTGACTGGGAAATCCCCAACTCTTGCGCCATTTCTAGCAATTGTTGTTCTGATAAATTCTCCGTTATTTCTGCTTTTTCAGTTAGGGCTATTTCCAGAATATACTCAACATCCTGAAGACGATAAGGGCGGATATCATTGTCGTCACTCCCTTCGGGAAGAGAAGAATTCATGTTAATTCGATCCTTTTTCTGAAAGAAGATTGTGAGATGTCCCACTCGGAATTAAAAATTACCGAGTGGGCTTCCAATCATTACTGACTGGATTTCCTACTTTTACGGGGAAGACTAGCCTTTGCTATTCCCCACAACGCCCCGCTTTCAACTTCCTGACTCTGGAAACACTAATAACGTCGGTTCAACGGCTACAAGTCCTTTTTGTTCAACAATCATTGCCGCAGCAACATCTCTATCAGTCGAAAATTACATTCAGGACAACTATGCACTCTTTAATTTAATTGATTTTTCCCTGTATCTTTTCCACAGTTGGGGTATGTTTGAGAAGTAAAATCTTTGCTTACTTTCCCAAAATAAACTTGCCTTTGTTTACAAACCTGTTTCAATATCTCAACAAATTTGCCAAACCCGAAGTCAAGAGGGTGTTCTCTCAGCATCCCTCTTCCCCAGGATTTGAACTCAAGATTCTCCACAAATAACATTTCTGTTTGGTTGTATAAATAATGATCTAGCTTGTTCAGTGTAACCCTTTTTAGGATAACCAGCAAGTCTGCCTATAAAGTCATCAGGCGCGATTCATCCTACGCTAAATCAGATAGATTATGGACGTAGAGCTTCTCGCACAATTAAGCTAAATCACGTCAGGAATGAAACTAATTCTCTTCTCTCAGACTGGGGTAAAACCTTGAATTTACGTTGAGTACAATGGCGCAAATTCGTAAAAATATCCAAGAGTGACAGCAGAAAGCTAAGTTGTCAAAAAGCACGCCTGGTAGCGAATTCAAATAATAACCTTGATTTGATTAGCTTAATTTCTAATCTCTTTCGATTATAATGATTATAATCTAGAAAAGACATCATTTGCTTTCTCTATTTCATTACTTCATTGAAAAATATAAATCTTCATATTTTTCATCTTTCTCTAGTCCCTTAGCAGTTAGGGGAGGAAGGATTTAACTTCTCCAATAATTTCTCAAGCTATCTGAAATCCTAATGCTATTGTTTACAAATTCTAATCTCTCGTGAGAATCTTAGATGAGAATATGCCTTTAAGTTCACTTAACCCTTATCTCACTCACAATTTCGCCCCCACTCAAGAGGAAACTTATTTCCCAAAACTCGAAGTAGTGGGTCAGATTCCTCAAGAGTTATCAGGATGGTATATTCGCAATGGACCTAATCCTCAGTTTCCCCAGAAAAGTCCCTATCACTGGTTTGATGGCGATGGGATGTTGCATAGTCTTAAAATAGCTAACCAAAAAGCCTCTTACCGCAACCGCTACATCCGAACCCTCGCTTTTGAAAAAGAGCGAGAAGCAGGTCAAGCCCTTTGGACGGGGTTGCTATCCCTCCCACAAAAGGATAATCCTTACGGTTGGGGAAAAAATAGTGCTAATACCTCATTAGTTTATCATCACGGTAAACTCTTGGCACTTTGGGAAGGGGGATTACCTCATCAAATCGATCCTTATTCTCTGAAAACTTTAGGAGAGTATGACTTTGAGCATCGCTTAACCTCCGCTTTCACTGCTCACCCCAAAATCGATCCTCTTACTGGGGAGATGATGTTTTTCAGTTATTCCCTGCCAAGTTCTCCTCATCTTTATTATAGTATTGTTTCCTCTCAAGGAAAGCTCTTGCGGACTGTGCCAATTGACCTTCCTATAGGAGTGATGATGCACGATTTTGCGATTACTGAAAACTACACTATTTTCATGGATTTACCTTTAACATTTGATGCGGCAAAAATGTATCAAGGTAAACTCCCTTTAGGCTTCGATTCATCTCGTCCTAGTCGCTTTGGGATTTTGCCTCGTCACGGCGATCATACTAATATTCGCTGGTTTAGCGCCGATCCCTGTTACGTTCTGCACTGTGTCAACGCCTATGAAGATGGAGCAGAAATTGTTTTAACGGCTTGCCGAATGCCAGCGATTAATCTTTTATTTTTCTCAGAAATGGGAGAGCAAGTGCGGGAAGAAAAAGCAGTTTTGTATCAATGGAAATTTAACCTTGCTACGGGTAATGTTCAAGAAGAAATGCTCTCAGAAATGGTTATAGATTTCCCGCGCTTGAATGAGCAGTATTTGGGAAGAAGACAACGTTTTGCTTATGCAGCCAAACGCGCTGACAAAAATGAATTTGAAAAGAGGAGATTTCTTTTCGATGGTTTGATCAAATATGATTTTCAGAATGGTGAAGTTCAAACTTACTCCTTGGGGGAACAACGTTATGGAGGAGAGGCAGTTTTTGTGCCACGCTCAAACGAAAGTGGTGAAGATGAGGGCTGGTTGCTGACACTTGTGTATGATGAAGCTTCAGAAAGCTCAGAGTTGCTGATTTTGGACGCATCAGATTTGACAAAAGACGCGATCGCCAAAATTCGGATTCCCTTCAGAATTCCCTTTGGATTTCATGGAATTTGGTTAAGCCGTTCCCATCTACTCAAACATTCCGAAGCTGAATAACTTTTCAGCGATCGCTCTAGTAGACTAGCGCATGAGTTTGTCTACCATTTATAATTCCATCATTTTCACGAGATCTGAATTGTTGCAGCTACTTCGTTAGAAAATTTTGAGAAATTAATAACATGAAACCAACATCCCCCTCTCCGAATCAGAAAAAATTTTTCTGTTGTGCTACTTATATTCCTGTATGTAAATGGAGGCAAGTTTTTCCTCTACTTTGGCTGACTCAACTGGTGCAAATACAGTTAATAGGCACTCCCGGATATATTCGCTCTCAAATTCGCTCTGATATGAACCTTATGGGATTATTATTTCCTTTTATCACTTTCTTTACTTCTTTAGATAAGAAATACTATCAGAAGCGTTTTTGGACATTTACCGTGTGGGAAAATCGAGAATCTCCTTTGAATTTTTTTGCTAACAGTTACTTTCATCGTCAAGGCGTAAAAGTATTTAACTCCTGGGCGCGTCCTACGGCTCGGATTGTGATTTGGTAAAGTGATAGCGATCAGATAAATTGGGAACTAGCACAAGAGAAATGGCAAGAATCATTAGGAATCACAGATCATTACTATCATCAAGAAATTGGCGGCGACTTTAAGAAATATAGACCTGGAGAACATTTAGAAAAGCTAGTGAATAAAAAACACAAAATCTAAATTCATACTCTCCTAAAAAATAACTCTTAGTTTCTGTTGTTTAATTATCAAAAAAATCATGTTAAGTACATCCAAAGAATTTACTACCAATACCAATACCGAAGTCTATGACGTTGTAATTATGGGCGCAGGTTTTGCAGGTTTGTGTCAAGCGAGACATTTACTATTAAAGATTCCAGGGATTAAAGTCGCTTTAATTGATCCCCGTTCTCCCGAACGTTTAGCAAAAGATATGAAAGTTGGGGAATCTACGGTAGAAATTACTGCCATGTTTCTCTTTCGGGAGTTAGGTCTATATGAGTATTTGATCGAGCATCATACTCCAAAATATGGTCTTACCTTTCACTGGACAAAAGATAATACGCAAACCAAACACTTAGACGACTATCATCATATCTGGGTGAATGGTACGCCTCATATTGATTCTTTTCATATTAATAGAGGCAAGTTTGAGCGTGACCTTTTGAAAATGAACCAAGATATGGGAGTAACTTTTTATAATGGTCGCGTTACTGAATTTAATTTGTCTCCCCAGGACGAAATGCACCAGGTTAACGTTAAGCTAGCTGGCGAAAAAGTCACTTTGCAAGCCAAACATCTAGTGGACGCTGCGGGTCGTCGTTTTCTGATTGGCAAAAAAACAGGCAGTTTAATGATTGATGAGGGAAAATTAAAAGGAATTAATACGGGTGCTAGCTGGCTAAGAGTGAAAAACGTCAATACCCAAATTTTACATAAAACCTACGAACCTGAATTACGCGGTGGAAGCCGTTATTATACGACTCATCATGTGATGGGACATGGACATTGGATTTGGGTTATTCCCATTACGACAGATACTAAAGAGTTATCCATTGGCATAGTTCACCACAAAAGCGTAATTTCTGCTAAAGATATTAACACCCTTGAGAAATATAAAAGTTTCCTGAAAGCGAATCACACGCTACTTTACGATTTAATTGAAAGTGGAGAAGTTGTTGATTTTCACTATCTGCCTAAAGTTGCTCACATGAGCAAAGAAGTTATTTCAACTGATAACTGGTACATCATTGGAGATGCAGGTTATATATTTGACCCTCTTTATTCTATTGGTTTAGTCTTTGTCTCTCACGGGATTGAGTGTAATACTGAAGCAATTCGCTCAAAATTAGCTGGCGAAGCAGAGGCAAGCAAAAAACAGCAAATGTATAATCAGTTGATGTTTCAGTATCAAGCTCTCTACCTCGATGTCTATCAAAAACATGAAAAACATCTGGGTCACGCTAGTGCAATGAGTTGGCGTATTTATTTAGAGTGTATGCTTTGGTTTGGGGTTTTTATTCCGATCTATTTAGGAAAGTGGTTTCTTGATTTTGAATTTATTGAGAACTTTTGTAAGTCTACAAAATACCTTGTTTCTGAAAAATACGGTATCCTCAGCATCTTTTATGAAGAATTTGACAGATTAGTTGAAGAGGATATTAATGTTGGCTTGATGGATTATACTCGAGGGGATCAACTCTTCTTTGGTTATTGTCCGGCGAAAGCGACTTCAATTGATAATAATTTGTTCAACACCAAGTTGGAACCGTTACGGTTGAATATCTTTAAAGCGATAAAGTCAACTCACTTCTATATTGCCCTCTTGTACCTAAAATTGCGCTGGAAAGCCTATGGAGTCAAAGGGATTTTGTCACCTCTGGTTTGGTTTCGACTTATCAAAATGTTTGAATACATTAGCTATCTGGCTATGGGGGAGCTAATTTACTTGTTTAAAACTCGTAATCTTTCTAACAACAGTGTTATTGAGAAGATGAGAAAAGACTTTGAAGATTATCGTTATCAGCCACAGTTACAACCTTGGATGTCTGAGTCGGATAGATAAGGGTGTAACAAGATAGTTGAAGGTTAGATGGAGTTTGGGGTTTGGGGTGTCGGAAGAATTGCTACTCAATTTTGATATTTCTCCAGAATGTACTGACGGCAAACTGCCTTTTTACTCCCAGATGGAACAGATAACAAGGCTATTTCTTCCCTAAATTCTAGGCTTTATTTAATCTTGCTAAATCGCGAATGAAATTCCTAAGTGCAATAATTTTAATGTTAGTAATTTAACTAATAATTGTTAAATTAATTTCTATGCACAATCGTAAACTGAGAGTAAGAATTTAGGCTGAAAGTAGGTGATGAGATAACCGAGGAAAATGAGTAATAAAGCAGCAAGAATAATTGGAATAGCGAAAGGTAGGTAAAGTAAACGCGATCGCTCCTCTGCAAATATTTTACCAACTCGGTTGTCAAATACAGCTAATTTTCCCTGCAATCCGGAAATCGGGTCATTTTCCGCGACTTTTTCCCCTAATATCTTTTTCTGCCAGTAATAATCGTGTCCAATCAACAAAAAGCGCCAGAAAAAGTGCGATAATCCAAAGGGTGGTGCGTGGGTTGCTCTTGCTTGGGGTTGTCTCCAAATCTTGTAACCAAGACTACGCAAGTTGTAAGCGTGAATAGCGCAGTTTCCTCGATATAAAGGTAATTGTGTCGGAATCGGGTTTTCTAGGAAAAATTTGCGTCGAAAAGCCACATTATTGAGGAAATATTGATTAGTTTCGGTAAGCTTTTCTTCGCCAGAATAGTTGGGAAAGATGTATGCTAGAGCCATTGCTGTACCGTAAATTTTATTTCCTCTGGTTTTGGTTTCTCCTGCGACTATCTTAATGTTTTCTTGGGTAAAGGGTTTGAGGAGATTTTCTAACCAATGGGTTTCGTAAATACAGTCAGAGTCACAGTAAATTAGAATGTCTCCGGTAGCTATTTCTGCACCGAAGATTTTTGCTTTGTAGTAATCTATGGCTAAGGGTGCAGGATGAATTTTTAGCCAAGGATATTGGTTTTGGAAGTTTTCGAGTAAGTTAGTTGGGGTGTCACCGCTATCGATTAAGATAACTTCATTAGCAAGTTGAGGGGAGATGCTTTGATTTGTGAGAGAAGCTAAAGATTTCGCTAAACCTTTTAAATCCGCGTTTGCTAAATTTTCCGTTTCTAAGATCATTGAGAAACTGGGTAAGTTAGGAATTATTTTTGGGGTTGACAAAGTGATAAATTGCTCCTTTTAGTTAGTAATAATTAAATAATTGAGCGCAAAATAGGGTAGATTAGAGAGTATTTCTGGTTTGAGGCAAATCTAGCTGTGCGTTTCGCTCACCTAATGCTCGCCAATGATATTTTAAGTCTAGTTTTGCCTTATTTTACCGACTATGACTCTAATTTACTTGCTGTTGGGTTCTTCTTGGCAAATGGTGACGATCGCGATCGCGTCTGGTTTCCTCAGTGGGGGTAGTAGTGCGGCTTTAATTGCGCTAATCTCTCAAGCTGTAGGTAAGACTACTCCTTCTGTGTCTCTAGCTTGGGGTTTTGCGGGTTTGGCGATCGCCGCTTTGCTTTCTAGTATTATTACTCGTATTCTCCTGATTCGTCTCTCTCAGGATGCAATCTACAACCTTCAGTTAAAGCTGAGTCGTCAGATTCTCGCTTCTGAATTATCTCATCTCGAACGACTCGGTGCGCCCCGACTTTTAGCCACTTTAACCGAAGATGTGCAAGTAATTTCTGACGCGGTTTACGTGCTACCGTTTTTATGTATCAATGTGGCGATCGTTGTGGGTTGTTTAGCTTATATTACTTGGTTATCGTGGCAAGTAATGACGATTATTGCAGTTTTGTCAGGAATTGCGATCGCCACTGCGGGAATTTTACTCAAAAAAGGCAGAAAAATCCTTACCCAAGCGCGTCAAAATCGCGATCGCCTTTTTCAACACTTCCAAACGATTACCGCAGGTATTAAAGAACTTAAACTACACAGCGATCGCCGTCAAGACTTTTTTCACCAAGACTTACAAACAACTGCGGCTGAATGTCGTCGCGATTATGTGCGTGGTTTAACCTTATTCGCAACCAATGATAGTTGGGGTAAATCAATCTTCTTTTTTGCGATCGGGATTGTCTTATTCGCCCTTCCTCATTACTTTACCATCGACTTACAAACCCTTTCCGCCTACGTTTTGACGTTTACGTTTATTATCGGACCGCTCGAAAATATCGTCAATAAATTACCCTTAATTACCAAAGCAAATATTGCTTTAGAGAAAATCGAAGCTTTGAATTTATCTTTAGCAAATAGTACCGAAACCACAGCAACTCAGCAACTCAGCGAAATTAAACAAACTTGGCAATCTTTAGAATTAAAAGATGTCACCTACACTTATTACAGCGAATCAGAAGATACTAATTTTACTCTCGGTAGCTTAAACCTGAAACTAACACCAGGAGAACTGATCTTTATTATCGGCGGTAACGGTAGCGGTAAATCAACCTTCGCTAAACTTCTCACCGGGCTTTATCTTCCCGATACAGGGATAATTGAATTAGACGGAAACAAGATTTCTGCTGATAACCGAGAATGGTATCGCCAGCATTTTACCGTCATTTTCAGCGATTTTTACTTATTCGAGAGACTACTAGGATTTAGCCAACCAGATCTCGAAACCAAAGCTCAAAAATACTTGAAACAACTACAACTCGATCGTAAAGTCAAAATCGAACAAGGAAAACTTTCTACTACCGCTTTATCCCAAGGACAACGCAAACGATTAGCCTTATTAACAGCATATCTCGAAGACCGCCCGATTTATTTATTCGATGAATGGGCAGCAGATCAAGATCCGATTTTCAAAGAAATTTTTTATACAGAATTGCTACCTCAGTTACAACAACAGGGTAAAACAATAATCGCGATCGCGCACGACGATCGCTACTTTTCGGTTGCATCTCGTTTAATTAAACTAGAATACGGCAAAATCCTCTACGACAAGGTGATTAGGGATTAGCGATTAGGAAATTGGGATTTGGGAGTTTTGGAAGTGTTGGGAGTATTGGGAGTTTTGGGAGTTTTGGGAGTTTTGGAAATTAATTATCAACGATAGCTACGCTGACCTGATGATACACCAATCCCCAATCCCCAATCCTAAGCCATCACCTCATCAATCAGAGACAAAACCTCGCTGCGACTCAACTTTTCTTGACCCATTGCCATCGCATTCAAAGTTCCATAAGCTAAAGCCAGTGGTATCTTACAAAAATCCAAAGCCGGACCATCAGGTAAAGCATTAGTATAAGCATCAGCCAAAGCCAGATTGCGACGAGCATACTTTTCTACCCTTGCGGCATTCCAACCATCGGGGAAAAAATCTACACCTCGCTCTAAATCTTCTTGATGATTGCGTAAAATATTAACTGCTTGTAAACCTCTACCAAAACCAAGGGCGTGATTGCGGTTAGTTTGAGTGCCATCGTACCAAGCCCAGAGATCCGACAAAAGCAAACCTACCGCACCAGCAACACTAAAAGTATAGCGGTCTAAATCCGCTTCGGTGTGAATATTCCAGTTAGAATCAGCCCAATAAGCCATGCGATCTGCCATTGCTGCGGTAGCATCCCAAATACGCGGTGCGACATCCACAGGAGCGAGTTTTGCCCATTCTCCGACGCGAAGGGTAACTTCTTCAAGTTGATCTGAGTGAGCATCTAAACCTGCACCAAAGACTTCTGCACTGGAATTATCGACTGCGGCTTGTAAATTTAGGCTAATCCGACGTAGTAATTGGGCTTTCGTAGTATTAGTGATTTTGGAACTATCTTCAATTTCATCGATCGCGCGCATACAAAGATAAGCTGATGCTACTGCATCCTGGAGAATAGAAGGTAAACGACTAATCGGAATGTAGAAAGTTCGACTCGTTTTTTCTAAGATAGCTAGTGCATCTTCTCGCAAATTCATCGATTTGGCTCCTCACACAAAACTTGTGTATTAGCATAGTATGTCCCTCACCCGATCTACCACTAATCTCGAATTCAAGGTTGCTGAGGAAGAAGAAATTGTCTGAGGAGGCAATTTTGGGCTAGCTAAGATTGAGTAATTTCCCTCTGGGGCGATCGCCGAATCTGATCTATAAATGTAGAGACGCAGCATGGCTACGTCTCCCTAGTTTCAGTATTTCTTAATTATTAATTCTGGGTTTCGCTGTGACGATCTTCGACTGCTGCTTGTAGCTGTGTTTCCAAATCTAAGCGTTGTTCGGCATTACGCAGAAAATAACCGCCAAGAGTCGCAGAAGCTAGTAATCGTCCTAAATTGTCTCGACTGGTAGTGATCTCGACATCAAAATCTTCGTGAGGTAAGCCTCCTAATAATCCGATAATATTACGTTCGATAATTTGAGCTACTTCGGGTGAAGCTTGTGAAAGTTGAGCTACTTTTTCTGGATCTAAGGAATGGATGTATCGTGAGAGAGAGTTATCCCCTTGCGGAAATTTACCTGCAAATTCAGAAACTCGATGGGGTAGACTGTTCATTGTGATAACTGGTAATGTGTTTCGATACTTCTTACTTTAGCTAGTTCGCCACGAAAGTAATAATCAGTAGAACCGAACTTTTTGGGACGGATTTTCCGCTAAAATTTGCTCGTAGTTACATTCCAGATTAAGGATCGGTTTGGGCTAAAATGAGCTTATGACAATTATTTCACTACAAGACCTTGACGAATATCGCTCCCAACTGTCAAACTATCCAGAGACGAAATCAGCGTTGGAGGCGATCGCTGATTGTGAGGGCGATCTCGAAGATGCTGCTATTTCTCTGGCTATTCAAGTTGGACAACAACCTGATACTAGCGATTATCTCGATGGATTAGCTAAAAGATGCCGCGTGGCTCTTTGTCAAGACCAATTTAAAGAAGATTTACGAAATAACCAAATTGCAGCCGCAGTCAATTATCTCATTCAAGGAAAAATTTGTCCGTCAATTTTAGCAACTCCCGTAGTTATTTACGCCGTCAAACAAGGAATTAATCAATTTTGCGAACCCCTTGACTATCAAGTTAAAGCTTAACTATTCTCGACTTTACTGGGTGCGAGTGCCGCAAAAACGCACCCTCTGCTACCCTTTAAATAATTATCGCTTTCGCGATCGCCAATAACTACGAAGACGAATCAATAATTTGTGCTAAATCAGTAGCCACTTGCAACAGAAAACTAGCCGATTGATTTTGTTCCTTCGCTGCCATTGCTTGAGCTACTTTAACAATCATTTGCACCAAACCAGCATCAATTAAATCTGGATTACCACTCAACAATCGGGCAACCTCTTCACCCGTAGAACATTGTAGCATTCCATCAATCAACATTAAATAAGTTTGAGCGCGACTTTCCGCTCCTTCTCGGTTAACTACCTCAGCAACCTCAGCAAAAGCTTGTTTCAATTGTGCCGCAAAAGCCTGCAAAAATTGAGCTTCTTCTGTATTTCCCGCTTCTGCTAATTCAATTGCTTTTGCTTCCGTAACCGCGATAAACTGAGGATCGATAAGTTCTCGATTTGCTTCTAAGAGTTCAAGCTCCTCACCTCTAGGACAATCGAGCAGTTGTTGAGTTAAAGTGTGGTAAGCTTCCAGACGTTGTGTGTCGGTCATTAAATTTGACGTTTATAATTCGACTAGCTTCACTATAAGCGATAGCCTAGCGACAGTTTCGCCGCTTTTGCGGTATACTGCGCCACAGTAAAACAGTACAATTGATTCTATTCTACACCAGAGAGTCGATCGCGCGATTGGCGCTTTCTTCGCCAGCACCACAAACAGCGATCGCACCATCTTAACTTTTGTACCTCAAGTCAGATGAAAAATAGTCTCTTTTCTCGCCAAAATACTTTCGGAATTCAAGAAAAAATCAGGAGTAGAGATGAGCGATATTAGCGCTGTTGTTGCTCAAGTTAGCGACTTACAAGATGGAGAAATGCAGCAAGTTGAGGTTGGTAAGCAAAAAGTTTTATTAGCAAAAATAGACGGAAAATACCACGCTACAGGCGCTTTTTGTACTCATCAATCTGCACCATTAGCCCAAGGAATTTTAAGTAAAGATCGTGTCATTTGTCCCTGGCATAATGCTGCTTATAATCCCAGAACCGGGGAACAATACGAACCTCCTGGTTTAGATTGTTTAACTCACTTTCAAGTACATTTAGAAGGAGAAAATGTAATCGTCACAATTCCCGAAAATTTTTCATCTCAGCATCCCCCTCAAATGGGACAACAAAACCTGGAAGTTAGCGATAAAATTTTCGTAATTCTTGGTAGCGGGGCTGCGGGAGTTAACGCTGCTGAAGCTTTACGTCATGAGGGCTTCCAGGGAAGAATAATTATGATTACTTCCGAAGAGAAATTACCTTACGACAGAGTAGTAATGAGTAAACAGTATTTACAAGGTTCAACACTACCGAAAGATTCGCTTCCCTTGCGAGATGCAGATTTCTATAACCAAAATAATATTGAACTACTTACTGGTAAATTTGTTATCCGCGTTGATGCTGAAACCAAGCAGATTACTTTTGCTGACAATTCAACTATTAATTATGATAGTTTACTCTTAGCTACAGGTGCTAAAGCTAACAAATTAAAAGTACCTGGTGCAGATTTAGCCAACATTTTTACTTTGCGTAGCTATCAAGATTCTGATGAAATTGTTACTACTGCTGAGTCAGACAAAAAAGCTGTGATTGTTGGTTCTAGCTTTATCGGTATGGAAACTGCTGCTAGTCTGACTAAACAAGGTGTTTCTGTGACTGTTGTTTCACCGGAAAAGGTTCCTTTCAAGCAATTACTCGGTGAAAAAATTGGCAAATTATACCAAAAGATACATGAAGAAAATGGCGTTACTTTTCAATTTGAAACTAAAGCAACTGAGTTTGTTGGTAAGGACAAAGTAGAAGCCGTAATTTTAGAGAATGGCGAGAAAATTCCAGCAGATTTAGTCATAGTTGGAATTGGCGTAAAACCAGCTACTGACTATCTCGAAAAAGTCGAACTTAACGAAAAAGATAATAGCATTAATACTGATGAATATCTGCAAGTAACTGATAGTTTATACGCCGCCGGAGATCTTGCTACTTTTCCTTATTGGTATAACCAAGAACCTACGCGCATCGAACATTGGCGTTTAGCTGCTCAACACGGTCGAATTGCGGCAAAAAATATGGCAGGAAAAAGGGTAAAATATGAAGGAGTGCCTTTTTTCTGGACAGCACAATTTACTATAGGAATGCGTTATGTTGGTCATGTGGAAGATTGGGAGGAGACGATCGTACAAGGAGATTTATCCGAGTCTGAATTTCTCGCTTTTTATGTGAAAAATAAGCGGATTTTGGCTGTAGCAGCTAATGGTTTTGACCGCGAAATTGCGGCTATTTCTGAGTTGATGCGTTTGCAAAAAATGCCGGAAGTTGAGCAAGTACGTGAGGGTAATTTCGATTGGTTTGCTGCTTTAAGTGGTTAGGTTCTTTGGGGGATTAATTGGTTTTATATTTCGCGCAAAGGCGCAAAGGTAATTCGCAAAGGTTTTTGGTAATTATTACAGTTTGGTTGGTAAGAAAGTAAGAGATAATTGGTTTGTTTGGGAAAACTTTTAGTAGTGAGTTAGGCTTAATTAACTAGGGATAGTGTGGTGATGGATAAGGTTTTAAATACTGAACTTTCGGAAGAAATTACTCAAAAAATTGGCAAGAAAAATCGCAATCCTTTTGCAAGGGCTTATCAAGCCACGTTAGTAACTGAAGAAGCAATTTATGTGCAAGGTTTTTTGGTTTGGAAAGGTGAACCTTATCGTCCTGTTGAATGTGCTTGGATAGAGTTAGAAGATTGTTTGGTAGACCTAAATTTATCACATTTACATAAAAGTGCTGACCAACTTTATTATTTTGCTGCTCACAAATTAACTGCAAAACAACTGAAAGCAGCGATAGAAGAAGCTGAGGAAGATTATCCAGATGACGATCCTTTACCAGTTTATGGAGAGACACCTTATGCTTATTATGGAGATGTCATGTTAGGAGGAGAAGAATATGAGCTAGCTTACCAAGAAGCTTTAAAAAAATGTCGGGAATTAAATAGTCCAATCCCAAAAGAGTAAGCGGGAATCAATGATTCATTTTGATTAATTTAGCTTTTAGTTAGTTTGTGTCGAGGCATAATTTTTAAGTAATTAGAGTATGGAACCAGAATTAAATCCGAAACCAGCAACACCTTTTACTGTGGCTGCTAATCAAGCCATCTACAAGCAGCTTGCTTTTGAAGATACCGAAGATTTTGAATTTGTGGAACGGGGTTTTCTTGCTACTTGGGAGGAACCCACAATTAAAACAGCGACGGGAAAAAAGGTTTGGGATTTTACGAGTTTTGATTTCCTCAAGGAAAAGACAGTACCCGCTACAGTAAATCCTAGTTTATGGCGACAAGCACAGTTGTTAGCGAAACATGGACTTTTTCAAGTTAGCGATCGCATTTATCAAGTCCGTGGTTTCGATATCTCCAACATTACCTTTATTGTCGGGGATACAGGTTACATTGTCATCGATCCCTTAATTTCCGAGGAAGTTGCGGCTGCTGCATATCAATTAGTGAAAACCCATCTCGGTGATAAACCAGTAGTCGCAGTGATTTATACTCACACTCACATTGACCATTTTGGCGGCGTTAAAGGGGTAGTTTCTGAAGCTGACGTTGAAGCCGGAAAAGTGCAAATCATTGCCCCAGAAGGCTTTATGGAATACGCTATCGGGGAAAACGCGATCGCCGGAAACGCCATGATTCGTCGCGCTACTTATCAAATGGGTCCTTTTTTACCGAAAAACCCCCAAGGAAATACTACCGTAGGCTTAGGAGCAGCGCGATCGACCGGAAACACCAGCTTAATCGCCCCAACTCTCGATATTACCCACACTAAGCAAAAACTAACCATCGACGGTATCGAAATCATCTTTCAGCTTACACCCGGAGCCGAAGCCCCCGTCGAGATGAACTTCTACTTTCCCCAATTTAAAGCACTTTGCATGGCAGAAAACGCCAATGCTTCGATCCACAATATTTTAACTCTCCGGGGCGCATTAGTCCGCGATGCCAAAGTTTGGGCAGAATATCTCACCGAAGCAATTCGCTTATTTGCAAATCAAACCGAAGTAATGTTCGCCAGTCACTTTTGGCCCCGGTGGGGTCAGGAGACAATTATTAAATACCTGAAAACTCATCGCGACGCTTATAAGTATCTCCACGATCAAACCTTACGGTTGATGAATCATGGCTACACTGGGATTGAAATCGCCGAAATTCTCAACTTACCCAAATCGATTGGGAAATATTGGTACAATCGCGGCTATTATGGGACGTTAAACCACAATATCAAAGCTATCTATCAACGTTATTTTGGTTGGTACGATGCTAACCCAGCAAATCTTCATCCCTTACCACCAGCCGAAGCTAGTGAAAAATATGTTGAGTTTATGGGTGGTGGAGAAGCCATCTTAGCAAAGGCGGAAAAATGCTTTGCAGAAGGCGAATATCGTTGGACAGCCCAAGTTTTAAACCATTTAGTTTTTGCTGAACCCTCGAATGAAAAAGCCCGTCAACTTTTGGCTGATAGTTACGAACAATTAGCTTATCAAGCCGAAGCGGGAACCTGGCGTAATATTTATTTGATGGGCGCAAAAGAGTTGCGACACGGCTTAGGTGACAAAGAAATGTCAGGTAGTTCTGACGATCCTGATACGATGAAGGTGATGACACCAGAGATGCTTTTTGATTATCTCGCGGTGCGGATTAACGGACCCAAAGCCACTGAAACGGAAATTAAGCTGAATTTTTACTTTACGGATGTGCAGGAAGAGTATTTCGTGACGGTAGAAAACGGCGTATTGATTCACCAGGCTAATCTGCAAGGGGAAGATGCAGAGGCTAAGGTATTGCTAACAATAGATGCTTTGGTCGATATTTGTTTAGGTGTGTCGAGTGTGGATGAGAAAAGGGAAGTTTCTGAGTTACAGATTGAAGGTGACGCAGAGAAATTTAGCGAGTTGTTGGGACTGCTGGATGATTTCGATTTTTGGTTTAATATTGTTGAACCGTAGAGGGTGATTGGTGATTGGGGACTGGGGTTTTCAGTGAGCAGTTATCAGTTATCAGTTATCAGTAGAGATTGGAGACAAGGAAGAATTGGAGGAGGGGGGAGACAAGGGAGACTTGGGAGAGGGGGAAAACAAGGAGGAATTGGGAGATAAACTGGTAACTGCTAACTGTTTACTGATAACTGGTAACTTGTAACTGGGAACTGTTCACTGCTAACTGGGAACTGTTCACTGCTAACTGGGAACTGTTCACTGCTAACTGGTAACTGTTCACTGATAACTGGTAACTGTTCACTGATAACTGGTAACTGAAAAGAGATAGTGGGGTAGTTAGAGAGGATGAAACTAACAGCAAGAGTGGGTAAAGTACCGCCTTCGATTACTTTGGCGATCGCTGCGAAAGCGAAACTTATGAAGGAGGAAGGGGTAGATGTCTGTAGTTTTAGCGCTGGGGAACCGGATTTTGATACCCCAGAACATATTAAAGCAGCCGCGAAACAAGCTTTGGATGAAGGAAAAACCAAATATGGTCCGGCTGCGGGGGAACCAAAATTAAGAGAGGCGATCGCCTCAAAGTTACAATCTGATAATCATCTTCCTTATCAACCAGAAAATGTCATTGTCACTAATGGTGGGAAACATTCTTTGTTTGGGATGATCTTGGCTTTAATTGAACCGGGAGATGAGGTGATTATTCCTTCTCCTTATTGGTTGTCTTATCCAGAAATGGTGAAATTGGCTGGAGGAGAACCTGTGATTGTCCCAACGAAAGCGGAGTACGATTATAAAATTACTCCCGAACAACTCAAGGCGGCAATAACTCCCCAAACTAAGTTATTTGTTCTCAATTCTCCCTCGAATCCGACTGGTGCGGTGTATACACCAGAGGAAATTAAGACTCTAGCCGCAATAATCTTAGAAAATGATTTGCTGGTTGTCTCGGATGAGATTTATGAGAAAATTCTCTACGATGGAACCGAACATCTTAGTATTGGTGCAGTTAGTCCAGAAATTTTTGCTCGGACAATTACCAGTAATGGTTTTGCGAAAAGTTATTCGATGACAGGTTGGCGAGTTGGTTATATTGCCGCACCTGTAGAATTAATTCAAGCAATGACAATTATTCAAGGACATAGTACCTCGAATGTTTGTACCTTTGCTCAGTTTGGCGCGATCGCGGCTTTATCTGGTTCCCAAGAACCTGTGGAAATGATGTTACAAGCTTTTGCGAAACGACGCAAAGCAATGCTAGAAGCTGTTGAGGCAATTCCTGGACTAAGTTGTCCCAAGCCGAATGGTGCTTTTTACCTCTTCGTGGATATTACGAAAACGGGTCTGAGTTCTCTTGATTTTTGTAACACTTTACTCGATTCTCAGCAAGTTGCGACCATTCCTGGTGTAGCATTCGGAGCAGATAATTGTGTACGTCTGTCTTATGCTACGGATATGACTTCGATCGAAAAAGGAATGCAACGTTTGGCAAAATTTGTGAGTTCTCTTTAACGAAGTTTTTGTTTGTCTCTCTGTTGCTAAATTAAGCGCGGAGGGACAAAATTTATTGACAAACATTTATTTTTAATCAAGGTAGCAAAAATGGTCTATAAAAAAATCTTAGTTGCCCTCGATCAAACCTCAGCCGGAAAAGCGGTTTTTGAACAAGCTTTGGATTTAGCGAAAAAAGATAATGCTAAATTAATGGTATTTCATTCCTTACCTTTGGAACATGAAAATCTTGGTTCTTATACCGATCTTTACGGTCAAAACTTAACCCATTATTCTCAAGCGATGCACCAACATTTGGAAAAAGAAAGTGCATCAACTCGCGAGTGGTTGAGTGAGTTTTGCGATCGCGCTAATAATGAAGGTGTCGCTACTGAATGGGATTGGCGTATCGGCGATGCAGGTAGAAGTATTCGCGAACTTGCTAGTAGCTGGGGTGCAGATTTAATTGTTGTTGGTCGTCGCGGTCGTCAAGGTCTTAGTGAAATGTTTCTTGGTAGTGTTAGTAATCATGTAATTCATAACGCTGCTTGTTCCGTTTTGGTCGTTCAAGGAATTGGGGATTAGGGATTGGTGATTGGGAAATTGGGACTGGGGATTAGGGATTGGTGATTGGGAAGATATGGGGGAAACGGGGGAAACGGGGGAAACGGGAGAGTAAATGT
>JAWQFW010000019.1:0-10035 GCA_035968095.1 Oscillatoria sp. PMC 1068.18
CCTTTAAAAGTTTATGTTAATGTTAAAATCGCCCTAAATCCCTCTTAGGGATTGAAACGATTATCCCCACCAGCCAAAGAAATTGAATTAGGAGGTTAAAATCGCCCTAAATCCCTCTTAGGGATTGAAACTGATTTCTACTGTTGCGATTCGTAAATCTCCATAAGGTTAAAATCGCCCTAAATCCCTCTTAGGGATTGAAACATCAGTAATTTCCACTTTTGTACCCCGCAGTCCCAATAAACAGTTCCCTAATCAGGATTTATCTTAACTGTCTCAAAATATCTCTGAAAACAGAAGACAGGGTAAAGGATTGGCGATCGCTTTTTCCTTGAGTTAACAGAAAAGCTTTTTTAAACTAAACATGGGGGAAGCTTGCTGATTATTTGGGGGAGCCAGGAGGGAAGTAGAATAATGGGTTAAGGAAAAGATCTAGGGATGAAGATATGCTGACGGTTGTTTCGCCCGAAAAACTTTATCTTTCAGCCGGGACAGTGATGCGATCGCCTGCGACTTGGCAGGAGTATCAGGCTCTATGCAAGCAGCGAGGTGATGGGTCTATTCCTCGGCTGAAATATCGTTCTGGAGAAGTGTTGTTGATGTCGCCATTACCTAGACACGGCAGAGATGTGAGCTTGATTGCCGATATCGTTAAAGTGTTACTGGACTCAATGGGGCAAGATTATGACGCATTTACACCAGTAACGATGCAACTGCCAGAAGAAAGTGGCATCGAACCGGACTATTGTTTTTACATTGACAATTGGCAAGCTATTTCAGGTAAGGAAAGAATTGATTGGCTCAATGACCCGCCACCGGATTTGGTACTCGAAATTGACATCACCAGTTATTCTGACGTGCAGGATTATCTACCCTATGAAGTGCCGGAAGTTTGGCTGTTTCGCAACCAACAACTGATGATTTATCAACTCCAAGGAAATACTTATATTGTCGAGTCCCAGAGTCGCTATTTTGGGGGGCTGAATGTGCCGGAAATTGTGTCGCGCGGTTTGACTGTAGCCTATGAGCGGAACACAAGCACGGCAATTCGGGAGTTGAGGCGGAGTTTGGGGTGATGGGGAGCGGAGAGCGATCGCGTGCTTACGGGGTGATAAGCGGGTTGAAACCAAAACGGGTAGGGTAAAGGATTGGCGATCGCTTTTTCCTTGAGTTAACAGAGGTAACTAATTTCATACCGTAAAATTTGGGCTTTTGTTGATATCATGATCCCAAAACGATATCAATTAATCAACAATGATTCGCACAGTCATTAGCTTTGAACCAGATGATAAATCATGGTTAGATAAGAAAGCAAAGGAACAACAAACTACTCTTGCTGCTTTAGTCCGTCAAGCTGTTAAACAGATGCGCCAAGAGGATGAAGCAGAGTCTTTATCCTTTGAAACTTTGCTGGAAACGACTAGAGGCATTTGGCAAGGGAAAGACGGGTTAGATTATCAGCAAGCGATACGAGATGAATGGTAAATGGAATTTTTGCTAGACTCGGTGATTTTGATTGACCATTTCAATAATATTACTGCGGCAACAGATTATTTAAAGAAGGTGCAAGGCAAATGTGCTATATCTGTAATTACGAGAGCAGAAGTTTTGGCAGGATTTGATTCTCCAGAGCGAGAAATCGCTGCCAAATTTCTCGATAGTTTTAGTTTGTTAGGAATAGATCTTACCATTGCTGACCTAGCTGCGGTTTTACGTCGTCAGGAGAAATGGAAGTTACCCGATGCTATTCAAGCTGCGCTTGCCAAAGCTCATTCGCTCAAGTTAGTTACCCGCAATACTAAAGATTTTCCACCAGAAAAATATGATTTTGTGGTTGTTCCCTATTCCCTCTAATTTTAATTAAATGAGTTTAGCTAATTCGATGATTAAGGGCGCATAATTTTGCGCCCTAATTAATAACTTAAACGACGGTAAAATCGACACCCAAAACGAAATCGTTGTAATCTAAATCGCCGCCATTCGCACCATCTTCAAAACCAACTTTATTGTCTCCCAGTAAAGCTACTTGGTCAACAAAATCTGGATTTGCTTCGCGGAAGGGGAAGTAAGCAGTTTCTCCGTCAATGAGGAAATATGGTGCATACAAACCTGATTCTAGTTCGACGGGATTTGTCCCATTTTTACCTAATTCGACGACACTTTGCGCGATCGCCGCTTCTTGATAACCCGCATCCCCCGGTGCAAGCAAATTACCCGATACTGGATCTTGGACTCGTCCTGATTCATCAGCTAACTGATACAATCCTGCACGATTATCTAAACTAGATTCGGTACTGGGGAAAACAGTAAACTCAGCTAACGCCTTTTCTCCGGCTGCTAAATCCCGTAAATCAAAGGTTTCTAGCTGTCCATCGCCTTGTAAAATTGCACCTAGAGGGGTTGCTTGATTCGTGACTTCGACTTTCAAGGTGAAATCGTTAAAGTCGCGATCGCCACCACCAATTTCGTCTTCCCAGTTTAAAAGATAGGCGCTATTGCCCAAATCTTCGACTTCTAGGTGGTCAAAATCGTCTTGATTAGCTCCCACTGGTGCAAAGAAGATATTGCTGCTTACATCGTGTCCTAGAGCCAACTCAGCCAACACTGTATCGGTGGTTCCATCCGTAACCATATAGAATCCCAGCAAGTCGTTGGTTTGGAATTCGCGAATCGTCATCGGAGACTTACAATCTTGTAAACCCTCACCAGTAAGTGCAGCGAAGATCGTTTGTGAGGAAGCTAAGACAGCTTCGAGATAACCCACATCTCCAGGTAAAAAGTCTGTTATCTCGTCTCCGTTGATATCGATACCACCGTTAAGATCGTTAAAGACAAACACTCCTACTTCATTTACTACCCCAGCATCATAGATTTCTTCGAGAGTAAATTTCAGGTTTGCTGTTCGTCCAATTTCTCCTCCAATTTGGAAGATATCATCATCATTTCCTAAATCGTCTCCTAAGTTATTTAGGGTAATACCTAAGTCAGAAATATCGGTATCGAAATCAATTTTGAAGACAATATCGTTGTAATCTTCCTCACTGGTAGCTAAGACATCTTCAAAACTAAAGGTGTTATCTCCTAACAATAAAAGTTGGTCAGCTTGATTTGGATTAGCTTCTAAAAATGGGAAATAAACATCACCATCATCGGTGAAAATATAAGGAGCATATAATCCTTCCTGGATAAATTCGCGACCAGTTTCCAACTCACCAAATTCAAACTGAGTTTGAGAAAGTGCAGCACGTCTGTAACCGATTTCTCCTGGTGCAATTAGATTACCAGTAAAGCGATCGCGTACCACTCCTGATTCATCGACCAACCGATACAAACCAACTTTATTATCTAACAAAGATTCGGTACTAGGTAAGACTTCTGCACTAACGCGAATCAATTCACCTGACGAGACATCGCGAATATCAAAGACTTCTTGTTCTTCCTCACCTTGGAGACTCGCACCCAAAGGACGATTTTCCGTAGTAATCTCTACATCTACCACAAAATCGTCAAAATCGCGATCGCCACCACCCACGACATCTTCCCAATTGAGAGTATAAGAACTCGCGGTTAAATTAGTAACTTCGAGATGGTCGAGACTATCACTATTTGCTGCAACTGAACCGAAGAAAACATTACTTGTTGGTTCATTTCCAGCCGCTAAAGCAGCTAAAATTGTATCGCTAGTTCCATCTTGAACCAAATAATAACTCAACAAATCTCCGGTTTGAAAATCGCGAATTGTCATCGGAGGTTCGCAATCTTTCAAACCACCAGGAAGCGCAGAAAATATCACTTCTCCACTCTGCAAAGCAGCAGCTAAATAGCCCTCATCATCAGGAGTTAAATCAGTTACTCCATCACCATCAACATCAATTCCCCCTTCAAGATCGTTAACCCGAAATACTCCCAACTCATTGATTAAACTTACTTCCGTATCTTCATCGAGGGTATACTTAATCCGCGCAACTCCATCGATAGGTCCATCAATTTCAAAGACATTATTTTCATTTGGAGTAATTTCAAAATCATCGATAGTGACAACAGTTAACTCATCGGTTGTATCATCTTCCCCAACATTTCCTGCTTCATCAATCGCTGTTACCTCAACATCGAAAGTATCAGCATCGAGAGGAATTTCAATCGTATCGTCAGGTAGCGTCCAAGTTCCGTCACCGTTATTAATTGCTTCGTAATCGACACCATTAATTGTCACAATCACCGTCGCATTTGGATCGTCGATTGTCCCCGTCAATTGAGGAGTAGAATCGAGAGTAGTTAAGAAATCTACCGTTACCGTCGGTGGGGTAAGATCGATCACTAATTCATTTTCAATCGGATCGTTAACCGTCGTATTTCCCGCTTCATCAATCGCTGTTACCTGGATATCGTAACTACCTGGGTCTAAAGGAGTTTCAATCGTATCATCAGGTAGCGTCCAAGTTCCGTCACCATTATTAATCGCTTCGTAATCGACACCATTAATCGTGACTATAACTGTTGCATTCGGGTCATCAATAGTTCCTGTTAACTCTGGAGTGCGATCGTTAGTAATTAAAGGATCGATCGTAACTACTGGTGGTGTCGTATCAATGATTAACTCATCAAGAGTATCATCTATGTCCGTATTCCCATCATCGTCAGTAGCAGTCACCACCACATCATAAGTTCCGTCTTCCAGTGGTTCAATCACATTATCTGGAATTGTCCACGTTCCGTCACCATTATTAATTGCTGGATAATCGATACCATTAATCGTCACCACCACATCTGCGTTGGGGTCGTTAACTGTTCCTGTCAACGGAGGAGTATTATCATCGGTTACTAACGGATCGACTGTCACCTCTAAGGGTGCGATAATTGTAAGTTCATCATCAGTTTCGTCTACTCCCACATTTCCCGAAGGGTCAGTTGCAGTTACGACCACATCATAGGTTTCATTGAGGAGAGGAATCTCAATCGTATCGTCGGGTAATGTCCAAGTTCCGTCACCGTTATTAATTGCAGGATAGTCTACACCATTAATCGTGACAATTACTTCTGCATCTGGGTCATCAATAGTTCCCGTGAGTTGTGGTGTAGGATCTTCCGTCGTTAAAAAGTCTACGGTAACTACGGGTGGGGTGGTATCTAATGGTGTAACGGTTAATTCGTCAGTGGTATCATCTTCTCCCACATTTCCCGAAGGGTCAGTTGCAGTGACGACCACATCATAAGTATCGGGGTCGAGGGGAGTATCGATGGTATCGTCAGGTAATGTCCAAGTTCCGTCACCATTATTAATTGCAGGATAGTCCACACCATTGACTGTGACAATTACTTCTGCATCTGGGTCATCGACAGTTCCGGTTAATTCTGGGGTGGGGTCGTCGGTGGTTAAAGGATCGATTGTGACTACGGGTGGGGTAGTATCTGGTGGTGTAACGGTTAATTCGTCAGTGGTATCATCTTCTCCCACATTTCCTGAAGGGTCAGTTGCAGTTACCTCCACATCATAGGTTTCGGGATCTAAAGGAGTATCAATGGTATCGTCGGGTAAAGTCCAAGTTCCATCACCATTATTAATTGCAGGATAGTCTACACCGTTTACTGTAACCACCACATCTGCATCGGGGTCATCGACAGTTCCGGTTAATTCTGGGGTGGGGTCGTCGGTGGTTAAAGGATTGATGGTGACTACGGGTGGGGTAGTATCTGGTGGTGTAACGGTTAATTCGTCGGTGGTATCATCTTCTCCCACATTTCCCGAAGGATCTGTCGCGGTTACGACGACATCATAAGTATCCGGGTCGAGGGGAGTGTCGATGGTATCGTCGGGTAATGTCCAAGTTCCGTCACCATTATTAATTGCTGGATAATCGACACCATTAATTGTGACAATTACTTCTGCATCTGGGTCATCGACAGTTCCGGTTAATTCGGGGGTGGGGTCGTCGGTGGTTAAAGGATTGATGGTAACTACGGGTGGGGTAGTATCAGTTTCGTCATCGAGAATTGTACCCGTTGCAGTTGCGTCATCCAACCGCACATTGACTGGATTAGACAAACTGATGGTAAAGTCTTCTGAGGGTTCTTCGAGGTCATCGTCAAGAATTGGTACGGTAATTGTGACGCTGGTTTCACCTGCGGGTATATTAATCGTACCGGAGGTTGGGGTAAAGTCTTGATTACCTGTAGCTGTACCGTCGTTGGTGGTAAAGTCTACACTGATATCATCTTCAGAGGGTGTATCGAGAACGAGGGTAAAGGTAATTATTCCGTCGGTTTCGTTAACGGTAACGTTAGGATTCTCGAAAGATAACGTGGGTGTGGGATCATCGTCGATAATGGTTGCAATTCCGGTATTGTCACCAAATCGCGCGTTATTGCTAGGGTTGGAGAGATTGAGGTTGAAGGTTTCGTCTGGTTCGTTGATTTCATCTTGGAGAATTTCGACGCTAACAGTTGCGGATGTCTCTCCTGGAGAAATGGTTAGGGTTCCACTGGTGGGAGTATAGTCATTATTAGCGATCGCGTCCCCATTTCCTGTATTAAAGTCTACGGTGACTGCTTGGGAAATTGCTTGGTCGATACTGACGGTAAAGGTTGCGACTCCCTCTGCTTCGTTGACAGTAACGTCATCAATCGCAATCTCGACGGGTAAGTCGTTATCAATAATTGTACCTGTTGCTGGTTCGTCTTCGATCCGCACGTTGACTGGATTGGACAAACTGACGGTAAATTCTTCTGCTGGTTCGTCGTTTAAATCTTCTAAAATCGGGATGGTAATTGTTGCGGTGGTTTGTCCTGCGGGTATATTAATCGTACCGGAAGTTGGGGTAAAGTCTTGACCACCTGTGGCTGTACCGTTGTTGGTGGTAAAGTCTACACTGATATCTTGTTGGGATGGTGTATCAAGAACGAGTGTAAAGGTAATTGTTCCATCTTCTTCGTTGACGATGACGTTAAGATTCTCGAAAGATAAGGTGGGTGTGGGATCATCGTCGATAATGGTTGCAATTCCGGTATCGTCACCAAATCGTGCATTACTGCTAGGATTAGTGAGATTGACGCTAAAAGTTTCGTCTGGTTCGTTAATTTGGTCTTCTACTAGATTAACGCTAATTGTGGTTGTAGTTTGTCCTGCGGGAATTACAATCGTCCCGGAAGCAGTTCGATAGTCAATTTCGGCGATCGCGTCTCCATCGGCTGTGGTAAAGTCTACGGTAACTGCTTGGGAGATTGCTTGGTCGATACTGACGGTAAAGTTAGCGATTCCATCAGCTTCGTTTACGGTAATATCGTCGATGGAAATTTCGACAGGTAAGTCGTTATCAGTGATTGTTCCAACACCTTGATTATCAACGATTTCTGCATTTATTGGATTGGAAAGATCGACGGTAAATGTTTCCCCCGGTTCGTCGATAAGATCATCTAAGATGGGGACGGTAATTGTTGCGGAGGTTTCACCTGCGGTAATTGTCACACTACCGGAAGTGGAGGTATAGTCGGAAGAGGCGATCGCACTTTCATCATTGGTTGTAAAATCAACGATGACATCTTGGGAGGTTTCCCCTGTCAAGCTAACTGTAAAGACAGCTTCAACATCTCCTTCGGAAACTGTTACGTCATCAATACTAATTTCGGGTAATCCGTCATTGTCGTCAATTGTCGCAGTTGCAGTATCGTCGCTGAGATTAACGTTATTCGGATTAGTTAATTGAATACTGAAGCTTTCGTCAGGTTCATCAAGATTATCGTCTACAATCGGTACGGTAATTGTCGCTGTTGTTTGACCTGCGGGAATGGTTAATGTCCCCGTTGTGGGCGTAAAATCATTATTAGTTGCAGTTCCCTCGACAGTATTAAAGTCTAAACTAATCTCTTGTCCGCTTGGTGCATCAAGATTAATCGTAAAGACTACGACTCCATCATCTTCGTTAACGATCGCATCGTCAATAACTAAATTTGGTTTCCCATCATCGTCAAGAATCGTTGCAGTACCAGTATCGTCAACGATATTAGCATTACTCGGAGCAGTTAATGCGACGGTAAAAGTTTCGTCAGCTTCGTCGAGATTATCGTCAGTAATTTCAATTGTAATTGTAGTGGAAGTTTCGCCCGGAGCGATCGTCACAGTACCAGAATTTTCGGTAAAATCTGCTTCTGTCGCAGTTCCGGTTACGGTAGTAAAGTCTACCGTAATCTCTTGTCCGCTTGCTGCATCTGAGGAAACAGTAAAGACAGCGACACCATCATCTTCATTAACACTAATATTGTCAATAGTCAGATTTGGTTGTCCGTCGTCATCGAGAATTGTTCCAGTAGCAGTGTCGTCTGCAATATTAGCATTACTAGGGTCGCTTAACTCGATGGTAAAGGTTTCGTCCGGTTCATCGAGACTATCGTTTAAAATCGTTACCGGAATATTAACCGAAGTTTGTCCTGCGGGAATAACTACTGTACCTGAAGTTGGGGTAAAATCACCATTACCTGCACTTCCATTTACGGTGGTAAAGTCTACACTAATATCTTTTCCACTCGGTGTGTCTAAACTAACGGTAAACAGAACATTACCATCGTCTTCATTAACGGTAAGATCGTCAATGCTGAGATTTGGTTGTTCGTCGTCATCAGCGATCGCCGCAGTCGCAGTATCATCAGTAATAGTTGCATTACTAGGATTATCTAGTTGAATGCTAAAAGTTTCGTCAAATTCATCGAGAAGATCGTCTACAATCGGTACGGTAATTGTCGCTACAGTCTCCCCCGGTGCAAAACTTAAAGTCCCATTTGTAGGAGTATAATCGTCTTCGGTTGCTGTTCCTGGTACGGTGGTAAAGTCTACGCTGACGTTTTCCGAACTTGGTGTATCGAGGAAGACTGTAAATACAGCGACACCTTCACCTTCATCAACGGTAATGTCGTCGATAGTTAAATTAGGTAGTCCATCGTCGTTGACAATTGTAGCTGTACTTTCGTCTGCATTCGGGTCAATAGTCGCATCACCCGTAACGCTATCTAAACTAACACTAAAGGTTTCATCGGGTTCAAACGTCGTATCACCGTTAACTTCAACGGTAATTGTTTGAATTGTTTCACCGACAGCGAAGGTGATACTACCATCATTATCGACATAATCATTATTACCAACTGTCGCTGTGCCGTCATTCGTGGAATAATTAACTGTGACTGCTTGCGATGCGGGTGCAGACAGGGTAACTTCAAAAGTGTAGGTTGTAGTTCCGGTGTTTCCTTCGTTTTGGGAGATCGTAGCCGGAGTTATACTAATTACAGGTTGGTCATCATCATTGACAATTGTCGCAACACTATCATCTGCACTAGGGTCAACGGTTGCATTCCCGGTAATGCTGTCTAAACTAACAGTAAAGGTTTCATCGGGTTCAAAATCTGTATCACCATTAACTTCAACGGTAATTGTTTGAGATAAGGTTTCACCAGGGTTGAAGGTTAAACTACCGTCGTTATCGTTGTAGTCACCGTCAGCAACCGTAGCTGTACCATCATTAGTGCTGTAGTTAACAATAACAGGTTGTGAGGGATCTGCCGAGAGTGTAACTTGATAAATATAAAGGGTAGTTCCGCTATCTCCTTCGTTTTGGGAAATAGTCGCGGGACTAATACTGACTATTGCTGAAGTTACATCATCGTCAACAATTGTAGCTGTTCCGGTGTCGTCGGCGATCGCTGCATTATCAGCATTACTTAAGCTAACACTGAAGGTTTCATTATTTTCGTCTAAGGTGTCATTAATTACTGGAATTGTAATTGTCGCAATGGTTTCTCCCGCAGCGAAGGTAACACTACCAGTATCGCTGGTATAATCATCGGGAGAAATTGCACTTCCGTCATTCGTTGCGAAATTTACGGTAATTTCTTGACTACTTGCTGTATCTAAAGTTACCGTAAAGACCGCATTTCCATCTGTTTCGTTAACGGTAATGTCATCAATACTGATTTGAGGAGTAACTGCATCATCATCGTCAACAATTGTAGCTGTTCCGGTGTCGTCGGCGATCGCTGCATTATCAGCATTAC
>JAWQFW010000019.1:10135-28584 GCA_035968095.1 Oscillatoria sp. PMC 1068.18
TCAACAATTGTAGCTGTTCCGGTGTCGTCGGCGATCGCTGCATTATCAGCATTACTTAAGCTAACACTGAAGGTTTCATTATTTTCGTCTAAGGTGTCATTAATTACAGGAATTGTAATTGTCGCAATGGTTTCTCCCGCAGCAAAAGTAACAGTACCAGTATCGCTGGTATAATCATCGGGAGAAATTGCTGTCCCGTCATTGGTGGTAAATTCAACAGTAATTTCTTCAGTGCTTGCGGTATCTAATGTTACTGTAAATACTGCTTCTCCATCGGCTTCATTGATGGTTACGTCATTAATACTAAGATTGGGTGGATCGTCGTCATCAAGAATTGTTCCTGTACCTGTACCAGTAGCTAAATCTGTTCCATTCTGAGTCGATAATTGAATAGTAAAAGTTTCTGTTGGTTCAGTGATTGAATCATCGTTAATGTCAATAGTAATTGTTGCGGTACTAGTTCCTGCATTAATAGTAAATGTTCCCGAACCAGCAACATAATCATCACCAGAAGTTGCAGTGTCGTCGCTAGTAAGAAAGTTAAGCGTGACAGGTTGAGGAGTAGGATCGTCTAAGGAAACCGTAAATACTAACTCATCGTCGCTTTCGGAGACAGTAACACTATCAATGCTAACCTCAATCGGAGCGCCAGAAAATTCCGAAGTATCGTTAGTATTGAGGTTAGTTGCAGTTGCAGTGAGGACAGGTAAACCCGCAGGTAAGGGATTTATGTCTGTCTCATATTCAAATTCAGCAATTCCATTAGCATCAGTAGTGACAGTTTGTGCTTGGATAAATTGTTCACCTTCACCTGATCCAAGGGGATCTTCTATAGCATTAGCAAATAATTCGATGCGAAATTGAGTATTAGGTAAACTGTTGAGAACTCCGGTAACAGTTGTCCCATCTTTAAGAATTAAAACTGGAGCATTCTGAAGGTTATTTGCTCCTGTATCGCTATCATCTGGGTCATTTTCAGTAATTCCATCGCCAGCAAGATCGATCGCTAAATCGCCATTATCATAAATACTATTACTAGAAATTTCGTTACCAGTACCACCGAAAACTACTACACCTTTACCAGTATTGTTAGCTATAGTATTTCCTTCATCGGTTCCTGTACCACCAATTGTGTTATCGGAACCATCAGTTTGTACACCATCTCCATTGTTACCTAGTGCATCACCATTAATATCTGTACCGATTGAGTTACCTTGAACTGTATTGTTAATGGCTGCACCCAAGCCATTAAAAATACCAACTCCAACAGAGTTATTACCAGAAATGATATTCTCGGCTCCGGCTGCGGTGCCGCCTACAGTATTAGAATTAGCGTTGAGGAGAATTAATCCAAAGCCAACGTTGGGTATGGCAGTTGTACCATTAACATCTGTACCGATTAAGTTACCTTGAACTGTATTGTTTGCCGCAGAACCATTATTACTACCAGCAATTAAGATTCCACTTTGGTTATTCTGGCTACCATTACCGGAGATCAGGTTTCCTTCGCCTGCGTTAACTCCACCAATGATATTATCGTTAGCACTTCCTGTCGCAGTGTTTGTATTAAATCTACCAATAAATATTCCTTCGCGATCGTTACCAAGCGCAACTGTACCTGTAACATCAGTACCAATGTAGTTACCTTGGACGATATTATCATCAGCGTTACCACCATCGCGATAAACAACAGATACGCCTGTAAAACCGTTACCAGAGATAATATTACGTCCGCTTTCGTCACCATTACCAACAGTATTCTCGTGGGAATCTTCGATGCGGATACCATCTTCACCGTTACCTAAATCTGCTGTACCAGTAGCATCAGTACCAATGAAGTTGCCGAGAATGACGCTGTTGTTAGCACCGTTGTCGAGGAAGATGCCGTTGGTACCATTACCGGAAATTAGGTTTCCGGCATTAGTTGCTGTTCCTCCGATGGGGTTGGTGTTGCTGCTGTCTTGGATGCGAATCCCATCTAATCCATTCCCAACAGCAGTGGTCCCGTTTTTATCGGTACCGATATAGTTTCCTTGAATCGAGTTTCCACTAGCACTGTTCGCACCGCCAAAAAGATAGATCCCAAAAATATCGTTTCCGGAGATGATGTTGCGATCGCCTAAATCTGTTCCACCAATTTCGTTGTTGTCTCCGTCAAAAATGAAGATACCACTATTTCCGTTTCCTTGGTCTGTGACTCCGTCTACCCCTACACCAAGGTAGTTTCCCCGGATAATATTGTTATCTCCGTTGATTATTTCGATCGCGTTACCGCTAAAAGTGCGATCTGCGGGTGCGTTAAAGTTAGCATCGTTAAAGTTGATGATCGCTAATCCTTGAACAACGCAATTATCAGCATCGTCGATAACCAATCCGCTAAAAGCATTTCCCATTCCGTCGTCAGGGATTTGGCTACCGTCAAGGACAATTTGGATATTGGCATTATTCCCTACTGCTAAATCATTTTGCGTTGCTCCATCTTGACTATAACCGTTTATAGTTACAGTCTCGGTTATGTTGTCTAATGCTGTTTGCAGTTGAATGACATGAGGTCCTGTTCCTGAGATCTCGAAGACAATTGTATCTTCTAGAGCATCAGCATTAGCTAAGTCGATCGCTTCTCTGAGGGAACCTGCACCTGAATCGTCGGTATTTGTTACTGTAAAAGTAGCTAATACACCTGCATAGGCTTCCCTTGTTACTGAGTTAAATACCAGGGGTGCAGCAATTTTTCCTGTGGTAACATTTAAGTCCCAGTTACCACCAAAAGCCGTATTACCAGTAAAGTCGCTAGAAGCAGCAATTTTAGCTTTCGTTAGTTCTTGAAGTCGCCAAAGTAATCGATCCGAAGACTTAGCTACATTACAACCATAAAGTAAAATTTCGCCCTGCTCAACTAAGGCTTCGCCCCAGGACTCGATTTCAGATATATATTTTTCTATAGTGTCTAAAGAAAGTATTTGCTTACCTAAATATAAGCAACCAGGGGAACCGTGAGAGACAATGTGAATGCTGCGAATGTCTCTGTGATTTGCCAGGATTTCGGTTATTTGTGCTACCCCGTCTCTATCTTTCTC
Source organism: Oscillatoria sp. PMC 1068.18 (assembly GCA_035968095.1). Classification (GTDB taxonomy): domain Bacteria; phylum Cyanobacteriota; class Cyanobacteriia; order Cyanobacteriales; family SIO1D9; genus IIICB1. The sequence continues at coordinate 13,213 of JAWQFW010000019.1, forward strand.
TAGGAGGATGATTTTTGTATTGGGGATTACACCAGCAACTAATTTTTGATAGTCTTCTACTGCTTGGTCGATGAATACAATCTGGTTTAGCTTATTTTTCGCTGACAGCAGAATATTTTTAAACGATCCTGGCATAATTTTTTATTCCCTTTGGTAGACGCAGGCTTAATCCGCCCGTAAGTTGATTTCGGACGCTGAAGATTAACTGAACTTTTCAAGACTCAATCAAATTAACACACTTTTTAGCTATCTAACTTTGAAGAAAAAAAAATTTTACATTTTGGAATAATTAATTAATTTCAAACTTGCAAGTTTCCAAGTTTACTCCGCTTCGTAATCAATTTAACACTCACTTACTGATAAGTAGAGAATTTTTATTTTGTGAATTAATAATGTTCAGCTTAACTATAAAGCTTTGTCGTGAAAGTTACCAAAATCAACTTCACAAATAACTTCTTTGGGGTTCAAGTTTACTAATTTTTGCTAGAATCAACTTTGATTTTTAACCAAAAGCTTACGAAGAGGTAAATGAAAGGTAGTTTTCTTACTTGTCTTTTCGGAAATAGTTCAGCAAGAGCTTGGTTTGACTTAAATGTGGTTTAAAAAATTGTATCTTAATTATTTTCATCTACCTAAAGTTAGAATTTAATTAAAGGGAAAAAAAGGTAGTTAACCTCAGCCCAAAGATAGATTTCCTCAAGTCAAAGTTTGTCGCTGGTGCTAGGGGAGGTAATGATAAGTCAAACTCGATCTAGCATTTGTGATTAATAGAGCGATCGCTCCTCGCTCATTTTAGCTCGTAGTTTCCTCAACTGTCCAGTGATGGGGAGGACAAATAATCCCTTTTTCTGCAATAGCTGCACGAATTGACAACGGATAAACTTGCCAATGATAATCGTAAGTAGAAGCCCAATTTTGTTCATAAACTCCCACATCTACATAATATTGTCCCGCATTTAAATCAAGTCTTTCCAGAAAAAGTTTAACTCGTCCTTTGCTGGTAATTTGCGGTGATAACTCTGTCGTCGAAGTGTCAGTATCATAACAAACTAAACCATCTCCACGGCTAATTTTTACCCCAAAAATTGGGTTATAAATCTCCTCGTTAGCGCAGTATTCAAGGATGACGATTAAAGGACTACCAATCTCAATTACTGTTACTGACTCCCCAACTAAATTTAATAAATTCACTACAGTTATTTCTAGTTTCAACGAACCAAAACGATTTTTACCAATGCTTAACTCGCTTTTCTCCGTAGTTGTAACAGCCGTATTTTGTTCTTTAAGTCGTTGTTGAGTATCTTTATCAATTTGCGGAATTTTACTCAGATAAATTTGCGGGTGAACTATTGACAACTGAGTCAAATTACTCTCTTTAATTTCCGCAGCTAATCGAGAATAATTGACAAGCGAATTTTCCTCTACAAAGACTAGCATATTTTGTGCATACCAAGGTTCAATTCGCGGATTATCCCAAATCTTGCTTCGCAAACAATCTCTTACTTGAAAACCACGCTGTTGAAACAATTTTAACCAATAATCTGCCCATTGTTCATTAAGATGTTCCGTTCCTCCTTGATAAGGTATAGCCGCAGAGAAAACAATTATTTCTCCTAATTTCGTTAAAGAATTGATAAACATTTCCGCGCATGATTCCGGTAGATGTTCGGCTACTTCCAAAGATAAAATTAAATCAAACTTTTTCTCAAGTTGCAAAGGTTGTTGTAAATCTTTTGCTAAAAAATTCTCCAGGGGAATTTGTAACATTTCCTGTTTAACATAATCTCCATCAATTCCTAAATATTCAGTAATTCCATTTTCAGCAAAAACAGATAACCAAGTTCCATCACCGCAACCAATATCGACAACAGTTTGCGGTTGAATTAAATCTAGTAGCAAAGGAACAATTTCTCTTGCAGACTCACGCGAACCTACTTGTAATTCTGTGAAAAAATCTTGATTATAAATAGCTTGATTTGACATAATTAATTAGAAACTATTTTCGCTAAAATTGCTGCTTGACTGGGAACAGTAAAATTCACTTGACCTTGCTCAACATTAAGCTGGCTTACGATTTCGTCCTGATATAATTTACTAAATTCCCATATTGTGCAAATTCCTTGAGTTAAAAAGTTAGATAAATCAGCAATAACAGGATAAACTTCTTGACTACTATTCACCAGAAGTAAATAAACATCGCCGTTATTCTCTTGAGTAGTAATCGCCATTAAATTCTCGTTGCTAGTAGCAGTTGCGAAAGTTTTTTTTCCTCCTTGTAAACCACGTATTCCCATTCGCAAAGCATAATAACCGAGGCTACGTTTTCCCTCGGCTGAAATTAGTCCACGATATATTCCCGATGTTCCCCAATCATAGAGAGAAAAAACGTGACTTCCATAAAGATAATTATCGCCTGGAAGAGAACCACGCAGCAAATTTTTAATTAAATTAAGCGCAAAATCTAGATTTTCATAATCGGTTTGATAAGTTCCCCATTCACCTAACCAAATTGGCGAGGTAGCATGAATGGTGGGATTCATCCACTTATGAACTTGCTGAGTATAAAGAGAAATATCGGTTTGGTAATCATGAATATTGATGCTGTCGAAATAAGTCGGGATTTGCTGTAAAGCGTCGAGTACCCAAGTGCTGTTTTCTACGGTGACAGGGGCGTGGATGTGATAGTTTCTATTAGGTAAATAATTTTTATAGACAAAATCGATGGCATCTTTTGCTACTTTGACTAATTCAAAATAATCAGCTTGGTTTCCTCCCCAACCTTGAGGACGATTATCAGGTTCGTTGTGAATTTCAAATTCGTCAACTTGATAATCGTTGCGGACATTTAACCAATAAACTGTGGCAAAAATATGTTCCCACCATTCGTTCCAGTCTGCTTCGTTTCGGGGAGGATTGAGTTGTAATGCCCAGGAGGGATTCCAAGCGTCATCGGTATTGCGTAGAGTTACAACTGGGCGAATATTTGCTTGTTTTAATTCACTAAAAATTGTTCTGGCGTTACCTTGCCAAGTGTCATTTCCTGACCACCAATAGTCGCTATTTTCGGGCGGTTCGGTCATGATTTTGTCCCACCAATCCCAGTTAATAATGTTAGGATTAGCTTTAATTTCGTTGATTGTTGGTTGTCCGTAGATACCGTCATCGTCTTCTGCTTCCCAACGGGACATTCCGCCATAAATTCGATAAGTATTGATGCCTAAATTTTGTAAATCTTTGATGTCGAAGTTGACGTTACCTTCGACAGCGCCAATATAACGGGTACTAATGCCCATTGGTTGCTGAGAAATTGTTATAGTTGCTAAGTTTTGGGCGTTCACATGAAGAAATGAGTTGAGAAGTATGTAAGTTAAAATTCCTGCTAAAAAAAGTAACGGCAAATTTTTGAAGTTCATTTGAGTTGAAGTTTAGGTTTGAATTAATGAGGGAGAAAGTTCCCAATGTTGGGGTGGGTTGAGAAAGCCTTTTTTGCTGCTGCTGGAGTTAATGAAGAGGGGATAAACTCGCCAATGATAGTCATAAGCGTAAGCCCATTTTGGTTCGTAAATTCCGACATCAATAAAGTATTTTCCACCGTTTAAGTCTAAGCGTTCGAGGTGGAGTTTAATCTGTCCTTTTGTGGAGATTTCTGGTAAAGTTAAATTCATGGCTTCGGTGTTGGTATCGAGACAGGTTTTTCCGTCTTCGCTACTAATGGTTACGCCAAAAATCGGTGCAGAAATGGTTTGGTGGGGTTGATAGTCGATGGAGATTGTGAGAGCTTCGCCGCTTTTGATTTCGGTTTGTGGTAAAATATGTACGTCGATGATTTCGATTTCTTGGGAACCAAAACGATTTTCGTTGACTCGCAATTCTACGCCGGATTTGGTAAACTGAGGTGGTTGAAGGGGAGTGAGTTTTTGGGTTTGGGAAATCATTTCGCTTTTGTATTGTCCGGTGACTACTTCTGGTTTCCCATAGGCGATGATTTTACCTTTTTTTAGCCAAAGGGCGCGATCGCACAATTCTTCTATTTGTTCGGGACTGTGAGATATTAAGACTATGGCGCATCCTTGGGCTTTTAATTCGGAAATTCTCTGCAAACATTTGGCTTGAAACGCTAAGTCCCCAACCGAAAGAAATTCATCGACTAACATTATTTCCGGATTTGTATAAACGGCTACAGAAAATGCTAACCGCATCTGCATTCCGGTACTATAAGTGCGGACGGGATTATCGATAAAGTCGCTTAACTCGGCAAATTCAACAATTTCGGCAAAACGTTGCGTGACTTCCCGACGAGTTAAACCTGCAACGATACCTGTGACAAAGACATTTTCTCTTCCAGTTAAGTCAGGAGAGAAACCTGCACCTAAATCGAGCAAGGCTCCAATTCTACCATTAACTGTGACTCGACCCGCATCAGGACGAGCCACGCCGCCGATAAGTTGCAGTAAAGTGGACTTACCTGCACCATTATGACCGAGAATACCGAGCATTTCGCCAGGAGAGACGGTAAAACTGATATCTTGCAACGCCCAAAAATGTTCTACAGCTTGCATTCGTCTTAATCCAGACAGCGCCGCTTCCATAATTGTTCGGGGTCGGTCGGTATGATAGCGAGTGTAGCGTTTGCCCAGGTTGTGGACAATAATAGCATCTTTCATAACTCCTCCACAAAGCGATCGCTCTGGACGCGAAAAATATACAGTCCTACAGGTAAAAATATTACTGTGGCTATTCCTATAATTAGCAAAACTTGCCAATCTGGTGCAGTCCCGTAAATTAAAATATCACGATAAGCGGTGATGAGATGTACCATCGGATTAAGATTATATAAACGTAAATATTCTGCTGGTACGTTGTTAATTTCGTAGAAAATGGGGGTGAGATAGAAAAATAGTTGTAGCAATACTCCTAGGGTATGTTGGGTATCGCGAAAAGTTACATTAATTGCTGCGAGAATGTAGGACAAACTTACGGTGAGTAAAAATTGAATTAGTTGCAGAATTGGCAGCAAAAAGACGATGAGTTTTAATTCGACGTTATCGATAAGGAGAAAGACAATTAAAACGGGAAGGGCGAGAAGAAAATGAATTAAACCTGTGGTGGTAATTACTACTGGTAAAATTCCGTTGGGAAAACCAGGTTGGCGAATTAAAGAACGATTGGCGATAATTGCCCCAGTTGCTTGAAATAAAGAGTTTTGGAACCATGTCCAAACTAATAATCCGGTAAAAACATAAGATGAGTAACGGGGAATTTCTACGGCGAGAACTAATTTGAAAACGAAGACAAAAACGGCTAGTTGGAGGAGGGGATTGATTAATGTCCAACCAATTCCTAAAAGCGAACGTTTGTAGAGTAGTTTTAAGTCTCGACTGACTAATTCTCTGAGTAAGTCGTAAAGGTAGTTTAGTTGCCATTTTTGTGAGGTCATTGGGTAATTTTGCGCGCCAAGACGCAAAGGCGGAAAGGGTTTTTAAGTTAGGGTTTGTTGGGTTGTTGGTTGAGGTTGAGATGGGGGAAGATAGGGTTGGCTACGCCCTTGTTGGTTGACTTTTTGAAATGATTTCCACAGGGCTAAAGGTCCAAGGATATTGCCAGTTATTTCTAGTAAAGATAGGGAAATGGGATAGTCATTCCAGCCTCGGAGTCGGTGGTAAATGCGTTTGAGGTGGTAGCCGGGAAGGTAGAAAAAGAGGTTGGGGAGGACGCGCCAGTCGCGATCGCGTAATAATGTTGTTAGTTGATAGGATACGAAGCCTTTGGAATAATTGTAGAGTTGACGACGTAATGCTGACATATTGTCACGGTGGCGATGCCAAACATAGGCTGTGGGTTCGTAGATAATTGTATAGCCTGCTTTGAGAATTTTGTAGAATAAATAAATGTCTTCGCCGACTCCTGAAGGCATTCCCGGACCGAGAGTTTCGTCCATTAAACCGATTTCTGGGTCATGGAATATTTTCGCACGAAACGCGGCATTAGCGGTACCACCTAACTCCCAAGTCGGAACTACGTGAAATGGGGAGAGTTCAAACCATTTGCTACTTACTTCAAAATACTCGAAACCGCGCCCTAAACCACCATATTTTTCAAATAATCTTTGGGATTCGGTATCTAATTTTAAAGGTAAAATGTTCCCACTAATACACATTACGTCGCTGCGACTGAAATTAGCAATTAATTTTTTAAGCCAGTCTTCCGGCATGGTAACGTCGTCATCAGTGGTAACAATAATTTCGCCACTACTTGCTAAAATTCCGGCGTTACGCGCGTAAGCGACTCCTTGTCGGGCTTCGCTAACTAACTTGACGGTGGGAAATTCGGCGACGACTGGGGGGGTAATACCGGAGTCGGGATGGTTATCGACAACAATGATTTCGACTGGGTTAGGGGAGTTTTGCGCGACTAAGCAGTTTAAGCAGTTACGCAAGTCTTGTGGGCGATCGTAGGTTCCCACTAAAATTGAAACAGCAATGTTGGCTGGTAATTTGGTGTTTGCGGCGGCTTTTTGCGGTTGATAATGTTGCTGCAAAGTTCTCACCGCTTGACTCCATAGCAAATCTTGATTAATATCACCAGAGCCAACGAGTAATTTTAAACCGAGATTAGTGACAATTGCTTCAATTAAGCGAGTTTTGCTAATTATTTGGTACTTGTTGATAATCTCTACACTACCGAGAGGTTTTCCTTCCCAAGTGCAAAAAATCTGGACGCTTTTGTAGTTGGTTATCTCGGTTAAGGGCTGAATTGCTTGTGTTAACTCGATTGTGACGACACCAGTTTTTTCGGTTTTGGGGTCGATTTTTTTGGCTTTGGGGGCTGGGACGCGATCGGGGATAAAATTACCTTCAGTAGCAATAATTTTGGCTGCGTTTTTCTTGGCTTTTTGATAGCGAAATAAACCAAGCAAACAACCGCGCAATTCTGCCCAAATTAATTCTCTAGGAAACTGCATTGGATGCAACAACGAGATTAATAAACGTTTACAATGCCAAGTTAATAACCACGTTACACCCAAACGGGCAAAAGAAAGTAATTCTTCCGGATAAGCCATTACTGCACAAACAAAATAAGAGAAAACGCTACCATTATTTAGAAGTTGTTTCTTCAGTTGACTGTATTCTCTGCGGTGACGGTGGCGAATTAACATTTTAGGTTCGTAAACTAAAGGATATCCAGCTTTGAGGATGCGAAAGAACATTTCTAAATCGCCAGCCCCGTTAGTAACTGTACCAACATCTAAAGCGGGGTCGAAGTAACCAATTTTCTCAAAAATTTGACGGCGATAAGCCATATTTGCGCCAGTTCCAAAGTTACCAGTGCCTAATAAATACCAAGAAATTTTTTCTCCTTGTCTAATTTGATAATATTTAGTGAGAAAACCTTTACCAAAACCGCCTTGTTTTTCAAATAAAATTTGGGCTTCGGTTTCCAATTCGTAGGGAACAACTAAGCCTGTAACTGCCATTACTTCGGGATTCTCGGTAAATACTTGAACTAAGTTTTTTACCCAACCAGAATCGACAATTACATCGTCGTCAGTATAAGCAATTATTTCGCCTTTTGCCTCAACAATCGCGCGATTTCTTGCCCAATCTAAACCGGGACGAGGTTCGCAAACGTAGCGATATTGAGGATATTTATCTTTAACTAAGTTTTTGGTTGCGTCATTACTAGGGGCGTTATCAATTATGAGAATATCTAAGTTGGGATAGTCGAGTTGGGAAATAGCTGACAAACATAAATCTAAATCTGTTGCGCGATCGCGGCTACAAATTGCTACTGTTACTAAAGGGAATTTACCCTGATATTCTGGCGGTTTAATGTCATATAAATCTTCTAAACGTAAATTTTCTATTTGAGCTTTGCTAGCTAAACCATTCTGCAATAAATGTTTAATAATTGTCCAACTATGTTCCTGTAAGATTATTTTACTTATTGTTGTTGCTGAACAAATATTGTTGGTAATTGGTAAATCTACATAGCCAATTGGGACGTTATGCAAACGCACTAACCCTTTGATTCCTTGATAACCTTCTAAATCAACAAGAGTTTCTAAAGGACTGCTTAATTCAATGTCAACAACTTTAATTGGATATAACATTTACAATTTTTCCTTACAACATTAATAGCAAGCGATGTAAGCTATTTCCTACTAATAACTTGAATTGAATACTGAGTTGTTTCTTTGGTAAGTCTGTGAGCTTAGTTCGGCGTTCTTTAATTTTATTTTGCTTGGGTAACTCGGAATAATAAACTTTTTCACTTAACCAAATCTCCCTAACTTTTTTGCTGGCTATTTTCAAGATACTTTTAATTCCCATTGTATACAAGCCATAGCGAAAAATGGGAGTAAATGAGTCAACTTTGATTGCTTTATATAGCCAATAAAGAGTTTTTCCCTGTTTGCCAACATTGCTACTTTGTCTGGCGAGATACATATAAAAGCTACTACTAGATAAGCGATACAAAGTACCAGAAATTTCAGGATGTTTGATGCGAAAATCCTCTAACATTAAACTGTGAGATTTCGCCATCCCGCTATAATTTCCCGACATACTGCCTTGTATTTTACGATATCCGATGAGAAATTCCGGGACAACACAAAATTGATAAAGTTCAGCAAGGCGTAAATATAAATCCCAATCTTCGCAACCTTGAGCATTTTTTGCTTTTAATTCGGTGCTGTAACCGCCAACTTTGTCAAAACAATTTTTCCGGATTAAAGTCGCACTTGAATTGCCAATAAAGTTATGACATAATAAGGTTTTAAAGACATTTCCTGCGATTTGGGAAGCACGAAAGTTTCCGGTAGGTAAGTTATTTTCGTTGATATCAATTGACCAAGAATAAGCTAAACCGACAGATGAGTCAGCTTTTGCGAGTAATTGTACTTGCTTGGCAATGTTTTCCGGATACCAAATATCGTCAGCGTCGATGGGGGCGATAAATTCTCCTTGGGCGTGGGCGATCGCTAAATTTCTCGCTGCGGCGACACCAGCATTTTTCTGTTGTAATAAAATCACGCGCTCATCTCTAGCAGCAAAATCCTTGACAATTGCCGCCGTGCGATCGCGTGAACCATCATCAACAACGATAACTTCCAAGTTCGCATAAGTTTGATCCAAAACCGAAATTAAGGTTCGTTCGATAAAAGCTTCCGCATTATAAGCCGGAATAATGACTGAAACTAAAGGTGGTAGATGACGAATATTCATGTGAAAAAGCTCCCAGTAAGCTAATATTTGGATGAGTTAATTAAAGAAGTTGCTTGTTTTGGTAAACCGTGGCGTTTTTGATGCCAATTCCAGGCATGAGTTATCATTTCTTGGAGATGAGGATATTTTGGTTCCCAACCGAGGATTTGGTAAGCTTTCTCACCGCTACCAACTAAGATAGCCGGATCTCCAGGACGGCGATCGCACTCAATCGTTTCAATTTCTCTTCCCGTTACCTCTTTTGCTGTTTCGATATAACCTTGCTGCGGCAAAGCCTGCACCGCATCGGAGCTAAGATATCCCTCTCCCCCCGTTACTAAAATTGTTGGCTGTTCTTGCTTCATTTCGATCTTTTTCAGTACCAAGTTACGGTTTTTGAATTCCCCTTATTTTAATTAACACCCTTTTTAGTTTCTTTTCCAAAGTCTTCATCAACTCTTTAAATATTGAGGCACACTATAAGTTAGTTTTCAACTACTAACAGAAATATCCTCTAAGTATTAGATACTTTGTTAGTTAAATGATAATCTGGCAATTTTCTGGTTGACTTTACTCTTCGTAGTAGTTCGCTCTAAGGAGGTGAGCATAAATAAACGTGAAATAATTTTTGCACCGATTGCAGTTAGAGAAATGCTTTCGAGAGATCCACTTTGACGCTTAATTAAGCCTACCTACTTATAAGCAAGTATTCTTCCGCACTAAGATATAACAATTTCAATAAAAAGGATGTGTTTGTTGTCACAGGTTTTTCTCTCTTTACAAATTAATAACCAATTATTTATCTTCTCAACAGCAAAAATTTTTATAGCTAACTAGATGAGTTTTTTGACTTAGGAAAAAATTTGCTCCCGATTTTTCCACTAAAAGCAAAGAAGAAAAAGATTATAATTCCGAGAGCAAATTTTGGCGAGGGTTAAAACTGTTATTTTTAATGCCTCACTGCAAACTTAGGTAATGAAACCCTAAGTTTGTCACGACAAACTGATTTAAACTTCCACCGTTTCTCTTGGGGTTTCGGGTACTTCCATAACCTCACTTCCTAGAGAGTCTTCGCCAGTAATTAAACGCGCCCCACGTCCGCGAGTAAAATAATTCCAACCCCACTGAATCATGACGATTAATTTGTTATCAAATTCAATTAGGAAGTAAATATGAGCAAATACCCACATCAACCAAGCTAAGAAACCAGAGAATTGCATAAAGCCTAAATCTACGACGGCTTCGTTTTGCCCAATTACTGCTAGTTTACCGTTATCTTTATAGCGAAAAGTTGCTAAAGATTTACCTTTTATTTTTGCCTGAATTAATTTCGCAACATATTCTCCTTCTTGGATCGCAACTGGGGCAATTCCTGGTAAAGGTTTATCTCCTTGATGAGTGTAGTTGGCTAAGTCACCAATCACAAAAATCTGGGGATTTCCTGGTATACTGAAGTCTGGTTCAACGATTACTCTTCCGGCGCGGTCTAATTCTGCACCTGTACGTTCCTGTAAGACTTTGCCCATTGCTGAGGCTTTGACACCAGCCGCCCATAAGATAGTTTTTGCGGAAATTTGACTGAAGTTTTCGCCTTGGCGAATGGTGACGATATTGTTGTTAATATCGGTTACTAAGGTGCTTGTTTCTACTTGTACTCCTAACTTCGTTAAAGATGCTTTGGCTTTGGCGGATAATTCTGGAGGATAGGGCGGTAAAATGCGATCTAAGCCTTCTAATAAGAGAATTTTTGCTTCTGTCGTATCGATGTGACGAAAATCTTTTTTCAGCGCTCCGTGGGCAATTTCTGCGATCGCGCCAGCTAATTCTACTCCTGTTGGACCGCCACCGACAATCACGAATGTTAGCCACGCTTGACGTTTTTCGGGGTCGCTTTCTTTTTCGGCGGCTTCAAATGCAAGAAATATTTTCCGCCGGATTAAAAGTGCATCTTCAATTGTTTTTAAACCTGGGGCGACATCTTGCCAATGTTCGTTGCCGAAATAATGATGGCTGACTCCGGTAGCGATAATCAAGCTATCGTAGTTAATTTCGCTGTTGTTGAGGATTACTTTTTGCTGTTGGGTATCGATGTCGGTGACTTCTGATAACAAGACTTGGGTGTTTTTGTTTCTTCTCAAAACTAAGCGCAAAGGTGAAGAAATATCCGCCGGAGATAAGCTTCCGGTGGCGACTTGATACAACAAAGGTTGGAATAAGTGAAAATTCCGCTTATCGATTAATGTTACCTTGACTGGGGCGCGACCTAATGCTTCTGCCGCATATAAGCCACCAAAACCGCCACCGACAATAACGACGTGATGAGGAGATTTTTGCTCTACCATTTTCTGAGTTCCTGATGTTAGGGTTTTTACTTTTCTTTACACCAGGATATCGAGTCAGGGAGAAAATGGGGGTAGTTATGGCTACATCAAAGCGATCGCTAAATTATCGTGTCTTTCCCCAATAACCAGATTAAACTAAATCCAGTCAAGCCGCCAGCGATCGCCCAAGCGACACCCAAACCAACCACATCAGCTAAAAATAAGTTAGTAGCGAGACGCAAAACGCCACCATACGCCCAACCTAGAGATAATCCTACCGCCCAGGAGACGATACTAGCCAGAATCCACAACCAAGATAAAGAGATTTGTTTAGCTAGGATTAACCATTGGGCGATTCCGAAACAAATTCCGACTTCAGCCCCATGAATAGCACCGTAAATTAATCTTAAATCTATTTGTAGAGTTCTGGGAACAATCCAACCAACTGCACCGATTTGTGTGGTTTCTAATAATCCCCAGATAATCATACTTGTGAATAACCACAACCACGCGCGATCGATTCTGCGAAACAAAACCAAGGTTTGAGTTAAGCCAACTATTGTCCCGCCAATTAAAGCTTCAACTATACCGATATCTGGTTTTTCGCCAACTTCAATTAAAAGTAAACTAAGTAAAAAACCGCCAAAATTTGCTAAAATCCATTGTAACCAAAAAACGCAACTTGTTTTCATCTTATGTCTTGATTAGTAGTAAAAATTTTAGTTTCCTGAACTAGGAAAAAGTTCTTCAAAAGCGCGACGGCGTTGCTGGGGCGACTCAGGAGTTAAATAACTCCATAAACTTTCCCAATAGAAGAAAGATACCCCACTAAAATTACGCAATCGCACAGCTTCTACTTGTTGCTGAAGATTAGCGATCGCCACCGGGCGCTGAATTGTCCCACTCGAAATCCCAATCGCTACCGGAATCTTCCTCAGCGCTGACTGTACTGCTGGTTGTCCTAATTCAGGAATAAAACTCTGAAGATCGTCGCGGTAAACTTGTAAAATTAATTCATCAATTAAACCTTGGTTCACCCAAGTTTGCCAATCTTGTAAATAGTTATTATAAGCAAATTGATCAGGATTAGGAGAAATAGAAACAATTAAATCTGGTTTAACTGTTTTTATAGTTTGAGAAATTTCTTGCATAAACTTAGTGATTTTTCCCGCCCGCCAGCGCATCCATTCCGAATCTTGAGGATTATCGGGAGGACTTTTTCCTTGGTGTTCTTGTTGGTAAAGTTGAATTGTGTAAGAGTCATAACCAAACTGAACTGGTAAACCAAAATGATCGTCTAGTTGGATGCCATCTACGTCATAAGCAATAACTACTTCTAAAATTAACTCGCGCAGAAATTTTTGGACTTCGGGATGAAAGGGGTTTAACCAAAGATTGTTGATTGAGAGGCGATCGCGTACAGATTCGAGAAATTTTTGTGAGGAAGTTTGCAAATTAGACCGAGGAGAGTTAGCTACTTCGGCTTCTTCTGGAACTTCTTCGACGATTTCGCTACTGTCTTGAGTTTTAGTTATCCAATCAGGATGTAATTTCGCCAAGGAAGAATTAGCTGGCGCGAGAAAACCATATTCAAACCAAGGAATCACGCGCAAACCTCGGCGATGTCCCTGCTTAACCATCGAAGCCAGGATATCTTCTCCTGGGTGAGTTAATTTGAGTAACGATTCTTGGTTTCTACCCGTAACTCGTTGGGCGACGCGACTAGGATAAAATGTATGTCCGCGATTCCAAGCGACAGGATAGATCGTATTAAAGTTGAGTTGCTGGAGTTGTTCTAGGGCGCGATTAATTCCCCCAGGAGAAAATAATACGCCGCTAGCAACATTGGTAATCCAAACGCCGCGAATTTCTGTAGGATGGGGATTTACCAGCGATCGGACGATCGCTGGCGACGCAAAAAGTAACACTGCTGTAGCCACTCCGGTTACTAACCAATAAGCAAACTTTCTTCGCCTAGCTAAATTTAATTTTTCAACCAAAAAAGGTTTTTTCATCTCAACTTGATAATTATTTGGTGAATTTGCTTAGGAATTGCTGATGATCCTGAATTTTAATTATTGCTTTGACACTGACTTCCAAAGGAAATTGTTCCTCACCTCTTGAACCTCTGTCTCCTGTAGTCGCCACTAAATCTAGGGTATGGGGCAAATCACTGATTATTCTTCCCAGGAATACTGTAAAAATCTGGAAATTAAGCACGAGAGGAGGTAGAATGGTCTGTTAATTAGTAGCGAAATAATGTAAAATCTGCATAGCTTTGATGTTTGTGACCTAGATCGCAGCAAGGTTTTTGCTTTACATTTATTTTATAGAGAGGAGATCTATCTATAAAATGGCGATCGCGTTTTTGTCCGTCAATCGTGTAGTTAGCTGGCAAGGAAACTTGAGCAAAGCTCTCTGATTTACTCAACTTGGGTTAAATTGGGTGCAACAACTCTTTCAATAGTTGTAACGATTGAGTAAGATAGTTAGGTCTAGAAGTTTTTCTAGTTCCAATCTAGAAAAAATTATTCACCCTCAAAATAAATTTGTGGAGACGAAACCTGGGAATAAAAAAATAGAAATAAAAGTAAGGATGAATAAAAAATCAACCGCCAGCAGTTCCGAAGCTGTCTAATTACAAAGAAGATATATTAACTGATCAAAGCCAATTAGTCAACATCGTCGTGCCAGGGAAATATTTATGTACAGTTCCACACAGATAAAAATCAATAACTGCACGCAAAGCCTACAAGCAGGCTATTTAAATGCTTACGAAAACTTTAAGCCTGAATATGCGACTTTGATTGGAGAAGTTGCGGCAATTACTCTCGGAAAAATTGCTCGGAGTGACGCACCTTACCACGATGTTGAACATACTATTTTAGTGACGCTAACGGGACAGGAAATTTTGCGGGGAAAGCAACTACGAGAGGGTCAAGTTTCCTGTGAAGATTGGTTTCACTGTATTGCTGCTTTGCTTTGTCATGATATTGGTTATGTGAAAGGGGTTTGTCGCCAAGATGAGCCGCAAAAAAGACTTTATGTTACGGGTAGAGATGAAGCGAAAATTCGTTTACCTTTAGGTGCAACTGATGCAAGTTTAACTGCTTGTCATGTAGATAGAGGTAAATTATTTGTTCAAGAAAATTTTGCAAGTTATCCACTGATTAATATTTCTCAACTAAAACATAACATTGAGTTAACTCGCTTTCCTGTACCTACGACCGAGGAGCATCAAGATACAGTAAATTATGCGGGTTTATCTCGTGCGGCGGATTTAATTGGTCAATTAGGAGATCCGCACTATTTAGACAAAATGCCTGGTTTATTTCAAGAGTTTGTTGAAACTGGTACTGATAAATGTTTAGGTTATAAAAATTCTAGCGATTTGCGGGCTGGATACCCCAATTTTTTCTGGAATGTGGTTTATCGTTATCTTAAAGATGGGTTGGAATATTTGGAAGAAACTCCCGAAGGTAGAAAAATTTTAGCTGATTTGTATGGTAATGTTTTGGTAGTGGAAAAAGAACAAGTTTTACGCGATCGCGATTTACCTTTAGGTGCGTTTTATCCTCAGTTAAAAAAGCTTTTACAGCAAAAAAAACCTCTCCAAATTAGTAGTAGCAATAGCGAAAATATTCCGTTGAATGAGTTTGAGCAAGAAGCTTCGTCTCTGCTACAAAATTGTTTTGCTTAATCAGTGCAAACATTGAGGGTAGCTTCACGCCACTGAAGGTAAGCTGGTGATAAATTCATATTTAGTTAGTAGCGATCGCCAGAAAATCTAGTTAACAATTCCTCACGAGATAATTGTAAAATCAGACGGGTATATTCTTGGGGAGGTA
>JAWQFW010000019.1:28684-36951 GCA_035968095.1 Oscillatoria sp. PMC 1068.18
TCCTTCATTGAGGGTAGCTTCACGCCACTGAAGGTAAGCTGGTGATAAATTCATAATTAACTCCCGATCTTCGTCAGTTAAATTTTCTCTTATTTGTAAACTAATACGCCAGTTAGCAATAAGTTCCAGAGTATTAATACGCAACAAATTTGTTTCCGGTAAGGTAATCAACTCACTAATTGCTTGTTGCTGAGTCGTACCTTTTCCCAAAATTCTTAACCAGAGAGTTTCCGGCGTAGTTGGTAACTGGTTAATTGCGACTACGGCTGTTTTAAGTGCATCAGCGAGGAAATATACTCCTGGACACCAGTTTTCTAATTCCAGTTTAGCGCCAAAACTTTCAATTAGGTTACTAGAAGCAGAAGTGGCTAAAATCCAAAGCCGAGGTAAGTCGGTTTCCGTGAGAGAACGATTTTCCCGTCTAGTTTGGCGCTGCAACTCACTTTGGACTTGAAAAAGTTTCAGCAAACAACTCCGAATTTCGCTTTTGCTGGGTTGGTTGCGGAAAGGTTCGAGTAAACAAGGAAAAGAGGCGAGTCTACCCAGTAAACCTATAGTTTGAGGTGCAGTTGTTGGTGTCGGAGATGGTACAAAGTAAAGGTCAATTTGGCGCACTTCTCCTGGTATTTCTTTGCTAATTTCTACTGTACCGAGGGAAGCGAGAAGTTCAGTTAAATATTGTTTGGCAAATTGGTCATGGTATTGTCTAGTCATCCGATTTTATTTTCAAGTTGGGAATTCTTTTTGGAATACTTGCTTGTTTTTTATTATAATTTACTTAGTAAAAAAAAAGAGCAAATGTTTATAAATTTAAATTTTAATTAATGCCTAAAAATATTTTTCTTAGCAGTAAAAATTAAAGTTATCCAGGAAGAGAATCAAGCATTAAGGTGAGGCTTTTAACCGCAACTACGGCAACTAAAGTGCCGCAAGCAAGGACAGTTAAAGGACGCAAACTATTTAAGAATAATTGTAAGCGTTGCTGTAATTCGTCTTCGTAGTATACGGCTAATCTTTCCATTGCTGTATCGAGTTCACCTGTTTCTTCACCTGTGCGAATAATTTGGATTGCGGGGGGCGGTATTTCACCTGTTAAACTTTGGGTAAAAGATTGTCCAGAGAGAAGTTTTTTCGCAGCTAGAGCGAGATTTTTGCTGGTGAGTGGGTCGGGCATTTTTGTGCGAATTAATTCGATTGCAGTTAAGATTGGTACACCGCAGTGTAAGGGTAGGTGTAGTTGTCCGAGAAAAATTAGCGATCGCGCTTCGACTATTTTACCGACGATTGGTAATTTAATCATGAGTTGCTGGGAATTGGCTGTCTGGAAGCGAGAAGCAACAAAACTGACTCCTAGTAACACTAAACCCAGACTAAGACTGCGTAACCAAAATTCCGGTTTGACTAAACCTGAAGGAGTTGCATTTAAGATCGCTGCGATCGCAGTTAGCAGACTCCAGAGTGCCGCGATCGCGTATAATCTGATTGAGCGATAAAGTTTTTCTCTTTGAATTTGTTTTGCTGTGGCTTCGGCGATTAATTCGCAAATTTCGGCTAAAGAACTACCCCATTGAGCTAATCTAATTAAACTAATTGTCCAACCATCTAAAAAATGATTATTTTTCGCTAATGCTGAAGCTAAATCTTGACCTTTAGCCACATTCATGCTAGCACTTTGCAAATAACTTTTAAAAGCTGGAGAAGTCTTATTGCCCGCTAAAGTTAAACTTTGCTGAACACTTAACCCCGACTTGAGCAAATTAGCTAATTGAGAAAAAAATTGTGCTTTTTGTTGAGAATTCATCGTTCCTTATTCGTTAGTAGTTACTAAGTAAAATCTAGAAAAACTACTCAACATCAACCACCACACCGCGACTTTCATTAGCTAAAGTATCCACCGTAGCAATTGCATAAGTTCCTGGCGAGACATTGATATTTGTAGTTAGGGAAGTAATGATTTTAACCAGCTTCCAATTATCACCTTGTAGTTGATAAATTGTCCAAGCCCGAATAGCGGTATTTGTCGGTGCTTTCCAAGTAATTTTTCCGTTAGTAGCTGTTACTTCAACTGGTTGTTTCGGTGGGAGATCGTCAATCCAGCGCATCACCGGAACCAATGCTAAATCTTGATAAATTTCAGTTTGGAAATAATTAACTACATCAAGCCGATTTTGCACAAATACTCGCATCGTATAAAAAATATTTCCTAAAGCTTGTTGCGGTGCAAGTTTGCGAGTTAGTTCAATTTGTTGTGCAAATTCTTCGAGAGGATAACCTTTACCACCTAATTCTTCAGATCCTAATCTTTCGATTGCATTACCTGGGTAAATATGACGCTGTTTCAGATTACGATCTAACCACCAATTCAGCAAAACTGGATAACTTTGGGCATATTGATCGATGCGCCAATATAATTGAGGAGTAAGATAATCTAACCAACCTTGTTCAAGCCATTTTTTCGGGTCAGCATAAACTGTATTATATTGATCTAAACCTTGTATTTGTGGTGGTTGTCCAGGACGATAAATTCCAAAGGGACTAATCCCAAATTTTACATAAGATTTAGTCGCATGAACACCATTATAAAGACGTTGAATAATTTGATTAATGTTATCTCTACGCCAATCAGCTAAACTAAGATTACCGCCGGAATTTTGATATGCAGCATAAGTTTTATTGTCAGGAAAAGTTTCTCCTTGTTTAGGATAAGGATAGAAATAATCATCGAGGTGAACACCATCAAGATCGTAGCGACGAACTACATCGAGAATCACATTATAAGTTAAATCTTGGACTACTTTTGCACCAGGGTCCATCCACAAATCAGATCCGTATGGATAGACATATTCCGGGTGAGTAATAGCGATGTGGGGACTAACATTTGGCGATCGCTCTCCTGATAATCTAGCACGGTAAAGATTGAACCAAGCATGAAGTTCAAGATTGCGTTTGTGGGCTTCGGCGATCGCAAACTCTAAAGGGTCGTAAAATGGTTCTGGTGGTTTACCTTGTGTCCCCGTCAACCATTCACTCCAAGGTTCTAAACCAGAAGTATAAAAAGCATCTCCCGAAGGACGTATTTGGAAGACGATCGCGTTAAATTTCAAAGCCGCGATTGTATCTAAAATTGTAATTAATTCTCTTTTTTGTTCTTCAACTGATAATAATCTACCACTGGGCCAATCGTAGTTCCAAGCAGTCGTCACCCAAACACCACGAAACTCGCGTCGATGACTGACACTAACGGTTTTTTCCCGACGAATAATGTACGGCGATTCTACAGGTGGAACCTTGCCTTGATAAAATAAAGTTTGATAGATAAAAGCCGCTACATCAGCGCGAGTTGCAGCATCTTGAGGACGTAATTTGTTCAGATGAGGATAATTAACAATCATACCTGCGTCAGTAGCGATCGCGATGCGATCTTTCGCCCAAGCGGGAATTGTTGCCGCATCTTGATACAATTGGGGTAATGCAGCGATCGCGTCATTAAGATAACTACTGGTAATTTTTAAACCTGCAACTAAAGAAACTAAAACTTCGGTGCGGGTAATATTAGCGTAAGGGAAAAAACGATTACCTGGATAACCCGAAAGAAAGCCTGTTTCGTAAGCTTTTTTTATCGCTTCTGCTGCCCAAAATTGCGGATTTACGTCAACAAATTGCACGTATTTTCTCACTGTAGGCTGAGGAAAAGCTTTAACTAAAATAGCAGCAAATTCCGAACGACTCATCGCTTGATCTGGGCGAAAAGTCCCGTTAGGAAAACCGCTAACAATATTTCTTTTCGCTAAACCTTCAATGAAAAGTTTTGCCCAATGAGTTTGAATATCAGGAAAAGTAGTTTGAGAAGTTACCATCTTTGACTAAGATATTTTCTTGAATTGTATGCCAAGTTTTACCTATTTTCAGAGATAATTTCTCATCTTGCCGAAATATCAGGTAGTAGCAGCATCTTGCTGGCTAACTCTGAGATCTTGTTCTGAAACCCTTTGGGCGATTGGGCTGTTTAAATCTCTTCAGTGTCTAAGATAGTTAAATTGGGGGCAATATCTCCAAAGAGGATACTCCTTGGAAATTTTACGCGATCGCCCATAATACTAAAGGTAGGGTAAGAAAACTCAATACTGTGGAAACTACCACAGTTTTTGCCACGCGGGGAGCATCACCGCCGAATTCTGTCACCAAAACTACTGTATTTACCGCCGTCGGCATGGCACTTTGAACAACTAACACCTGTAAATCTAAGTCAGCCAATCCTAACATTAAACCCACCGCGTAGGCGATCGCCGGAGAAACCAGCAACCGCATCGCCGCAGCAAAAGCTTCATACATCCCCACTTTAAAGCTAGTTTTTGCTAATTGTAACCCTAAAATCAACAATCCCAGAGGAATAGCTGCCCTACCTAACATTTCGACTGCGCGATCGATATTGTCCGGTAAAGCAATTGGCAATAAACGTAGTAATAAACCTGCTAAAATTGCCCAAAATAAAGGCAGTTTAATAGTTAAACGTAACCCCGAAACAAGTCCTTTACCTGCTAATAATGCCGGACCTAAACCAAACATTAAAATCGAAGCAGCAATTAAGTAAATTATCGCCCTTTCTAATCCAGGTGTCCCGAAAGCAAAATCATTCACAGGTAAACCGAGATTTCCTGTATTGGGAAATAACGTTGTCGCAATTAAACTCTTTTCTACTAAGGGCGGTAAGCGCAAAATTTTGCTGATTCCCCAAGTTAATAGAAATAACAGTAAACTAAGAATTATATAGCTAACAACTAAATTTGTCGTGCTTTCGTTTGATAAAGTTGTCCGATAGAGACTACCTGCAATTAAAGCTGGCGAGAAAATATAAATTGCTAATTGAGAAAGTGTTTGCTTTTCTAGGGATAAAGTTTTACCTGCGATTAAGCCAATGATGATAATTAATCCAACTGGAATTAAAGCTTCAAAAACGATAGTCATTAGTTTGATTGTTAACGAGTATTGACATTAAACCTTTACTTCTCTAAACAAGTTTTTTGCCTTCTCTCAGCCACACATACTATTTTTGTTTTGTCAATGGTAATTATTTCCTAATTTTGGTAAAATTTATAAGACATGAGCGATCGCCAAAAAATCTAGATCCGAAATTACAATTTATTAGCATATTTAACGAGATCGGATAATGTTATTACCAGAAACTCTACCCAAAGTTGACTTAGAAAAAGTAGTTGAGCGTATTTTCTTGTTTCGTCAAATTACGCCCCTAGATCGTCAATTATTGCAAGCAGCCCTATTATCCAAAAAATCATTTACAAGTCAAGATCAAATGTTAATTAAGAAAGTCGCTGACGGGGTAAGAGAAGGTAAAATTTTGATTGCAGATTGATAATTTTTTCTCTATTAACTAACTTTCACCAAGCAATTGCTAATCCATCAGCGCGAGGTTCAGAAGCCGCGATCAAAGTATCTTTTTCTCGCCAAATAATCTGACCTCTACCAAATATTTCTCTAGTTTTAGTTATCGTCACATCGTGACCTTTTTTGCTTAATCCTTCGGCAACAAATTCAGGTGTATTTGCTTCTAAAATAACTTGTTGATCGCTCATAAATCGCCATCGGGGAGCATCTAAAGCCGCTTGGGGATTTAAATTATAATCAGCGAGGTTAATAACTACTTGTAAATGTCCTTGAGGTTGCATTTGTCCTCCCATGACTCCAAAAGCCGCGAGAGGTTCATTTTCTTTGGTAATAAATCCGGGAATAATTGTGTGGAAAGGACGTTTTTTTGGTGCAAGTTGATTAGGATGTTCGGGTTCTAAAGTAAAGCCGGAAGCGCGATTTTGTAAAGCAATACCCGTACCAGGAACGAGAATTCCGCTACCGAAATTGTCGTAATTTGATTGAATAAAAGAAACCATCAAGTTTTCATCAGCAGCGCAAAGATAAACTGTTCCGCCTTTGAAGATACCTGGTTCGGCAATAGAAATAGCTTTTTCTTTAATTATTTTTTGGCGTTTTTTTGCATAATTTTTGTTTAATAACTGCTCGTAAGTAACATTCATAAACTTAGGATCTGCAACATATTTATTTACGTCAGCGAAGGCAAGTTTCATCGCTTCAATTTGCTGATGATAACTTTCGACAGATTCGCGAGAATGTTTATTTATTTCAAAATTTTCTAAGATATTAAGCGCCATCAAAGTAGCAATTCCTTGAGTATTAGGAGGAATTTCCCAAATTCGTAAATGGCGATATTGAGTTGAAATCGGATTTACCCAATCTGCTTGATGATTTGCTAAGTCAGATTTAGTAATCAAACCATTAGTATTAGCGGCAAAGTTAGCAATTTTTGTCGCAATTTCGCCAGTGTAGAAAGATTCACCACCGGAAGAAGCAATTTCGCGCAGTGTCTCTGCATGAACTATACTACCCCAAATTTCTCCGGCTTGCGGTGCGCGATCGCCGGGAAAAAATACTTCCTGAAACGGCTGAAATTCCGGCGCAGTTAAAGGCAAGTATACCTTTTCTAGTCGCTTCCAAGCCATAGCCGTCACAGGCGAAACTGGAAACCCCTCCTCAGCATAACGAATCGCAGGTGCAAACAACTGCTCAAAAGGTAACTTTCCCCAACGCTCCCACAAACTGCGCCAAGCCGACACCGCACCTGGTATTGTTACCGTACCAGTTGAAAATCTGCTATACTACTACCCATCTAAGTTACATAAGAAAGTACATAAAGGATGAGTGAAAGATGAGTGACACAATTAAGCTTTCGGAAGCCTGGAAAGACGGTAGTTACAAGATTCCACACTTGGTAGCAGAAGCTAACGAGCGCATCAGAAAAGTGGGTGAGTATGGTAGTACAGCCACCATCTGCATCAAGAAAGGTTCCTTGGAGATTCAATATAATCATCCAACTATCATCGGAGCCAACGGCAAAGCTAAACGTCAATCAGTTCGGAGCAGTTGGGGTGGTGCTAATACCCCCATCAACACACGCCATCTGATGGAAGCTGAGTCAGTAGCCACCAAAATTACCCAAGCCTTAACATCAGGTACTTACAGTGACGAATGGAAAGATGAGTTAATCGGACGTAAGCCGAAGACACGCCAACAGTCAGCGACCGCAACAAGCACCGAACAGAAACTTACCTTCCATGACGCTTGGGAAGTGATTAATCGCGATTGGGAAGGGCGCAAAGATAAACTAAAAAGCCCAGCTTCTAGCTATCACGGGCAGTTCTCTCGCTTCAATACCTGGGAGGGTAACGATAGCGAATTTACTTTAAAAGCTCTATCTCAATGGTTGAAAGACTCTAAGTTAAAAGGGCAAATGAAGTCCAGACATCTAGATGTAATCAAGAGGAATTCAATGCTTCTTGAATTCCCTACCAAATATTTAGCCTGGATAGAACAAGAGCTAAAAAATACAACAATTTCCAAAAAAAATAGTTACATTCCAGGTGACAAAGAAATAATTGATACCTACTTCTCAATGCAGGAAACATGCGTAACTAACGCATACACAAAGCGACAAGCTTCTCAAAATAAAAAGGGATTACAACTCTATGGCATTCTTGCTATCTACGGATTAAGGGTTCATGAAGCATTTTCAATTATGAATTGGGACAATCCAGTAATAATTCGCAATGGTGAATTTATCGTAGTAAATAATGATAGCGATGATGACCCAACAGAAAAGATTAAATACCAAGGCAGTGACAAAATAATCCCTGCTATCAACGACCCCAACAATACCGAAAAAATCCTAGTAATTGAAAAAGGTAAAACAGGTAAACGTTTAGCGTTACCATTCATGCCTAAAGGTAAGAATTGGTTCAAGACTTTCGACTTAATTGATAAGCCATTTAAAGAAGTGTTACCAGGTTACAAAAACCCACTCCATAGAAACAAGCGCGGGATAGTAGCAAGTGAATATTACGGCAAATGGCTAAGAGACAGAAGCATTCCCTTCACTGCTCACAAATTACGCCATGCCTGTAACATCAGGATGCACCAAGCAGGACTGAATCATTTAGCAATAGCTAACAGTTTAGGTCACACAGTAGCAATGAACCAAAGCACCTACCTGCGCTACCAAGGTCAAGAATCGAAGCTTGAGGGTCTAAAATCAGCACTGAATGACCTACGGGGTAAAGAGAATGAAATCCAAACTTTGAGGGCAAAAGTAGCCGAATTAGAGTCAGAGAACGAGCGGTTAAAGTTGCAGTTACAACGTTACGAACTAGAACGGAACTATACCGGAGCAAATAACTGCAAGG
>JAWQFW010000020.1:0-8447 GCA_035968095.1 Oscillatoria sp. PMC 1068.18
CTCCCAACACTCCCAACACTCCCAACACCCCAATCCCCAGTCCCCAGTCCCCAATCACCAGCCGCAAACCTAATCACGGCTGATTTTTTCTCCCCTTACCTTGAGGAGGGTTGGAGTTGGAACCGTTAGAGGATTGTTTTTCTTCACGATTGTCAACAATGGGTAAGGTAAAACGAAATTTTGCACCGCGATCTTTACCTAAAGATTCTGCCCAAATTTCTCCCCCCCAACGGTTGACAATTTGCCGACAAATTGCTAGACCGAGACCTGTCCCGCCAGTGGTTCGTCGCAAAGCCCCTTCTTCCTGATAAAAGCGATCGAAGACAGTTTCTAAGCGATTTGGTTCAATCCCACGCCCGGTATCAGAGACAGTAACTTGAACCATTTGCGATCCGTTGGTTTGAGCTTGAATGATGACTTCTCCTTCAGGATTAGTAAATTTACAGGCGTTATCAATTAATTTAGCGAGAACTTCCACCACCCATTCCCCATCAGCTTGAACTAAGGGAATCTCTGAATTAGGTGGAAAGTTAATTTCGGGTAATTTGGTTTCACGGAGACGGGCGCGAACGTTACTGACGGCGAGGTAAATACATTCTTCGAGAGAAATGGATTCTGGATGCCATTCGACGCGACCACTTTCGAGTTGAGAGAGAGTCAGAAAGTCTTGGATCAGTTTCCGCATTCGTTCGGCATCAGTGAGGGCAGTATTAAGCATTACTTGCCGTAATTCGGGGGACATATCGGGTTCGCTGGCAAGACTTTCAAGGCAGACTTGAATTGTCGAAAGGGGAGTTCGTAATTCGTGACCTGTAATGGCAACTAAATTAGAACGAGTGCGGTCGAGGGCTTCGAGTTGTTCGTTGAGGTCTTCGAGATTAGCGTAGGCTTCGGCTTGAATTAAAGCAACTCCAACTTGAGTGGCGATCGCTTCAACTAAGGCGATTTGTTCTTGTGTCCATTGAAATTGGTTTGTCCCGCAGTGATGTAGTTCGACCATCCCCAAAAGTTTACCTTGATACAGTACCGGAACTACTAGCCAGGAAGCGATCGCTGCATTTTTGACTAAGCTTCTTAGGGATTTGGGGAGGGTAGTATTACGGCGTATTTCGACTGGTAAGGGTTTGTCAGTGATGCGAGGATCGTTTTCAGTATCTTCGGTGAAGGTTGATTCTTTCGTTTTGAATACTTCTGTGAATAAAGGATTATTTTTTAGCAGCCAAGTTTGTCCTTTGAGGGATGTAACTCCAGGGGTAGTAAATTCGTGAGTAATGACTGCTGTAGGGTCGGTTTCTTTACAACGGTAAACTAGACAGCGAGAGACTTTGAGTCCTTCGCCTAGTTTTTCGACAGCAATTTGGAGAATTTCTTCTGAATCTAGCGATCGCCGCAATGCGGTTGTGACTGAATTAATTAGTCTTTCTTTTTTTTCTTTGGCGATTAACGAACGATTCGCTTTGAGTAGTTTATATTGACCTGCTTGTAAATATGTTACTAAACGTTGCACAAACGGATCGGGATGATTTGTGAGTGAGTCAGTGAAAGCCAGATTTTCTTTTTTGTTTGACTGAGAGAGATTTTGTAAATATTGTTTTTTTGCCTGTTTAATTTTCTTGGCTAATTCTGGTCGATAAACTAAAATTCGCTCTAAAACGAGTGAGGCTGCTAGCTTACTGACTTGCAGATCGAATGTCCAGATCCCCTCAAAGCGACGAGTGGTGTCCATCTGTGTGTCATTGGTTTTTGCGAGGGTTTGCGATCGCTCTCGACACACTAAGCAGGTAGCATATTCCCGTGCGACGACAATTAAATGCCATTCATCTGCTAAAGCATCTTCCGGTTCAATGGCTATTTTTTCATACAAACCCGAATCGTGCTTAAAATCTGTTTCTGGCGCTGCTAGCACGTAAACCTGACTACTTTTCTGAGCAATGCGTCGGTAGCGATGAGCTTCTTGACGATAAAAACGCTCTCTTTGAAAACTCGCAATTACTAGAGGTTGCTCATCTCCGGCTAAAACCCGATCTTCCATTGCGTGAGAAAGGGCAGTTAAGGAAGATTTGAAATACATTTGGGGTCGCCAGTTGGGTAGGCTTTCCAGCAACTGAGCTAGCACTGAAGTCTGGATGCTCATCAATATTATTTTCTGTTTTTGTTGATTTTAAAATCGACCTCGCTGCCGATATTTCTATTTTCGCCTCTTGTGTCAAGCTGACGAACTGACAAGAAAGAAATTTTCTCCTCTGAATCTATCCTACAAAAAAGGTATGCTTTACCTCTTGTTTACTTCACGATCCTGCTAGTAAAATTTGGTAAAGATACCCGCCATCCTTCTTGACAAATAACTTTATTTATGTATTCTTAGCTAATTAAATTAGTGAAAGCGATCGCCATTCAACCATGCCAGCTTAACAAAACTATACCAGCAACACTCCCAAACTCACCTTACCGACACCAAATTTGTCTGAAATAATTTTTGCCGTTAAAGTAGTTGAGAAGAAACTTATTCTCAAACCCAACTCCATCTCCCGCTAAAATATAAATCAACTCACCTCCAAAAAATAAAGATCAACTGGTCAAAAAAACTTAGCGTCCTTCTTTCTTTGCGACTTTGCGACTTTGCGCGAAAAAAATAACATTCTTATCAAAAAAATGAGCTTTATTCATATCCCCAAACCCTGGCAAATATCCGAATCAAAACTAACTTCAGAAAAAGCCTACATCAACCGTCGTCGCTTCATAAAAAGCATCATCGGAGCAAGCATCGGTAGTAGCCTACTCACCACCACAGGCTGTCAAAAATCATCCTCACAAACCGCCTTAGAAGCAACCATAGACACACCAAAATTAAAGCCAGCTAGAACTAACCCAGCTTTCCCTGAATCTGAATTGAACCGACCCTTAACAAATAAACTTGTCGCCGGACAATACAATAACTTTTACGAATTTGGTGGTAACAAAACCATTTGGATGAAAGCACAAAGTTTACCTACCGAACCTTGGCAAGTAGAAGTAACTGGATTAGTCAAAAATCCTCGCACCTACGACCTCGATGACATCAAAAAAAGATTTCCTTTAGAAGAACGAAACTATCGCTTTCGTTGCGTAGAAGCTTGGTCAATGGCACTACCTTGGATTGGTTTTCCCATGAAAGCAATTATTGAAGATGTCGAACCAACTTCTCAAGCAAAATATGTTAAATTTAGCTCATTCTACGACCCCGAAATAACTCCCGGACCAGCTATTCATTTCGGTTCCCTTCCTTGGCCCTATACCGAGTCTTTAAGCATTGAGGAAATGGCAAATGAATTAGCCTTCTTTGCTGTGGGAATTTATGGCAAAGAACTACCTAAACAACATGGTGCGCCAATTCGCGCAGTTTTACCTTGGAAATATGGTTTTAAAGGGGCAAAATCGATTGTCAAAATTGAATTTGTCGAGACACAACCAGCAACATTTTGGCACACAATTGTCCCCAACGAATACGATTATATTGCCAACGTAAATCCTGACAAACCGCATCCCCGTTGGTCACAAGCAAGTGAAAAATTTATTGGTGAAGCTTCTGAAATAGCTTGGGTGAGAAAAGAGACTTTACCTTACAACGGTTATGGTGAATTTGTCGCTAGTTTGTATAGTTGATTGAGCTATTTTTGCGAGGAGATTATGAGCGAAGATATAATTATAGAAATCTACAATTGTTTTCATCCTTTTGTACCATTACCCGCAGGAGATCCAGCTTATGTAGATTGTAGTGCAGTGCGTGGGGATGAAAACATTTTTCGGGAATTAGGTCGTGTCGGGAAAACAACGGAATTATTGCGACTGCGAGAATATTTGAAAGACAAAGGTTGTTTTGTTGTTTACTTTGGTGCTACGGATAAAGATATTGACGAACAAGATGCTCAATATACAGATATTCTTCTCGCTTGTACGAGACATATTTTAGAGGATTTAAAAGATTATTCTAATCCCCAACCTTTATTAAATTGGTTGTCAAGTTCTTATTTTGACAAAATACGAGAAGATGAGCGCTTCCAGGTATTGCTACAAGAATAAGTTAGAAATTATTATAATTATTAACTAGATAAACATAAAATGAAAAGTCAAACTTTTACTGCTTTGATTTACAAAGAAGAAAATATATACGTTGGCGAATGTGTGGAAGTGGATACAGTAGACCAAAGTGAAACAATAGAGGAGGCAATTGATAATTTGAAAGAGGCGACGCGCTTATATTTAGAGGAATATACGTTACCAGAAGTTAGTGCCAAGTTTATTACCAGTATCGAGGTTGATTGTGCATAGATTACCGAGAATTTCAGGTAGCGAAACTATGCGGAGTTTAAACTGTATATGAGCAAAAGTAATACAATGAAAATTAGTTATGAAGTAAATATTACTCCAGAAGCATTAGCCGGAATAAAAACTATTGCTGCTAAATTCAATCTTTCTATATCTAAGCTTTTTGAGCAAGTTGGTTGTGGAGTTCTGGCTGTGATAGATTCTGAAGAAATAGAAGATTATCTAGATTTACAGGATGCGCTGGAAGCGGAAGCAAATCCAGAAAATCAAGATACTATCCCTTGGGAAAAGGTAAAACAAGAATTAGGGCTGTAGAAAAGATATGGAAATCAAAAATAGGGTCGATTTAAAATTAATATTGTATGTCATTCTGAGCGAAGCGAAGAATCTCTGAGATCCTTCGCTTCGCTCAGGATGACATTTGATAATATACGCTTAGGATGACATTTTTAAGTTTTTAAGTTTTCAATCTGAGAGAATAGGATTGATGAGTTCTGTGGTTAAAATATTTCTGAGTCAATTAGTTTACAAGTGGGGGATAATGGATCTCGCTTGGATCGTTATCTTGCTTCTCAGTTACCAGATTTGTCCCGATCGCGTCTCCAACATTTAATCGAGTCTGGTAATGTTACTTTAAATGGGGCTGTTTGTACCGAAAAAAAGACGAAGGTAAAAACCTCAGATGCTATCTCTGTCTCGATTCCAGCGAATAAACCTCTAGAATTAGAGCCAGAAGCAATTCCTTTAGATATTCTCTATGAAGATGATGCGCTGATTATTATTAACAAACCTGCGGGGTTGGTGGTTCATCCTGCGCCGGGACATGAAAGTGGTACGCTTGTCAATGCTTTGTTAGCACATTGTGACGATTTAGCGGGAATTGGTGGGGTGGAACGTCCGGGAATTGTTCACCGTTTGGATAAGGATACCACGGGCGCGATCGCCGTAGCTAAGACAGATTTTGCCCACAAACACTTACAAGCACAGCTAAAGGCGAAAACAGCCCAAAGAGAGTATTGGGGCATCGTCTACGGTCGCCCAGCAGCAAATGAGGGGACGATTGACCAACCTATCGGTCGTCATCGGGTCGATCGCAAAAAAATGGCGATTACACCTCTTGACAAAAACGGACGTAATGCTGTCACTCATTGGCAAGTTATCGAAGAATTGGGTAACTACACCTTGATGGAATTTCGCCTGGAAACCGGACGCACGCACCAAATTCGCGTTCACAGTAGTTACATCGGTCATCCCATTGTCGGCGATCCTAACTATAGTTCCAATCGTTCAGTCAAAGTCAACTTATCCGGACAAGCACTCCACGCAAGAAAACTATCCTTAATCCATCCCGTCACCGAAAAAGAAATAACCGCGATCGCGCCCTTACCTACGGAATTTACCAAACTACTCGACGTACTCCGACGACGAATTTAATCCGACAGCCAAACCCAAAAAAATCGAGGCAGTTACCGATTAACAAAATAACCCCAAGCTAGAATCACTCTGCTAATCTGTAACTGCCTCAACCGCATTCAGCTAAAAAATGTTATCTACCTGCGGTAAGGAACTTTAGACAAATAATCGAGATTTCCGGTACCAACTTTGGTCGTACTGTTGTTTTGCACGTTCAGGCTGCGTGCCATATTCAAGAACTTAGAAGGATTACCTTCAGTTGCTTTTTGCTCTTGAGGAGTAAAAGTACGGACTTGATTCTGCCAAACGATTTGGGGGAAACCAAGTATGCCTCGGTGATATGCGCCGTAACGAGGTGTCTTCAAGTTGAAAGGTGTTTCACCACCATCACGCTGGAATAAAACCCGGCGACGCTGATAAGGAACTTTGTCATAACCAAAACTGGTCAGATATTCTTCGCTGTCAAGCAAAGCATCGATGAAGCCTGTCAAACCTTTGGTAGCTAAAACAATTGACCAAGCAATTTTTTCGCGCTCGTTGTAAATGTCGCGACCAAGAATACGTTGGACGCAAAGTTCAGCGAAACGGTAGTTATCGTTTGGTTCGTAGTTTAAGCGGCGGAATGCTTCACAAGTTGCCAGTCCGCGAATAAAATCACGAACGTTAAGCTGACCATAACGCAATTGCGATTCCAGAACTGTCTGACGATTGCTTTTGAGAATTTGATGTTCGCTGAAGATTTGGCGATAAGCTGCCCAAATCACTTCGTCCATTTCTGCCCCTGGAGAGCGCAACTCTGTTGAATAAATGTAGGGTTGCTCTTCGTTAGAGACTAAATCGTAACCAGCTACACGCTGATTTTGGCTCGAAGGCGAATATTCCAATAAAGGAAGAGCCACTTGATATCCTCCGGATTACGAAATTTTAAAAAGTTTAATTTCGATCATAAAACTGTCTCGGCATCAAAACTTAGAAATCTTATTATTTGTTATAAATTGGTAATTTTTTTTGCTAGACAGAGCTTGGAAGTAAACCAAAAAAGCTTTACTTACCCGATTTTTTTTACCAAATAGCAATTTCATTGTCTAGGGTTTGTGACTAAACTTAACTTTTGCCCAAATTTGTTAACTCACTGTTTCAGCAAGAACCCATCCAAAAAGCTAGAGGTTGTGCCGTCGGTTGACAGTGGGGCCAATTGGGTAGAATTGCTAAATTATCAGGTTGATAAGTTGGCGGTTGTAAACCGAGTCCGAGACAAAGATGAGTGAGGACATCAAAAAAGCGGCGATCGTGACCGGGATAACCGAGATGAGCATGAGCGTATTCGTGGACGACGACGCTAAACCAATCTTGCGGTACGATGCGACCAACATCAACCAAAATTGCCACTGGCTTGACTTGTAAATTACAAAAAGCGTCTACACCGAATTTTTGCGCTAAAGGAGCCGCCCAAATTTGGATTTCGCGACGCTTTTCGGGATGGAAGCAAGCGTGACAAGCTTCTAAATAACTACGAAGCCGCCGATTGACCATTTCGATGTTAGCGCCGATCCAATTACAGATTTGGATACGCGAATTAATTTCTTCACTCACATCTAACATTTCTGGGGAGAGAGCTAACTCTCGCACGAACTTTAAATACTCGGAACCGCGCAGAAAGAAATCTTGAGTAATCACTTTACCAACCACAGATCGGCTCTAATTTTTGGGAAGTTGAGGTAGAATCGCCCTTGGCTGCGGTTTGTTCAATGCGACTTTCAGCGCAGAAGGTAGCGGTACTAAAGCCACCAAAGCGGGTGACGGTGCTAGTGCGCAAACGTAAGTCGGGACTTGCGAACCAAAAGCGTTCGACGGTACTCATGGTTTCGTATTCAGTTACTAAAAGGAGAGCTTCTTCGTCGTCGATTTCATAACGACCTGCAACGGGGACAATTTCTGCATAGCCTCTTTCGCGCAAAAGTTGTCCTTTTTTGGGGTTATCGGGGTCGGGAACCAGGGAAAAAACTGTGGTTCCTTTGTGTTCTTCTCCTTCTTTATCCCAATCCATCGAGCCATCCCAGCTTACAAACGCGCCACCGATCGCTAAACTAGGGTCAACATCGTGTAGTTGACAAATTTCGATTACTTTTGGGTTGTCCGCAGCGAGGGGTTCTACAAAAATTTCTGAACCACCAGACTCAGCACGTCGGAAAGCGAGATGATGAGTGACGCGCTGCGATCGCCATTTACCAGCACTACGCTGGAAAAATTCCATTGCGTCCATTTTTATTTCAATCCTTCTTAACTTAAATCCTGAGTAAAATTAACTAAATTAACGAGCAAATGTACGGTAGCGCCACTTGTTTAACTGCGCTTCTCCTAAAGTAGCAGAACGCTGTAATTCGCTGATTTTTGTTTCCAGTTTCGCGATCGCACTTTTTTGTTCTAAACGCTCTTTTTCGAGATTGGCATATTTTTCGGCTTGACTAGCTATTTGTGCTTGTTTACCTGCTAATTGTTGCTGTAACTGTTCAAGCTGTTGATTGACTTGAGACTCTTGCTGATGCAATTGCTGCTCTAAAGATTCAATCTGTGTTTGTTGCTGTGCTGACTGTTTTTCGAGAGATTCGTAACTGGTATTTTTTTGATTGACTTGAGTTTGTTGCTCGTTAAGCTGCTGCTGTAATTTTTCCATTTCACTAGCAGTTTCAGCTTGGTTATCGTTGAGTTGTTGCTCTAACTCAGCAATG
>JAWQFW010000020.1:8547-35394 GCA_035968095.1 Oscillatoria sp. PMC 1068.18
CGAGCTTGTTTAGCTTCTATTTCCTGCTGGAGAGTTTGGTTACTTTGGTTTTGCTTGGTAGTTTCAGCTTGGTTGTCGTTGAGTTGTTGCTCTAACTCAGCAATGCGAGCTTGTTTAGCTTCTATTTCCTGCTGGAGAGTTTGGTTACTTTGGTTTTGCTGTTTAGTTTCCGCTTTTTGTTTGTTGAGTTGTTCCTCTAACTGGGTAAGCTGTTTTTGTTGTTTTTGCGATCGCTCCTCTAGAGACTGGTAACTTTTAATTTGCTTGTCTGTCTGCGTTTGCTGTTGGTTGAGTTCTTTTTGTAAAAAAGTAATTTGCTCAGTCGCGTCGGTTTCTTTTTTGGTCAGTTTTTGCTCTAATTCAGCAATTTGCGCTTGTTGTTGGGCAACTTTTTTTTCTAAAGCTTGATTATTTTGGTCTTGTTTTTTTGTTTGTGATTCACTGTCTTTTAATTTCTTTTGTAAATCGTTAATTTCGGTAGTCTGTTTTTCACCTAAAGTTTGATTATCTTTGAGCTTTTTTTCTAACTGAGCAATTAGTTTTGTTTGTGACTCAGACTTCTCTTGGAGACTGTTATCTTTTTGAGCAGATTCGGAGTCAGAAGCGTCAGCTTGAGGCTGAATTGCTGGTTCTTGAGAGCTACTGGTAACTTCTATAGATTTAGGTTGAGAAGCTTCTGGTTGAGTTGCTTGTGCGGCAGTAGCAGAGGGGGATTCAGTTTCGAGAGTGATAGTTAGATCGGCATCTGAACAGGAGATCGCCACATTTCCTCTCGCAATTCTTTCGACGAGTTCTGATTTCGATAAACCCGTCTGTTTCGCCATTTTCGCCAGTAAGTCTATTCCCGTGGGAGTTAGAGAAATTCCTAAATTTGATTTTCTTTCGGAATATTTGGTGGAACTTCTGCGCCTTTTTTTTGCCATGAAATTTTTCTCCGATTCACTTATGTTTAAGTATATTTTGTTAATTATCTTGCTTGAACTAAGCTGAAAAATTTAGTCAAGATTCTTTGCTATTAATTCAGTTAGCTAACTTTTTTCTCGACACCAAAACCAACTAGCACGACTTTTTCTAAGGGTTGTCCTTCCGGAGGACGTTGGTATGTCAGAATTTTCCTGATTCTGAGGTGGGGATTAACCAGTGTAATCGAATCTACGGCGACAACGCGGGTATAGTTTGTCGTCATTAACAATTCTTGGCGATCGCGGTAGAAACAAAAATGAGAGACAATGGGTCTTTCTTCTTCGTAAGCTCTGTCTCGTAAGTAATCTCCTTCTACGCACAAGTTATTTTCATTTTGAGGTATGAAGAGTGCGTTTAGTTGCTGGGAAACTTCTTCTCCTTTTTCGGAAATGGTATAAAAATCAAGCTGAAAACCAGTCCTTTCCTCGCTAGGAGCGGTTTCTGGATATTCATTATCGCTGAGGACTTTTGCCATGAGATCGGGTGTTAAGGGATTGACATTGAATTCTGTGCGCGATCGCTCTACTTCTTGAGGATTTTGGCTCAAGTAGTGGTACGTTCGTTCTGTTATCCAACTACCCAAACAGCGATCAAAAAAATTTTGCAGCGAATTAGTGTTCATGCTTAGTCGTCTTCGTTTTGGTGTCTTGCTTTAGCGAAGCGTTTTTGGCGGAGTATTAGTTGCTTTTTTTCTTATACCACTTGCTGACCCTTGATTGACCCTTGATGAGGCTTGGTTTTTCCCAGAATACTTTCCTCTAGACAGAGCTATCAAGCCGTTATTTCAGCTTAAAATTAAGATATGTAACGATAATTCTCATACATCTTTACTAAAAAACAGCTATAGTGTAACGAAATCAAAGAGGTCTGATTTGAATGAAAGCACCTGTACAAATTGCTCAGTTATCCACATCAGAGTCATTAGCAGTAAATTTTTTTCAGGAGTCAGTTGGTAATTGGAACTCGCAACGGCGCTATTACACGCTCAAGAATGGTGAAACCCAAGAAGTAGAAAGTTTCATTCGAGTTAGCTTTCTCGAACCAGGAAGCCCAGAATTAACAAAATTAGCTCAGTTACACAAATTTGAGGACGAAACCGCCTTAGTGGGTGGGAGTCAAGTAACTTGGGAGAGCAGTTATACGGGCAAAAATCGTAAGCCTTCCCAAGGTTCAACAATTTTCGGGGTCTTGGGGAATGTTTTGTACCGCGATCGCGGTTTTGCGACCAAAAACCCCATTACAGCTAATTTTTACTTTCCTAATCCTCGAACAATGTGTTTGAGAACCGAATACAACGGCTCTCTGTTTGAGGAAGAGTTGAAACTAATTGGAACTCAGTACCGCACCAGACAAACGATTATCTCCCGCGCAGGAGAAGAGGTAACAATTGGTCAATATTTGGAAAGACGCATCGATTGAGTTAGTTAATAAATCCTAAACCCACCAATACACCCTAAAATCGCGTCTAATGCAACCAGAGGCGCGATTTTGTTCTGTTTACCCGACAAAAAAAGCTATCCTTGAAGCTCTGGAACCACCATCTTCGTTAAGTTAATAAAAAATTAAGAAAATATCTTAACAATTTGTAATTTAAAAACACCCCAAAGGCAGTGTATAAAGATAAACGTAAGGTTTGCAAAACAAGCAAAGGCAGAAAAAACTCTGGTTTAGCAAGTTTTTGAGAATTCTCATAAACGAGAGCAGCTTTCTCAGATTTGAGCAACTGGTGAAGTCAACTGACAAGATCTCAAACTCAAAACTGATAAAAGTTACAGAATATGTAACCAAGCTGTGAAGCGAAAGCCAGGAATAAAGTCGAATGCTTGTCAAAAGACCTAATGCTGGCAAGACAGCTAGAAATAGCTGATAATCAAAACAAAACTTAACATTAGGAGATTGAGTCGAAATGTTAGACGCATTTACACGAGTAATTTCTCAAGCTGACAATAGCGGTAACTTCCTCAGCAGCGACCAGTTAGATGGTTTAAGTGCAGTATTAGCAGACGGTAACAAGCGTTTAGATACCGTTAACCGCATCACCAGCAATGCTTCCACCATTGTTAGTGACGCAGCGCGTGAATTGTTCGCAGATCAGCCTGGATTGGTTCAACCAGGTGGAAATGCTTACACCTGCCGTCGTAATGCTGCTTGCTTGCGTGACATGGAAATCATTTTGCGCTATGTAACCTATGCTATTTTAGCTGGCGACGCTAGCGTTCTCGAAGATCGTTGCTTGAATGGTTTGCGCGAAACTTACCAAGCTTTGGGAGTTCCTGGTGCTTCAGTTGCTACTGGCGTGCAAAAAATGAAGGATGCTGCGATTAAGATTGCTAACGATCCTAACGGCATCACCTCTGGCGATTGCAGCAACTTAATGTCTGAAGTAGCTAGCTATTTCGATAAAGCTGCTTCTGCTGTTGGCTAGTTAACGAATTAAGGTTAACGAACAACAATCGTCGAGAAAGACAGAAAGACAGAAAGACACTTGGTGTCTAAAAAGAAACGGTTAATTTTCTAATTTGCACAAACAGACAAGAGAGAGATAAATACCATGAAAACCCCAATTACTGAAGCAATCGCTGCTGCTGATACTCAAGGACGTTTCTTGGGTAATAGTGAATTACAAGCTGTTAACGGTCGTTTAGATCGCGCCGCAGCAAGCATGGAAGCTGCTAAAGCTTTGACTAGCAAGTCTTCCGACTTGGTTAGTGGTGCAGCTAACGCAGTTTACAACAAGTTCCCTTACACCAAGCAAATGGACGGACCTCAGTACGCTAAGGATCAGCGTGGTCAAGACAAGTGCAGCCGTGACATCGGTCACTACCTCCGCATGGTTACTTACTGCTTAGTTGCAGGTGGTACAGGTCCAATGGATGAGTATTTAATTGCTGGTTTAGACGAAATCAACCGTGCTTACGACTTGTCTCCTAGCTGGTACGTTGAAGCTCTCAAGTACATCAAATCTAACCACGGTTTGTCCGGTCAAGCTGCTAACGAAGCTAACACCTACATCGACTACGCAATCAACGCCCTGAGCTAGTTCTTTTAGGTAAAAATGCCCGGAAGGATGAGCGAATGTTGGCTCTCGTGGCTAGCACTTGCAGATTTTTCCGGGCATTGTTTTAATTACAAAGCTTTAAGAAATTTAACAAAAAGTAGTCGGGAGGGTTGTTTATGACTGGATTATTAGTTCCCAGTTATCTGAAAGCATCGGGAAACTTAGGTTTAGATGCTTTTGATGGTGCAAAAGTAGAGTTGCGACCAGACTGGACAGAAGATGATTTGCAGGCTGTATTCAAAGCAGCATACCGCCAAGTGTTAGGCAATGACTACATTATGAAGTCACAGCGTCTAACTTCGGCGGAGTCTTTGTTAAGACAAGGCAATATTTCCGTTCGTGATTTTGTCCGGGCGATCGCCAAATCGGATCTGTACAAAGAGAAGTTCTTTTACTCGAATAATAACCAACGTTTTGTTGAACTAAATTTCAAACATTTGTTGGGTCGTCCTCCTTACGACGAGGATGAGTGGGCGCAACATACTCGCCGCGTAGAAGACGAAGGTTACGATGCCGAAATAGATTCTTATTTCGAGAGTCGCGAATACGAAAGCAAATTCGGTGACAATATCGTTCCTTATTATACAGGTTTTACTGTTACCCCAGGAGTCAGAACCGTCGGTTTTAGCCGGATGTTCCAACTATATCGGGGTTATGCGAACAACGATCGCGGTCAAGTGGGCAACAAAACGGCTCGTTTAACTCGCGAGTTAGCAAACAATCAAGCTTCAAGCATCAAAGCTGCTAAAGGAAGTAGTTTCCGTTCTAAGACGGATACACCCAAAACAACTTTTGGTGGAGTAGCTACAGAAGCCGCACGAATGTATCGTGTGGAAGCTACTGGTTTGATCGGTCGTACGATTCGTAGCTCGAACGTGCGTCGCTCTAGTCAAGCTTACTTGGTACCTTACGAGCAATTATCCGATCGCATTCAACAAATTTTGCGGTCTGGTGGAAAAATTGTCAACATAAGACCAGCGTAAGCAAATCAACTTAAGGAGTTACGCTAAATGCCCCCTTAGCTACCCAAACACTGGGGTTGAAGAAAATTGTCAGCCTCCGCAGTTCGGGAGGCTAGGGGGGTATATAGTTATGGAAGAGTATTTCAACAAAGGAGTGAAATTTAGCTATGTACGGTCAAACAGGAGTTGGTAAAGGAACTTTAGGTGCATCCGCTAGCCGGATGTATTGCATCGAAGTTGAAGGAATGAGTCAAAAAGTAGACCCAGATCGGGTTAGCTATCGCATTCGCAATAGCGGCACTACTTATATTAAAGTTCCTTACAATCGCTTAAGCGAACAAATGCAGAGAATTAATCGCTTGGGAGGCACAATCGTTAATATTACACCTTTAACTCTTGATGGTGATAGCGATGCCAAAATGAAGGCAACTACGACTTATCAAATTCTCAATGCTGAAGGAAAACCAAAAAGCACTGGTGCGGATGAAGAGTAATTGAGTCGAAGACAGTTAATTGTTTGAGCAAGCGCTTGGGAAATTGAACGGATGCAAGAGAATAGTCAGCAACAGTCTGAAGCAGAGCAGTTAACAGTGGAGAAAGCGATCGCTAATCTGCAACAGCAGTCAGATACGGGTTTGCGTTATTACGCGGCTTGGTGGCTGGGTAGGTTTCGTGTTAATGAACCTACGGCGATTGATGCTTTGTTGGTGGCTCTTGAAGAC
This sequence comes from Oscillatoria sp. PMC 1068.18, assembly GCA_035968095.1. Classification (GTDB taxonomy): domain Bacteria; phylum Cyanobacteriota; class Cyanobacteriia; order Cyanobacteriales; family SIO1D9; genus IIICB1. The sequence continues at coordinate 14,253 of JAWQFW010000020.1, forward strand.
GAGATCGATCGCTCCCCTGATGGTGGCTATCCTCTGCGACGGAATGCGGCAAGAGCGCTTGGGAAATTGAGCGATCGCCGAGTAGTACCAGCGTTGATTAGCAGCTTGTCAAGTACCGATTATTACGTGCGCGAAGCTGCCGCTCAGTCGTTGGAGATGCTTGGCGATCGCAGTGCGATTCCTCCTCTGATGAAATTGCTTGCAGGTGGTGTGGAAGCGGCAACTAAAGTACCAGGAAAACCCCATTTGGTTCAACCTTATGAAGCTGTCTGTGAAGCTTTGGGAACTCTGGGCGCAACGGAAGCTATTCCCCAGATTCAACCTTTTACTGAACATCCTGTGGAAAAAGTACAATTTGCTGCCGCCAGAGCAATGTATCAGTTGACAAAAGAAAATATTTATGGTAATAGATTAATCAAAGGTTTGCAGGCGGAGAAGTTACCGTTGCGGCGATCGGCGTTAATGGATTTAGGCGCAATTGGTTATTTACCCGCAGCCGAGGCGATCGCGCGCGCGGGAGTAGAAAATAGTATTAAATTAATTTCTCTCAAAGGACTCTTAGAAGCTGAGTTAGAAAACCAATCATCAAACGAGATATTTTTATCAGAAGCTAGTATTAACGTCATCAAAATAATGGATTCTTTACTATAAAAATAATTTACGAACTAGCCAAACTATTGAATTAAAAAAAACAGATGAGATGTTAACTATTCTGCCAATAATTAGTTAAAAATCCAATGACTAATGAACTCATTCAAGCCGTCGAGCGAGCCAACTCTTCAGAAAGCTTATTTACAGCAGTTAGAGAATTAGCAGCCGCCCGTCAAGAAGAAGGAATTTCCACCTTAATTAAAATTCTCGGTTATAACAATCCCAGTGCCGCGATCGCCGCAGTTCAAGGACTGGTAGAATTAGGAGAAGTAGCCGTTCCCGCACTCCTCGAACAAATTGACGGCTATGACTATGGAGCCAGAGCTTGGTCGCATCGCGCTTTAGCAAAAATTGGCGACCCCCGCGCTTTAGATACTTTAACCGAAGCGGCTATTAGTGACTTTGCCTTAAGCGTGCGTCGTGCCGCAGCCAAAGGTTTAGGTAGCATGAATTGGGCGAAATTAGCAGACGCAGAAGTCTTAGCCGCCCAAACAAAAGCTTTAGAATCTTTACTCAAAGTATGTCAAGATTCAGAATGGGTAGTACGTTATGCCGCAGTAGTCGGGTTACAAGGATTAGTAGTTAGTCAGCCAGAATTTGAAGCAAAAATTGTCGCCCAATTACAGCAAATAGTTGACACCGATGAAGAATTAAGCGTCAAAGCGCGGGCTAAATTCGCCTTAGAGCAAATTAAAAATTAGTTCTCTATAAATGAAATCTTGGCGAGAAACTATTGCAGTCGCACAAAGAATTTTAACTGAATTGTGGTGTCGAAAACGCAGTTTAGTTTTTTGGACAATTTTCCCAATTTCGATTTTATTCTTAAACGGTTTAATTTTAGCTGAAAGAGCGAATCTTTCCCTAGGAAAAGCAATGGAATTTGCTGCACCCGCTACTTTGGTAGGTGCGGCACTATTTTTTAGCTGTTTAGGTGGTAGTGTTGCTACAGTTGTTGCGGAAAGAGAGCAGAAAACTCTGAAAAGATTGTTTATTTCGCCTTTAAGTGGAGTTGCTTATTTTTTCGGGATCTTTTTGGCGCATAGCTGTATCGGAATAGGACAATTACTGTTAGTTTATTTTGTCAGTTTGTTATTTGAGGCTAGTTTTGCTGGTTCAATTTTTCTGGGCTTAGGAATAGTTTTTCTGAGTATTATTAGTTATGTTGGGCTTGGTTTTGTTCTCGGTACGCAATTAGCTAGACGCACTGAGGATGTTAATGCTTTGGTAGCTACTTTTGGCGTACCTTTGTTAATATTGGGAGGAGCGTTTTTACCTACTTCTTTGTTTCCTGAGAGTTTGTTGAGAATAGCTAAATATAATCCGGTTTATCACATGAATGAGGCTCTAATTGGTGTTTGGGCGGAAGGAAAAGGTTTAGAGGAAATTGGCGAACATCTTTGGTTTTTGAGTGTGTTTGCAGCGATTATGGTTGCGGGAGGTTGGTTGTCTTATCGGCGAATGTTGCTGGTTGAGCGTCGGTTGTAAACTGGAAATTATTACTTAATAATGAGCGCTAAAGATATTAATCTTGCTGATGTTACAAGTTGCCAATCTTGAAAAAAGTTACGGCGATATTCGGGTTTTACAAGGTTTGAGTTTTGAGCTTAAACTGGGAGAAGTTTATGGTTTACTTGGTGCTAATGGGGCGGGGAAAACTACAACTATTAATATTATCTGTAATTTACTGAAAGCAGATAGCGGTACTGTTAAAATAAATAATCAAGTTGTTTCCCAGGTAACGAAAAGTTGGCTGGGGGTTGCGCCGCAAGAAAATTTACTTTATAAAAGTCTTAATTGCGAGCAAAATTTACATTTTTTCGCGCAAATTTATGGGTTAAATAAACAGCAGCGTCGTCAACAAGTTGCTGCTAATTTAGCGGCGGTTAACTTGACAAATAAGGCAAAATGTGCAGTCGAAAATTTGAGTGGGGGAATGCAGCGACGTTTGAATATTGCGACGGCGTTGGTACATAATCCTCGGTTACTAATTTTAGACGAACCGACGACAGGTTTGGATATCGAAGCGCGTTATGAGATTTGGGAGTTAATTCGGCGGTTGCGAAGTCAAGGAATGACAATTTTGCTGACGACTCATTTGTTGGATGAAGCCGAAAGGTTATGCGATCGCGTCGGAATCTTGAAGCAGGGGCAAATTGTCGCTGAGGGGAGTTTGGATGAGTTGCGATCGCGTATTCCTGCTGCGGAAGTTGTCATTATTCAAACCAAAGACGAGTCAAAGGCGATCGCGCGCGCTGAAGAGTTAGGTTATCCGGTGCGACGTTATGGAGGAGATTTAGCTTTTTGGTTGCCGAAACCGTTAGAATTAAGCGAAATTCTGACTCAATTTCCCGGTATTACTTTAGATTCTCTCGCTCGTCAGCCCGTGCGTTTGGAGCATATTTATTTAGAAGTAACGCAAGATTAAGTTTTATTTCTCGCTATTGACTAAATTCATTTTTTTGTTGTCAAAATCCTCTTAAAATGATCGCGACAAACTCTCAAATTTCCTGAAGTTATTAATTTTCACTTCTTCGAGAAAACATCGCCCAAGCACTAACTACAAACTTAGTGATTACAAGGTAGGTTTGGGTTTAGAATCAGGTAATTCCGGAGAAGCTTGCCCTTTTTTGAGTTGATAACCTTCTCTTGCTAACTGTTTCACAAATTCAGTTGATTGATATTTTGGTTTTGTCGATTCGGAAGCTGGATTTGTTTTAGCTTCTCGGCGTTGTTTCTTGAGTTTCGCTTGTTTACCCATAAAGTTTTTTTCTAGGAAATAAATGTTAATTTCTAAGTTGAATTAAAGCCGAGTTACGCTTTTGCCTTGCCAAATCGAAATCTGGAAAAATTTCCAAAGCTTGCTCGAAAGCAAACACTGCTTCTTGGTAGCGCCCTAATTGCATAAACATGATCCCGTTATTATACCAAGTTCTCGACATCAAATCGGCGCGATCGGGATTAAATTTTATTACTTCATTATAAGATTCGATCGCTTCAGTAAAACGTCCCAGACTCCCTAACATTACTGCGCGATTATACCAAGTCAAAGCCAGAAATCGAGCGTCAATATTATCAAAAGTAAGAGCGCGATCGCAAGCGGCGATCGCTTGATTAGGATTATTTGATTCGCTACAAGATTGCGCCCAATATTCAAAGTTATCTTCTGATTCTTCAAATTCCTGTGCTAATAATCTAACTTGAAAATTATGACGCTGAAGATTTAACGATGAAAGCGCCACTAAACTAACTATTGTTGATATTCCTAAACTCCAAAAACTCGTTTTCATTTCTTTTTTTAACCCCAAAAATTTGCAACCACTCGTCAGATAATCTTTTCATCTTACTTGATTTTCTGCGGAATTGGTAATCCTACGCTATTGTGAAAATCTTTTTGGACTTTATCAGCAAGTCGGCGCGAAACTTGACGAACAATTTGCTTCAACAAACGATCGCCAGTGCTTTGAACAATATTCGCAGGCATATTGCGAATAAAGCTAGGAAATTGAACAGCTACTTCTAGATTTAACTGCCAGAGCCATTGAGTTAAAACATTAGGTATTACTACCTTTGTAGACTCTGGAAAAACAAATTTATTCGCATCGAAAGGAACTTCTTGTAAATAAAAACTTCCTCGGAAATCTACCTCATAACCAGGAGGATTATAATCAGGTAAAGGAATAGTGCTAATCCGATAAATTCCTTGAGCATCTGGAGGCACTAATTCTAAACCAATTCTGACTTCTTGTTCGTAGTTAAAAGCGCCATAGCGCCCAATTAATAAATCATAACCATTATTACCAATTGGTGAAACTTGCATTGGTGCAGCGCAACGAGGAAACCAATCCTTATGGTGAGTCAAATATTCAGCTACTTGGGCTTTGGGGGCATAAAGTTCGATACAATCTTCATAGTGGAGAGTAAATTGCGTCCAGTCGAGCGCGATCGCCTGAGACACTTTCGTTGAGATTGTCGTAGAAAATGTTTTGATTTTCTTACCTAAGCCGAGACGAACTTTAGTCTTATTGGCTTCGATTTGAGAGTTATTTTGCTTGTCTAAATTTTCCAAATCTTTCATTACTTCTCCAACAAATTTATAGCGTTGTTTAAGATTCATTTGAATCATTTTGTCAAGCAGTTGTGCTAATTCTTTACTTACTGGACTAGCGACTAAATAACGTTGCCATACTAACTCATTTTCGAGAGCTTCGTAAAGGTCAAAAGGCTCAATATTAGTCAGCAAATGAATACAAGTAACACCTAAACTAAAAATATCGCTAGCAAATAAAGCTTTGCCGAAACTTTGTTCCGGTGCAGCATAAGTTGCTGAACCTATTTTAGTTCCTGCTTTCCCAAAGTTGACCGGATTTATATATTTAGCCGCGCCAAAATCTACTAAAACTAAATCATTTTCTTCCTGAGCCACATGGGAAATAGAGTCAGTTTGACGGCGGATAATGTTTTCTGGTTTAAGGTCGCGATGAATAACTTTCTGGGAGTGAATAAATTGTAAAACTGGCAATAAACTTTTCAACAAATGTTGAATTTTATTTTCGTTAAAAGCTCCAGATTCGGCTAATTCTTGAGCTAAATTTTGTCCTTGAATAAACTCTTGAATAATATAGAGATGTTGTTCTTGTTCAAAATGAGCTAAAAGTTCAGGTATTTGGGGATGTTTTCCTAAACTTTCTAAACGTTCTGCTTCTTGATGAAATAAACTTGCCGCTTTCTGAGGATTATTAGTACCTTGAGATTGAGGATAAAACTGTTTAATCGCACAGTAAGGTTGAGAAGGTTTATACTCATCTCTCGCTAAAAAAGTTCTCCCAAAACCACCACCACCGAGAGATTTTAGCGCCCGATAGCGTTCCGCTAGCAAGAGTTTTGTTCCGCAATTTTGACAGAACTTGTTTTGGGGAGGATTTTTAGGTTTGGGACAATTAGGATTAAGACAGTGACTCATTGCTGAGGAAATTGCTAAAGAAAAAGTGTTAGAGAATTAGGAAAAGATTGAAGATACTTATCATCAAAAAATCCTAAGTTTTCTCTGTTGAAAAGCATCTTTGGTTTGATGATCCCGATTTATTTACGAGCGGTTTACCTTTAATTTAACTAACTTATTGCTCATTTTGAACAGTAATTTTAACCTTTTTCTGCGAAAATAGAGAAAAACTTAAGTTGAGTAAGCACTATGGCTTTTCATCATGAAAAATTATTAGACGAGACAAGCTGGCAGTTGTTAAACGCTTTACAAACTAATGCCCGACTTTCGTTTTCGGAATTAGGACGGATGGTGAAATTATCTTCACCCGCAGCAGCCGAAAGAATCAGGCGTTTAGAAGAAGCGGGAGTTATTGTCGGGTATCAAGCGCAACTGAATGCGAAAGAAATTGGTTTACCTTTGAGTGCGATAATTCAACTGACGACTTCTCCTGAGAAGTATCCGCAAATTATTGACTTGGTTAATGACCTGCCAGAAGTTTTAGAATGTCATCATGTGACGGGAAATTATTCTTTTTCTCTGAAAGTAATTGCGGCTTCGATTGCTCATTTGGAGGAGTTGATTGGTAAATTAAGTTTGTATGGAAAAACAAGTACCTCGATTATACTTTCTTCGCCAGTCAATGCTAGAGTGATAAACCCTAAATATCTCCCTGGAATTTAGTTTAATGACATTTATCTTTTGTGATATTTTTCGTTTTTTATTTCCAATCGCCAAAAAAAAGTACCTCCTCACCGGAAGGTACTTGGTTAATTTGCTGAAGTGAAAATTAATTTAAGAGGCTGGTACAACTTGGACGATTAGCGATCGCCGATCGAAGGTTTGCACTTTCGCTGCTGCACCGAGATCGGAAATTACTCTTTCTAGCAATTCAATCGCGCGATCGCGGTGTTGACGTTCTCGACCTCGCAAACGTACTTGAAACTTAACTAAATTGCCTTTGTCCAACCATTCTACCGCTCTGTCGATCCGAATCCCGTAATCAGATTCACCTACGTTAGGGCGAAGTTTAACTTCTTTGAGGGTTGGTTTCGCACTCTGACTTTGGCGCTGACGCTTTTGTTGTTGGTACTTATGTTTGCCGTAGTCGATAATTTTCGCTACGGGAGCCTCGTCTTCTCTTTGGGAGACTACCACTAAATCTAATCCGGCTTGTTTCGCTTCTTGTAAAGCTTCTGAAGTGTCAGTTAAACCACGATTGTTGTTTTCTTTGTCAATGAGCAAAACTTGGTTAGCTCTGATTTGACCGTTAATTTGTTGCTTTGATTTAAATGCGATAACGCTTTCTCCTGTAATTCAATGTTGTGGTTATTACCATCCTAACTTAAGTATGAATAATCTCCCATTAACCAATGAGAGATTTTGATCAATTCGGACAATTTGTAACATTAAAGTATCAGTTTAGACACTAGCTACAGAACCACCATCGACGCGATAATTAGCACCGACGACGAAACTAGCTAATTCCGAACAAAGGAAAGCAATCACTGCGGCTACTTCTTCTGGTTTACCTCGTCGCTTCAGTTCGAGATGAGGGCGTTTTTCTTCGAGGAAAGTAGCGATCGCCTGATCAAAGCTTACTCCTAATTTCTCTGCTCGCTGCTCCATCATTTTATCTGTCATTGGTGTCTCGATAAAAGCTGGCGAAACTGTATTGACTAAAACACCATCTTCTGCATAAGCTTTCGATAAATTTTTCGCCAAATTAATAATCGCAGCTTTCGCAGCACAATAAGGCATTTCATCAGGATAAGGCTGAAGCGCATCTTCAGAACTAACTAACACAATTCTGCCCCAACCTGCTTCGCGCATCGAAGGAATAAAAGCGCGACAAACTCGGACTGCTGCCATAAAATCAACATCAAGAGTTTCATACCAGTCGCGATCGCTCAGTTCCAGAAATTCTTTCGTCGCCCCAGTAATTCCCGCCGCATTAACGAGAATATTAACTTGACCGAAGCGATCGAGGATCTGCTTTTGGGCTGATTCTACTTCTTCTAAATTAGTTAAATCTGCTTGTACCGGAAAAGTTTCACCAATTTGCTTAATTTCTTCAACTGCTTGTTCGAGTTTATCAGCAGTTTTGTCTAACAAGGCAATTTTCGCACCTTCGGAAGCAAGTAATTTCGCAGTTGCTTGACCGATACCAGAATCTCCTCCAGTAATTACAGCTACTTTTCCTTTGATTCCAAAATCCATTTTCATAAAAGCTCCAATAATTTAGCAAGATTCAACACGAAAATTTAATTAGCCTCTTAATAGTAAATAAAAGCAATTTGTGCGAATCCTGTAAATTATGATAAAAATTGTTAAGCCATTTTTTGTCTATCGTGGAGTAGAGATATTTCCTCGCTGGAAAAACCCAAATTAGTCTCACCTAGGAGTTAAACATGATTCGCAGCAACAATCCTCTCCCTAGCGATGACGAATATAACTTAAATCGCTTCCTAAAAGCCCAAGCGAAAGTCTACGATACTGTCATCACCGAATTAAAAAATGGTCGTAAACGAAGTCACTGGATGTGGTATATCTTCCCGCAGATAGATGGATTAGCTAAGAGTGCCACTTAAAAAAATTATGCAATTAAAAGTAGAAAAGAAGCCGAAGCCTATCTCAATCATTCTCTTTTAGGAGCAAGATTATTAGAATGTAGCGAAATAATTTTAGCAATCGAGGGACGTTCAATTAACGAAATCTTTGGTTATCCTGACGACCTCAAACTCAAATCTTCGCTGACTTTATTCGCATCTCTAACTAATGCTAATTCCGTATTTTTGCACGTCCTGGATAAATATTTTCAAGGACAAAAAGATGTCAAAACACTTCAGTTATTAGAGAAACTTTCGAGCTAGAAAAGCCAGAAAAGAGTTTGATTTTCAGACACAATCAGACATAATCTGAAATGGAAAATCAAAGGCTACGAATTTCATCGAGAGACTTTGCAGATAACTTCTCTACACAATTTTATGTAGCGTAGATAAAGCAAGTTGGTTTTAGATAAACTTTCAAACTAAAAAAGTTACAAAATAGTTTAATTTTCAGACACAAATAACAAGTCACAAATGTTAGTAAAGACGTTGTAGCCAACGTCTCTACCTCTTAAACCAAAGCCTCAGATTGATAGCGAATACCCGCTTGCTGAAAACGCCGTAAAGCTTCACCCAAGCGATCGCAATCAGCAATTAAACTAACTCTCACGTATCCTTCTCCAGCCGCACCAAAAGCGTTTCCTGGTGTTACCACAACCCCGGTTTTTTGTAAAGTATCTAAAGCAAAATCCGTAGAACTCATTGACGGGGGACAAGGAACCCAAAGATACATTGTCGCTTTCGATTTTGGCACATTCCAACCCAATTCTCCTAAACCTTGAATCAAAAAATCCCGTCGAGTACGATAACGATCTTGTACTTCTTGAACATAACTATCGGGTAATTGTAAAGCAGTTTCCGCCGCCGATTGAATTGCCGCAAAAATCCCATAATCAAGATTAGTTTTCAAAGTTCGTAAACCTTGAATAATCTGGGAATTACCAACCACAAAACCAACCCGCCAACCAGCCATATTATAAGTCTTAGAAAGCGTATGAAATTCCACACCAATTTCCTTTGCGCCGGGAATTTCTAACAAACTTGTAGGTTGATAGCCATCAAAAGCTAATTCAGCATAACAAAGATCGTGAACCAACAAAATTTGGTAACGACGGGCAAAATCCACAATTTCCTCAAAAAATTCTCTTGGCGCAGTCGCCGTTGTCGGATTATTAGGATAGTTAAAATAGAGAATTTTGGCTTTTTCAGCGACTTCATCAGGAATGGCGGTTAAATCGATTAGCCAATCTTGTTCCGCTTTGAGATGTAAATTGTAAATTTCCCCACCCGCGATCGCCGGACCACGAAAATGAGCCGGATAAGCAGGTGCAGGAACTAACACCACATCCCCCGGATTCACATAAGCCAAAGCCAAGTGAGTCAAACCTTCCTTAGAACCCAACAAAGGCAAAGCTTCGCTATCAGAATCCAGATTCACACCATAGCGACGCAGATACCACTTAGCGATCGCGCTACGAAAACTCGCCGTTCCTTCAAAAGGAGGATAACCGTGATTTTGAGCATGGCTAAAAGCGGCGATCGCGGCTTCAATTACAGGTTGAGGCGCAGATCCATCCGGGTTGCCCATCCCTAAATCTATTAAATCTAATCCTTGTTCTCTTGCACGCGCTTTCAACTCATCGAGACGGGCAAATACATAAGGCGGTAAAGCGCTAAGGCGTTTTGCAGGGGCGATCCAATCTAGTTTCATCAGTTACGAGCTATCAGTTATCAGTTACCAGTTATTAGTTACTAATCATCCCATCATCTCATCATCCCACGATCCAAACAATCTCAACTTTCACCAACTACCGAAGAGATTGCGCGACTCGTTTCCCCAGTTAAAGTCGTGGAAACCATTGCCGCCATTAATTGTTCCGGCGACACCGAAAACGGCAGCCGATGCAAATCTGAATCAGGCTGACAAGCAATTTTTGCAGCTTGACGTAATTCAGCTAAAGTCACTTTTTCCAGCCCCAACGCTTCTAAGCTTGTCGGTAAACCAATCTCAGCGTAAAACTTTAACAATTGTTGTCTGGTTGAAGCGGCTAATTGATTATTTTGGATAATTTCTTCGAGGCGTAACTGCACAAGAATACCATAAGCCACTTTTTCCCCATGTAAAGCATCGTGGGCGGCAGGTATGTGGGTTAAGCCATTATGAACAGCGTGTGCTGCAACGGTGCGACAAGCAGCGCCACCTAAGCCACCAATTACTCCAGCTAATAAGACAGTTGCATCAACAACTTCGCGCCAAGCTTCGCTACCAGGAGATTCTAAAGCAGCCGCCGCTTTTTGGAAGAGAAGATCGCGCAAAACTCTTGCTTGTTGCACTGCGGCGATAATTAAGGTTGAGTTGGAACTACCGCTACTGACAGAAGCTTCGTACCATTTCGCGATCGCATCGCCAATTCCGGCTACCAACGTTCGTTTTGGTGCTGTTTCAATCAGATTGTAATCAAGAATTAATAAATCTGGACAGCGATCGAGGGGAACATCATATTCAAATGCACCCTCCTCTGAATAAATATTAGAAAGTGCTGTCCAAGCTGCACAAGTCGCGGCGGAAGTAGGAATCGTCACCACAGGTAATTGTGATTGATACCCCAATAATTTCGCTATATCCAGCGCTTTTCCGCCACCAACACCAATAATTAAATCTGCTTGATGTTGGGTAACTTGTTTTTTAAGTTCCGCGAGAGAAACTTCGGAACAATCAGGATTATAAGTTGCCGAAAATACTGTTAATTGCTCTTTGTCAAAAATTGGTTGTAGCTGAGGTTCAAGAAGATTCAGCGTGCGAGATCCAATAACTAATAAAGGGCGATCGCCTAAATCAGCAATCTTGTTCGTTGCTTGGGCGATGATTCCAGCACCTCGGAAAACTTGATTTGGCGCTACAGCTAAAGAGGTGAGAACATTGGTTTTTGTCTGGGAATTACTGGACAATGCAGCAGCAGTTTTTTTTGCCATATTTCTAAGCTTAAAAGTCAAAAACTAATTACTTCTAACTGGTGAAAGTGGCGATCGCCCCTTAAGAGTTTGATTCTGGTAACTGCGCGAAACTTTCCGAGAAAAGTTCTAAAGCGAGTCGATCGTCATTGCGATCTGAGAGCGATCGCCCAACTTGACCTAAGTATAACGGCTGAGAAAATCCTGGTTCTGGGTGGATTACCGTTCTCGCGCGGATTGTTAGGCGATCGCTACCTCTTCCTAATCTTCCCGACGAATATAAATCCGCCGCAGCTTGACGTAAAGTGGCTGATAATTCTGATTTATTTATCTCTGGAGGTACAGCAATTACTGCTTGATTTGCACCATTATCATAAACCACTGCATAGCGCACTGAACCGGGAATTACTGTATGACTAAATAAACCCAATCCTAAAGCGAATAAACCGACTGTCAACACTCCCATAAATCCGGTAACACCGACTAAACGAAAGCGAATCCCCCATTTAAAAATAAAGCCCAAACCAGCAATAACTAAACAAGCTATGGTTAAAATACCCGACCATTTCGCATAGTTATAAAAATCAATTGTTACTTCCATTTCTTTTCACCTTTTTCCAAAAAATTAGCTTTAAATTCTTTTCTCAATCAACTTATTTTAAACTTTAACTACTCATTAAATATTCCTAACGTATTTTTTTTGTTCATAACCTCTATCCATTGGTGTATGCCTTAAATAGTAAACTTTGCTAGAAGTTACCGCCCTTTGGTAGAGGTAAAAATATTCATTTTTGTTGACAATTTCAGCATATCAAGCAAATAATAACTGTTTTAATCAAAAATAAAGAAACCATGAAAGTTAGTAATTTTTTTAAGTTGTTACCCGCGATTTTAGCTATTAGTTTATTTTTACCTCTAGAAGCATCTGCACAGCAAGCACAAACACCAGCAAGTAATTCAGTTACCAATAATGAACCAGGTACTACTAACTATAACGAACCTCCTTATGATTACTATATGAGACTAGGCTACGCGGCTTCCCAACGAGGAGACCATGCTGAAGCATTGAGGTATTTTGCTGGTGCGCTAGCAGAACGTCCCAACGATCGCAACGCTACCATTGCTTATTGGAATGCTTATGATATTATCAACAACCAAACTCAGCAGCAAGCACCAACGAATAATTCCGCAGCCGAAACTGATTACGATCGCTACATGAGAATTGGTTACGCTGCTACTAAGCAAGAAGATTATCAAACTGCTTTGATTAATTTTAGACGAGCTTTAGCACAACGTCCTCAAGATCCCTACGCAATTCAAGCGATCAGAAACGTTTCTACTTATATTAATCAAGGTGAAGAAGCTGCTAATCAATAGTGATTGGTGGCTGGTGATTGGGGACTTGGGACTGGGAAGGGGGAAATGGAGGAATTGGGGGAATTGGGGGAATTGGAAGAGTAAATGGTTGGGTTCGATGTCTGTTGGTAATTTCTAATTCTTCTCACACCTCCCAACACTTCCAACACCTCCCATACCCCCAACACTCTTCTTTTGGGGACTTGGGACTGGGTAAGTGGGTAAAGGTGACTCGAAGGGACTCACTAATCAGTTATTAACTCAAAACTTAACAGTCGTCAGTGGGTTATCGTCTTGATTTCCAATCCCCAATCCCCAATTCTTAATCACCTCAAAAAACGAGGTTTCTAAACTCCTTGACGTTGACGTTGATTTCCAGCTTTGGAACGACGCGGTTTTTGTAGAGGAATTACTTCCGCTTCATTACTTTCTCTAGCAACCCGAATCAACAAAGCCATACAAATCAATGTCGCAATAATCGAATTACCACCGTAGCTGAACAAAGGTAAAGGTAAACCAGTGGTAGGTAAAGCCCCAGTAGCGACACCAATATTCAGTAAAGACTGTCCGACAATCAAAACCATGACCCCGATCGCTACTAATCTTTGTACAGGATGACGAGACTTAGAAGCAACGACAAGAGCCATTGTCGCATAAGTCATCAGTAGCAATAACAAAACTAAACTACCGACAAAGCCAAATTCCTCAGCAAAGACAGCAAAAATAAAGTCTGTATGTTGAATTGGTAAATAAAACAGCTTTTGTTGGGAAAGTCCAAAACCAGATCCCCAAGTACCGCCAGATCCTACTGCTAACAAGCTTTGCACTAATTGATACCCGTCGCCCATCGGATCTTTCCAAGGATTGAGAAAAGACATGACACGACGACGCTGGTAATCCTGGAGACTAATACTAATTAAAGCGGACATCAATCCCGCGATCGCTACTCCTCCCAATTGTAAATAAGGTAATCCCGCAGCGAGGGCGATTAGCCATAAAGTCATTCCACATAAAACTGTGGTACTTAAGTTTGGCTGTAACAAAATTCCCGCTAAAATTAGGGCAAAAACTACCAGCCAACCGCCTCGAACCAACCAACTATGGCGTTCCCATTGTCCAAATACACACGCACCTTGAATCACTAAAAAAGGTTTCAGTAATTCGGAGGGCTGCATCACTAAAGAACCAATGGGTATCCAGCGAGTTGCACCATTAATCGTAGTTCCTACTCCAGGAATTAAGGTAAAAATTAGTAAACCCAATAAGACTAAAACTATCCAACGGGCAGTTTTGAGCAAATAGTGCAGTGGCGATCGCACCAAAACATTAAACCCCACTAAGCCCATTAATACCCACAGCAGTTGCCTTTTGAAATAATACAGCCCATCTCCAAACTCAGCGTCGGCGATCGGGTAAGAGGCTGAAAACAAAGTTACTAAGCCGATAAACAGCCAAATAAAAGTCAACCAACGCAGTAACCGCGCTTCCATAGCCCAAGAACGGACTTCAGGGTCTAAAAAAGGAATTAAATAGCGTAGAACTCTCAACAATTATTTACACCGTTTCGCTATTGTCATCTTATCTTCTCTGCTAGGCTAAACAAATCTCGTCAACAAAAAAGAGGTCTTTAACGACCTCCGAAGTTGATTTGATCAGTCAGATTATTTTATAGTAATCCGGTATTAGTTCCTTTTCTACCAGTAGCTAACTCTACCTTGACAATTTTACCGCCCATTTTCATGATTCGCTGTTGTTCGCGAAACCAATTATCATAAGGAACTAATTTTGTAAAGTAAGTATTTTGTAACTCGCGCTGAGTCCGAATCCTAGTTTGGCTCGGAACGCAAGCAGTGACTTTAAACATTCGCATTGTACTACTTTCTCCTTCGGTTTTAAGTGGGAAAAATTTTCTTATCTTTAGTTTCTCAAAGAATCCTGATTGAGCTTGCCTACTCTAGTGTAGTATTTGATATACAAAAATTAACACATATAACAAAGTTCGGGGGTCAAGAGTCAATACTAGCTCGTCAAAACAAATCTTCACTTAAGACAAGCCTTGAAACAGCTAGCACTCACTCTGGACTTCCCGAACCTTTCTCAGAGGTCTCTACCAGCAAGCTCAGAACACCAGAGCGCTATTTTTAGCTCAAGCCAGAGGAAATGTAGTCGAAGTAGACACCCATTTCTTTACCTGCATCAGCACCAGCTAAACTAGCGGTTACTTCTTTCATCGCTTGGATAGCGTTAACGGTACTGCCGATGGGTACTCCGAGGGAGTTGTAGGTTTCTTTTAAACCGTTGAGTACGCGCTCGTCAAGAATGGAAGGATCGCCTGCTAACATTGCGTAGGTAGCATAGCGCAGATAGTAGTCCAAGTCGCGAATGCAAGCTGCATAGCGACGAGTGGTGTACATATTGCCACCAGGACGAGTTGTATCAGAGTATAACAAGGACTTAGCAACGGCTTCCTTAACAATTCCTGCTGCATTAGCGCTAATAACGCTAGCTGCACGAACACGGAGTCCGCCAGTTTGGAAATAGCCCTTAAGCTTATCGAGTGCGCTAGAGTCCAGGTATTTACCTTGAACGTCAGCCGAGTTGATTACTGAGGTAATTGCGTCTTGCATGATTTTTTTCCTTTTTTCTGCACGCCAAAGGCGCTGATTTCACCTAGCTTTTTAATGACCTTTCAACAGTAAGCAAAATTACTCTTGCCTGTTTGGAGTAGGTAGATACCTACTGCATCGCACCAATTACATAATCGAAGTAAGAACCTGCTTCGCCAGCGTCTTCAGCAGACATCTTGGAAATAGCAACTTCTTTCATTGCACGAATGCCTTCAGCTACCGCATCAATTGGGGTTCCTAAAGACTTGTACATTTCTGCTACACCAACCAAGCCAATTTCTTCAATTGGGGTAGTGTCACCAGCTACTACACCATAGCTAACGAGACGGAGGTAGTAGTCCATGTCACGCAAGCAAGTAGCAGTCATTTCATCGCCGTAAGCGTTGCCACCAGGAGAAACAACGTCAGGGCGCTTTTGGAATAATTTGTCCCCTGCTTGCTTAACGATACTCTCGCGAGACTCACTTAGAACTTGAGCAATACGCAAACGACTTTCGCCACTAGCGACAAAGCTTTTGATTCTATCTAATTCGCCAGGGCTGAGATAGCGAGCCTCGGCATCTGCATTCACGATTGACTTCGTGACGATACTCATTGATGGATTCCTCCCGTAAGTATGTTGAATTTGTGACCCAGAGATTTAGTTGTCTTTTTGTGAGTAGGTGTGTTGTTAGTTTACACCTTTGAGAGGCACTATCCCGGCTGCGGCAAAAGTTGATCGGGATGATTTACTTAGCTGTAAACACTCTCAAGGAACAACTAGCTCCGGACACTTACCGCAGTTACTTAAGCAACCTTCCGAAATAATTTTGCGGCATTTATTTCACCTTCGCTCTTATTACTTAATATCTTTTAACAATTTTCCTCATTTTTGTTACCAATGTTTAGGAGTGCGATCGCACTTTTATTGGCGATCGCACTTACCCAAGAAGTAAATTGTCAACTAGAGCTTCAACCGTAACGGCTTTCGCCCAACCAAGCATTGGGCAAAAGCCGAATCGTTATCCGAGTGAGACACTCTCAAATCACTTCGAGGAAAAACGCTGATAAGGGACAACATTTTCACCAAAGAAGCGATTGTACTCCGAGCTATTAATCAATGCTGTTGCTGCGGCTTCTAGCCCCTGTTCAGTTAACAGACGTTCCAACTCTGCACTTTCTGCATTTACTGGAGTGCGACCCAACAAATGGCGGAACAACAACTCAACTACCTTTTGGTTCGGATAAGGAGCAAAGAAACGACGGCGATAAGTCGGTTCATTTACCAGCGCTTGAACAAATTCACGGACTGAAATTTTGCCTGCGTGCAACTGGCTGTCCAACTCAGGACTCCGTAACTCATGAGGAACATCCGCACTCCAAAGATCAAGCACTTGGCAGTAAGCAGCCTGTAAAACTTGTTCTACTTGCGCCTCAGTCGCTTGGGGTTGCAAGCGGAAAATTCGTGCTGTTTTGGGGCGAGAAGGACTCACTTGCGCCTGAACGTTACTAAAAGAGCGACCCACCTGTGCCACCTCTGGCTGCTGTTGTTGCGATCGCATCTCCGCAAGCGCCTTTCCAGTCAAAGGCATTTTCGCACTATCCACGCTGGATATTACAGGTTCAAAGCTAGGAACCACCAACTCGCGGTCTTGCTTCGTAAGCTTGTTATAAAGCTTCTCTGTATTCGGGAAGTTCGCGGCTGGTAAAGTCGGGAAACGACGATAAGGAACCGTATCCTCGTTAAACACCTCCAGATACTCCATGCTATTCACCATCGCACTCACAAAAGCACGAATACCTTGACCAGCAAGAATCTGATTATAGGTTTGAATTTCCTTCTGAGTCAAAGGAGCGCGACCCAAGAAATGCTTAGTACCTAACTCAATTACCTTCGTGTTCGGATAAGGAGTATAAAACTCTTTGATGTAAAGATCCGAGCAACCTAAGCCTTCAACAAACTCCTTGACAGTAATTTCGCCATTACAAAGCTTACTCTCAAGAGCAGTAAACTCGTTCTTCACAATATAAGGCTCAACATCACGCTCAAAAATCTGACGATATGCGGCTCGAATCGTATTTTCTAGCGCCACCTTGTCATTGAGATTAGTCAACTTAAATATCTTGGTTTGTTGACGTTCTACAGTAACACCTTGCTTAATGCGAGACTCAACTTCAACTTCTGCTCGTTCTTGGACTTGACCCAACTCAACAAAGCGAGGCGTAACTTCTTTGTCCACGCGAACTCCCGCATCCTTAGCAATTGAACCAGGACGAGCTTTGCGTAACTGATAACCACCAGGAGTCAAATAACGTTCATAAGGAACCGTATCTTCCCCAAAAGCCTCGTTATATTCGAGAGAATCAATCATTGCGTCAATCAAGGCATAGAAACCTTTCTTGGCGGAAATATCGAAGTATTGATTCATTTCTTGCCGTCCATAAGTAGGACGACCTAACAAGCGACGATGAATATACTCGATCGCCTTACAAACGTACAGCGAAGACCAGTAAAGATTCCGGAAAACATCGGATTTCGCCAAAATGCGGATAAACTCGCGCAAAGTAATTTCGCCGTTTTCTAGCTTAATTTCTCCTACTTTCTGACGCTGACCATCATAAACATCTCGTCCAAATACCTGACGATATGCTGCCCGGATGACTGCTTGTGTTGAATTTTCGCTAAATTTGACACTATCGCTTTGATTGCTTTTAGCACCTAAACCAGAGAAGGGACGTTGATCCAAACGGAAGACTTTTGCACCCAGAGAACCAGGAAATTCGCCTCGCGCACCGGGATTACCGACTTGGTTATTGATTGCTGAACCTCGGTGAATTAAAATCCGCTTGGTATCTTTTTTAAACGGTGCTGGACTGCTACTGGGGTTGCGGGTTTCTTTCGGGAAAATTGCGCCAAACTGAATTTCCAACGGATCGTTTCCAGAACCGTAAGGATGTTGGTCTGGTAAAGGATTGGTATATTCGGCAAAAGTAGTAATAAATTGGGGAATCTTACGGAACGGGGCGCTGTAGTTATATAAATCTTGCTGCATTCCCCAGTTCCGGCATTCTTGGGCTTCTAAGCCTAAGCCGCGCAGATAAGGTACTGTTTCTTCGCCGAAGTAATCGGAATATTCCTGGGAGTCAACCAGTGCGTCGATTAACGCTGCTAGTCCACCGTTGGAAACAATTGAAAAATACTCTTGCAGTTCTTCGCGCGAAGAGGGACCGCGTCCGAGGAAATGACGGAAAGCGAGTTCGAGTGCGCGAGAGTTGATGAAAGGTTCGTAGAATTGTTTACGGTATAAAGGCGATTTACCTAGACGACGGACAAATTCCTTCATGGAAATGTCGCTATTTTTGACTTGGGATTCTAGGTAAGATATTGACTGGCTATAAGCACGAGTGATGTCCCGCTCAAAGATTTGGCGATAAGCTGCTTTAACCGTAGCTTGTTTTTCTAACGCTGAAAGCCCTGGTTTCATGACGAACTTTTGCCGTTTTTCTGCCGCATTGTAGTAACTTTGAGGCAGTTGTAGCCCTTGTTTGTCAGGGCTGGAACTTTGACGTAGTTTGTCAGAAGGAGTTGGTGCTTTGAATTCGTTGACCAGGATTTCAAAATACTGAGCCACGATCGCTTGTGCTTCTTGGTCTTTGCGGAAGTAACCTAAGGTGGCAACGCGCATTTCTTGTAGGGCGACGATTGTCGCTGCTCCTGAACAAGCATTTTCAATGATTTCTCGCAAACCACGAACGTTGACCACAATGATATTTGGGTCGCCTGCGACGATCGCATAACTCAGATAGCGCAGCATCCAAGCTAAGTCTCGCAGGGACTTTTGCATATTTCTTGCGCCGTAGCGAGAAACGTTAATCGGTCGAAAACCTGCGGGAATTCGACCACCGCCGCCGCCGCCACCTGGAGTGCTAAATAGCGATCGCAATCCTTCTAAAAAGCCGCTACCGCCGCTTTCGGAGAAGGTCACGTTACCCAGAGCATTTGCACTACTTGCTGCTCCTGCTTTGACCAATTCTTGACCTACATCTTCCTGGGGCTTTTCCAGGTAAGACATCGGCGAACCACCAACGAAAATCCGGTTTGCTGCACGCGAGACAATCAAATCAGAATTTTGGCTGATTGTTTGAGCAATCTCAATGCGCTGGCTACCAGAACTAAAATAGGTCTCTAGTTGTTTCAACTCGGCATTTTCTGGAAAACGGTCTTGTTGTTCCGCTATTGAAATTGTCGAGACTGGTACAGTTTGATATAGTTGCGGACGCGCTAATGAACTTCCACCACTTGCCGTAACACTCATTCTTATCTCCCATCCAATATTTACTGAAGAGAAGCTTTCAGCTTCTGGAGTTTTGCTAAAATAGGCTGTCTTTACCAATTTTGCAAGATCGCAGCTTGTGATCCAATCTGCACTCTCAGACCTGAAAGCCATGTACTAAAACGAATCTTAAAAAAAATCTCGGTCAGCTTTTACATTAAAACGTTTCGGGCTTCCTGAGCGGATTTGTTAAGAAGTATGTAGGAAACAAAAGCGAGATTGACTGCTTAAATTAAGCTAAACCAGCTTGGTCAGGTCAAGATCGAGGCGAGTAAATGGAAGTGTCTTGGTAGTCTGTTCTTGACCTGTGAAGAAGAAAAAATTAATTTTTGCCAATTTGCAAGCACTGGGTGAGCGATCGTGAACAAAACTAAATCAGAATCAGAGAATCGGGAAATTAGTACGGCTGTCCAACGGCTGTATGATACTTATCCGTTTCCTCCAGAGCCTCTTTTAGATGAACCACCTCCAGGTTATAACTGGCGCTGGAATTGGGTGGCTGCTTATAATTTCTGTCTGGGTCAAAAACCGCCTCAAGAAAAAATTCGGATTTTGGATGCAGGTTGTGGGACTGGTGTGGGAACCGAGTATTTAGTTCATTTGAACCCGGAAGCGGAAGTGGTCGGAATTGATTTGAGTTCGGGTGCTTTGAAGGTAGCAAAGGAGCGCTGTCGCCGTTCTGGAGCTAATCGAGTCCAGTTTCACCAGCTTAATTTGGTGGAGGCTGACCAATTACCGGGAGAGTTTGATTTAATTAACTGCGTCGGGGTTTTACATCATTTACCCGATCCGATCGCTGGAATTCAAGCTTTAGCACGAAAGTTGGCTCCTGGCGGCTTGATGCACATTTTTGTTTATGGTGAGTTGGGACGTTGGGAAATTAGTTTGATGCAACAGGCGATCGCGCTTTTGCAAAAAAAACAGCGAGGCGATTATCAAGATGGGGTACAAATTGGCAGAAAAATTTTTGCTTCGCTACCAGAAAATAATCGAATTGTCAAGCGCGAAAAAGAACGTTGGTCTTTAGAAAATCAACGAGACGAATGTTTTGCGGATATGTACGTCCATCCGCAAGAAATTGATTACAATATCGAGACTTTATTTGAGTTGATTGAGGCAAGTGGGTTAAAATTTATCGGCTTTTCTAATCCGCAAATTTGGCAGCTAGAGCGACTTTTGGACAAAGCACCAGAGTTGATCGCCAGAGCGTCACAATTAAGTGACAAAGAACGTTATCGACTCATTGAGTTACTCGACCCCGAGCAGGTTAGCCACTACGAATTTTTCCTCGGACGAGAACCATTAAACCCCGTAGAGTGGTCAAGTGAGGAAAAGCTAAAAGCAGCCATTCCCGAACTACATCCCTGTATCCACGGTTGGGAAAGTCGGTCTTTATTCAACTACGACTATCAGATTATCAACTTATCAGAAGCAGAATTTAAATTTCTGCAAGCTTGCGCTCGTAATTCGGAATTACAGCACAGTAGCAGTATTGGTGAGATTTTGGCTGAAAATTCTTTAGAGATCGACGTAGTGCGATCGCTGCTCCAAAATCAGTTAATTATTCTTAGCACTCAACAGTGACCAATCCCCAGTTACCAGTTATCAGTTACCAGTTACCAGTTATCAGTTACCAGTCCCCAATCCCCAATCCCC